>NZ_JBFRBC010000010.1:0-127995 GCF_040932045.1 Microbulbifer sp. TYP-18
GTACGCTTGCCTTGGTCGTTTCAGCTCGCTCAATGTCTGCAAATTTTAGCTGCTTTCGCCTACCAGGCCGCATCGCAATATGCCAATCCAAATTCCTTGATGAGAGTGCCTCCCGGTTTTGTGCACCTGTGTAACCCGCATCCGCCCAGACGCGTTTTTCTTCTCCATGAAGTAGCTTGTCCACCACATTCAGATCATGCTCGCTAGCTGGTGTGGTTTCGATACTGTGAATCAAGCCGAGCGATTCATCGACGCCAATGTGCATCTTCATACCAAAGTGCCATTCATTGCCCTTCTTTGTCTGGCGCATTTCCGGGTCACGCTCACCGCCCTTGTTCTTCGTCGAACTCGGGGCTGAAATAATGGTGGCATCCACTATGCTGCCTTCTCGCAAAATCAGACCGTGCTGCCCTAAGTGCTTGTTGATCTTGTTAAACAGTTTTTTGCCAAGCTGATGCTCTTCAAGCAGGTGACGGAAGTTTAGGATCGTTGTCTCATCCGGCACGCGATCCAACCGAATACTGGCAAAGCGGCGCATTGATTCTATCTCATAAAGAGCGTCCTCCATGGCGGGATCGCTCAAGTTGTAGGCCAACTGCATAATGTGGATACGCAACATGGCGGGCAGTGGATAAGGTGGCCGACCCATGCCGCCACGGGCATAGTACTTGGCGACGGATGACTCCAACTGCCTCCACGGCAACAGCTGATTCAGCTTCTCGAGGAACAGTTCGCGCCGTGTTTTGCGTTTCTTGATAGTGTATTCGGCTTCGGCGAAGGTCAGTTGGCTCATGATTGAATCTGTGTATGTTGGAAATGGGGTAAATTATGCCAGACTGGAGCAGTTTTTCAGAGGTTCCTTAACAGGCCCTAGTTTAACTTGAGCAATTTCCTTTTCTGCTTTTACAAGGTCAATTTGTCTCATGATATCTACGTCGTGTTCAGAGGCTGGCTCAACCAGCATCAACCCAGCAACCCATTCGGGATAGCTAGCAGCGAAGTGCCTAGCGATATAAGCACCATACGAATGAGCCACATAAACAACTGGCTTTCTAACATTTAGAGATTCAAGAACTAAACGAGCCTCTTCGGCATGCTCTTCAGAGCTGTAATTTTTTCTTAATTTTTCTGAGCCGCCGTTACCAATCCGTGAATAACGAACAACACGCGTTTTTTTGGCAAGACTTTCAAAAATAGGATCCCAATCAGATAAACCTGCTGAGCCTCCTGCCTCTAAAAAAACCGTGTGTTTTCCACTACCTGATATTTCGTATTCGACATCATAGCCGTTAATTGTGATGAAACTAGGTTTCGCAAAAACAATCGTGGGAACACAAAAAGTTAAAAACGACCGCCCTAGTCTCATTTCTTCTCCTTAAACACTAACATCTGAATACTGGTCACCATGATCACTATTATCCCGATGCTCATCCCAGAAGCAATTCCGCGCCGATTACCCACATCCGCATTAAAAACAGCCAGTTGCATGGATGCGCCGGGAGTTCAGGCAGGCGCTTACCATCAGCCGGGTCCTGCAGAACCTGCTTCCAGGCGTCCCGAAAAGCGGCCTCTTGCTCTTTGGTCGGCATCTGTGACACTACGCTCCAGCCCATGTGGCAGTAAGCCGCATAGACCGCTGGGTTTAACTGGGTGAAATCCCGCTTTACATGCCTCGGCCCAAAAAAACGAGCCTCCTGGGCTTTTTGGGGAGGCTAAACAACTTCCCAAAGTCATGTGCCTCTATCTATTCCACACCCATGACAAGCGCACCCCATACAGCTATCGAGCCATCCGAGACGCTTTTAACCGAGCCAGACTGAAAGCTGGAGTGGAACACACCACTATCCACGACATTAAGGAGAAATCATTAACGGATGCTAAACGTGCCGGCATTGATGCTCAGAGACCAGGGCCTGTTCACATTAACGGAGTTGGCCCTGTTGTGACAGAAAAGGTGCCAATCGAGGCAAGAGGAGCGAGGTTCCTGCCTTGCAGGTCACAAAACCTGAAGCAGCAGGGCTATCTCAGTTAATGTGAACAGGCCCTAGCAGGACACACCAGTCCATCTATGCAGGAGTGCTACATTCGCCTCCGGTTAACTGATAATGTAGCCGGCCCGAGTCTTGAACACCCTTTACACAATAGGCATTAAATTGGAAGAAAATGCAATAAAATCAAAGACTTCGCAACATACTCCGATGATGCAGCAATACCTGCGCATCAAGGCCCAGCACCCGGCGGAGCTGGTGTTTTACCGCATGGGCGACTTTTACGAACTTTTCTACGACGACGCCAAGAAGGCGGCGGAACTGCTGGATGTCACCCTCACCTCGCGGGGCAAATCCGGCGGACAGCCGATTCCCATGGCGGGCATTCCCTATCACGCGGCGGACGGCTATCTCGCGCGACTGATCAAGGCGGGGGTGTCGGTGGCAATCTGCGAGCAGATTGGCGACCCGGCCACCAGCAAGGGGCCGGTGGAGCGACAGGTGGTGCGTATCGTGACTCCAGGCACCGTCACCGACGAAGCCCTGCTCAACGACCGCCGCGACAATCTGCTGGGCGCCATCGCCAACCACGGCGACCGGTTCGGCCTGGCGCTGCTGGATCTGGCTACGGGCCGTTTCGTGGTCCAGGAACTCGATTCCACGGCGGCGCTGGCGGCACAGGTACAGCGACACGAACCGGCGGAACTGCTGGTACCGGAGGATCTGAATCTGCCCGCGGAGGTTTCGCGCCGCACCGGCCTGCGCCGCCGGGCCCCCTGGGAGTTCGAGCTGGAGACCGCCCTGCGCCTGCTGAACCAGCAGTTCGGCACCCTGAACCTTGAAGCTTTCGGCTGCAGCCACCTGCACGGCGCCATCATGGCCGCGGGCTGTCTGCTGCACTATGCACGGGACACCCAGCGCACCGACCTGCCCCATATTCGCAGCCTCACTACCGAAACCGACGATGAGACTGTGGCCCTGGACGGCGCCAGCCGCCGCAATCTGGAAATCGACCAGAACCTGAGCGGAGGGGATCAGAATACACTGCTGTCGGTATTCGACAGCTGTCAGACTTCCATGGGCAGCCGTATGTTGCGACGCTGGCTGAACAATCCGCTGCGCCAACCCTCGACACTGGACCAGCGGCAGGACGCCATCGCCACACTAATCGACGGCTACGCATTCGAGCCGTTGCGGGAGTCGCTGAAACCGGTTGGCGACATGGAGCGTATCCTCGGCCGCCTGGCGCTGCGCTCCGCACGGCCCCGGGACCTGGTTCGGCTGGGCGCTTCCCTGGCGCAGTTTCCGGCCATCCAGCAGCAACTGGCGGAAAACCGCTCGCCGCTGTTGGAGACGCTGGGCGGCCAGATTGGTGAATGGCCGCAGACGGTGAGCCTGCTGCAGACCGCCCTGGTAGAAAACCCGCCCGTGGTGATTCGCGACGGCGGCGTTATTGCCACTGGTCACGACAAAGAGTTGGACGAGCTGCGCGCTATCAGCGAAAACGCGGGCGACTATCTGCTGCAGCTGGAACAGCGGGAAAAGGAGCGCACCGGCATCCCCACCCTAAAGGTGGGTTACAACCGGGTACACGGCTATTTTATTGAAATCAGCCGAGGGCAGAGCGACAAGGCGCCGGCGGAATATATCCGCCGACAGACGCTTAAAAACGCGGAGCGTTTTATTACCCCGGAACTAAAGGAGTTCGAAGACAAGGCTTTGTCCGCCAAGAGCCGCGCCCTGACGCGGGAAAAAGCCCTGTATGAAGACCTGATCGACCAGCTGAACGAATCCCTGCCGGAACTGCAGGCCGCCGCGGCAGGGGTCGCCCAACTGGATGTGCTCGCCTGCCTGGCAGAGCGCGCGGACGACCTGCGCCTGTGCCGCCCGCAGTTGAGCGCGGACCCGGGGCTGGATATCGTGGGGGGCCGCCACCCGGTGGTGGAACAGGTGCTCGATGAGCCTTTCGTGGCTAACGATGTCCGCCTGCACGACAAGCGCCGCATGCTGGTGATTACGGGCCCCAATATGGGGGGTAAATCCACCTATATGCGCCAGACGGCGCTGATTGCACTGCTGGCCCACTGCGGCAGCTATGTGCCGGCGGAATCCGCCCGCATCGGCCTGCTGGACCGGATCTTTACCCGCATCGGCAGCGCCGACGACCTGGCCGGCGGCCGCTCCACTTTTATGGTGGAAATGACCGAAACGGCCCATATATTGCGCAATGCGAGTACCAACAGCCTGGTGCTGATGGACGAGATCGGCCGCGGCACCAGCACCTACGACGGCCTCTCGCTGGCCTGGGCCTGCGCCCACTACCTGGCCGGCAGTGTGCGGGCCTTCACCTTGTTCGCAACCCATTACTTCGAGCTGACGGCGCTGCCGGAACAGTGTCAGGCCGCCGCCAATATCCACCTGAACGCCACTGAGCACGGCGATGGCATTGTCTTTCTGCACAAGATTGAGGAGGGGCCCGCGTCCAAGAGCTACGGCCTGCAGGTGGCCAGACTGGCGGGGGTCCCGGAGCCGGTCCTGGCGGAGGCGCAACAGCGGCTGCAGGCCCTGGAGGCCGACGACTCCCAGACCTCGGCAATGAAGCGCCAGGCCACCGCCGACCCGGCGCTGACGACGCAGCCGAATCCACCCGCGACTGACACACCCCGGCAGGTGGATCTGTTTGCAGCGCCGCCCCATCCGGCGGTGGAGGCACTGGCGGGCCTGGACCCGGATGAGCTGACTCCGCGACAGGCTCTGCAGCAGTTATACGCTCTGCGAAACTTGTTATAAGCAGTCAGCCGTTTGGGCTGAAAAGCCTCTACAATTGGCGCCAGTAATTGCTAAAATCCGCAGCCGTACCGCACCGCCAACACCCTGCCGGCGGTGACCAGAACGCAGCTTTGAGGGACAGACATGACATTCGTAATTGGGGAAAACTGCATCAAATGCAAATACACCGACTGTGTGGAAGTGTGCCCGGTGGACTGCTTCTATGAGGGCCCCAACTTTCTGGTCATTCACCCGGACGAATGTATCGACTGCGCCCTGTGCGAGCCGGAGTGCCCCGCCAACGCTATTTTCTCCGAGGATGAAGTGCCGGATGACCAACAGGAATTCATCGAGCTGAACGCCGAACTGGCCGAGATCTGGCCCAATATCACAGAAAAGAAAGACCCTCTGCCCGATGCCGACGAATGGGACGGGAAAAAAGGCAAGCTGGAGCAGCTGGAGCGCTGAGCCCGGGGCTGATAGTTCCAGTGCCTACAGCCGCCCGTCGGGGCGGCTTTTTTATGCCCCCTTGCCCCGGGTCAGACTATCGGGGAACAAGTCACTCCGTCCGCCGCATTGTGTCCACTGGCGGATAAATTTTGCGGCACACTGCATCCAAATCCCCCTGCCATCCCGTCAATAGAATCGCTGGCATCCAGGGCCCGGGGAACCCTTGAGATTTTGTACTCTTGAGGGAATCGGGCGACGATGATGACCGCCGTCGGCGAATCTGGCAATTCAGGCAAGAAGGACGCAATGAAAAACAAATATTTAAAGGCTGCAGCACCGGTCGCGGTGCTGGCTCTGGGCTTTGGGGCTGTGCAATTAATGTTCTCCGCGAAACCGGAACCGGAGAAGAAAGAGGAGGAACAGCGCCTGGTGTCGCTGCTGTATGCGGAGGCCCGGGAGGAATCTGTAAGACTGACGGTCACCACACAGGGGGAAGTACGTCCGCACACCGAGATAGATCTCACACCTCAGGTTTCCGGACGCATTTCCTCTATTTCGGACAACTTCGCCGAAGGCGCGGGGTTCAACGCAGGGGAGGCACTGGTAGAGCTGGATGACGCCGATTACCGATTGGCCGTAGCCCGCGCCGAAGCGAGTGTGGCACAGGCCGAGGTCCTTTTGCTGCAGGCCAGGGCCCAGGCCAGTATCAAACGCCAGCAGTGGCTGGCGGCCGATCCCAACCGGGAGCCGACGCCCCTTCAGGTCAATGAGCCGCAGGTGGCGGAGGCGGAAGCCATGCTGCGGTCCGCGAAAGCGGAGCTCAGCGACGCCAAGACCAATCTCCGGCGCACCCAGATCAAATTGCCGTTTCGCGGCCGTGTAATCAGCCGCATCGTCGGCGAGGGCCAGTATGTGAGTGCCGGCACGCCCCTGGGGCGGGTGTTTGCCACCGACCGTGTGGAGGTGCGCCTGCCGCTGACCGACTCGCAACTGGTGGAACTGGGCCTGCCCATGGGTTTTGTCGCCACCGGCGCACACCCGGGACCGGCGGTGCAGCTGTCGGCACAATTTGGCGGAACACTGCACCAGTGGCAGGGGCGCATAGTGCGCACCCAGGCGGCCATCGACCAGCAGACACGCCTGATTTATGCCATAGCGGAGGTGCGGGACCCCTATGGCAAAGGCGCCAGCGACGGGGTGCCCCTGGCTGCGGGGCTGTTTGTGACCGCGCAGGCGGAGGGTATGCAACCGCACCAGGCGCTGGTATTGCCGCGGGAAGCCCTGCGCAACGCCGATAAGGTCTACGTCATCGACGGGGACAACCGCCTGGACATCCGCACCGTGGAGGTGATGTCCACCTCGGAAAACCGTGTGGTGGTGGCCTCCGGGGTGGCCGACGGGGAAAAGGTGGTGACCTCCACTATTGCCAATGCCGTGGATGGAATGCAGGTGCAGCCCGTCACCCAACTGGCTCAAAAATAACAACGGAAAGCGCGCATGAATAAGTTAATCGAATGGTGGGCGCGCAACAGCGTGGCCGCCAACCTGATGATGTTGGGGATTTTCGTCACCGGCTTCATGGGCTTTGGCATCATGGAGCGGGAAATGGACCCGCAGGTGCGTTTCCCGGGCCTGGAAATCGAGGTCTCCTGGCCGGGGGCGGCCCCGCAGGAAGTGGAAGAGCAGATTGTCGCCCGGATCGAGGAGGCGGTCAGCGACCTGGACAATATCGAGTGGGTGCGCTCCACCTCGGCGGAAGGTTATGGAGGCGTCTATATACTGGCGGATACCGACGTCGATTTCCCCCGTTTTATGAACGAGGTCAAAATCCGTGTCGACAGTATCTCCTCCTTCCCCCGCAGCATAGAGCCGCCGCAGGTACGCCAGTGGGTAAACCGCGACGAATATATCCGCGTGGCGGTACACGGCGACTTGAGCGAACGGGAACTGAAACGCCTGGCGGAGCAGTTGCGACGCGAGGCGGTAGCCCTGCCGGCTATCTCGGTGGTGGAACTGTTCGGCACCCGCATGGAAGAAGTCTCCATCGAGGTCAGCGAACAGGCGTTGCGCCGCTACGGCATGACCTTTCAGGAAGTTGCAGACGCTATCCGCGCCGACTCCCTCAACCAGTCCGCCGGCACGGTGCGCACCGAGGTGGGCAGCTACCAGCTCAAAGTCCGCAACCAGGCGGATACGGAGCGGGAGTTTGCCAGTATCATCGTGCGGCAGACCGCAGATGGGGGCACCATTCGCATCGGCGATATCGCCAGAGTGGTGGACGGCTTCGAGGACAATGAAATCCTCGCCACCCTGAACGGCGAGCCGGCGGTGCTGTTGCAGGTGATGACCACCGAGACCATGAATATCGTCGCCGCTTCCGACTCCATCCGCCAGTGGATCGAGGAGCGGCGCGAAACACTGCCGGCCGGAGCCCAACTCACCCTGTGGACCGATAACGCCGAGGACTTCAAGGGTCGCATGGAGACCATCGGGACCTCCGCTTTTCAGGGGCTGCTGTTGGTTATGCTGGTGCTGGTGTTCAGCCTGCGCCCCAAGGTGGCCTTCTGGGTGGCGATAGGTATCGCCACTGCCTACGCCGGCGCCTTTGTATTGCTGCCCAGCGTGGGTGTATCCCTCAATATGCTGTCCACATTCGCCTTCCTGCTGGTGCTGGGTATCGTGGTCGACGACGCCATAGTGGTGGGGGAAAGTATCCATACCCAGTCCCACCTCCCGGAGCACCAGGGGCCGGGCGGCAGCCTGCGCGCCGCGACATTGGGCACCCAGCTGGTGGCCAAGCCGGTCGTCTTCGCGGTGGTGACCACCATCCTCGCCTTTTTGCCGTGGATCTTTCTGCCCGGCTCCACCAGTGAGTTCACCCGCCATATCACCTGGGTGGTCATCCTCGCACTGGTGTTTTCCCTGGTCGAATGCCTGTTTATCCTGCCGGCGCATTTGCGCAACCTCAAACCGCGCACCAAACTGGGCAGGTTTGGACGGGTACAAAAACGCATTGCCGACGGCATAGTCCTGTTCGCCCAAAATCACTACCGCCGCATCGGCCAGTGGGCAGTCAACCGTCGCTACCTGACCCTGAGTATTTTTATCGCCACCCTGATGATCGGCATGGGCATGTTTGGCAGCGGCTGGGTAAAGAAAAGCTTTATGCCCGACATCGAATCCGACGAGGTGATCGTCAATGTGGTGATGCCCGAGGGTGCGCCCTATAGCCGCGCACTGGAGATACTGGCGCAACTGCAGGACGCGGAAAAGCGCCTGGAGGAAGAGGTAAACCAGCGCACCGACGGCCAGGGCGTCCTCATCGAGAACTGGTATACCCGCTCCCGGCGCGACAGTGTGATCGCCATAGTGCAGCTGGCTCCACCGGAAGTGCGCGATATGTCCGCCAAGGACGCCGCCCTGCGACTGCGGGAGCTGATCGGCGAGATTCCCGATGCCAAAGAGGTCTCGGTGCGCTATTCGCTCAACGACAACGGCCCCGGCTTCGAGTTGTCCATCCGCCACCCGGACCTGGACGTGCTGCGTGCCGCCACCGCGGACCTGGAAACCCAACTGCGCAGTTACGAAAGCCTGTACGACGTACGCAACAATCTCGAGGGCGCCTCCGAGGAAATCCGTATCGACCTGAAACCCGGTGCGACCAAACTCGGGCTCACCCTGGCGGAAGTGAATCGCCAGGTGCGCCAGGCCTACTTCGGCGAAGAAGTGCAGCGCCTGCCCCGCGCCGGTCAGGACGTCAAGGTGATGGTACGCTACCCCCTGGCTTCGCGCCGCTCCATCGAGAGTCTCAAGGACTTTCGCGTGCGTACCGCCGACGGCCGCGAGGTGCCCCTGCTGGCAGTGGCTGACCTCGAATATGCGCCGGGTATCAAGCGCATCCAGCGCTGGAACGGCAATCGCGCGGCGCGGGTGATGGCGGACCTGAAGGACGATGTGCGCGGCGACATCATGAAGGATCTGGATGAAAATTTCTTTCCCGACTGGGAAAAGCGCTACCCGGGCATTATTCGCGGTGCCGTGGGTCAGGCCGAGGGGGAAAAACGCTTTATTCAGGAGGTTCTAAAACTCTACACCACCGCCTTCTTTGCCATGTACAGTCTGCTGGCCATCGCCTTCCGCAGCTATTCCCAGCCGATCCTGATCCTGATCGCGATTCCCTTCGCGTTTGTGGGCGCCATCTTTGGCCATGCGGTGACCGGCATGACCATGGCCATTTTCAGCTACTTCGGTATCGCTGCCGCTGCCGGAGTGGTGGTGAACGACAACCTGGTGTTGATGGACCACTGCAACCGCTTGCGCGACGGGGGCATGAAACCACTTAATGCCATAGTGGAGGCGGGTGTCGCGCGCTTCCGGCCCATCCTCCTGACCACCGTCACCACCATTGTCGGCCTCTTGCCGATGATGCTGGAGCGGAGTATCCAGGCGGCCTTCCTGCAGCCGATCGTGGTGGCGCTGGCCTCCGGTGTGTTCGTGGCCTTCTTCGTCACCCTGCTGCTGGTGCCGTCACTCTATGCGATCGGGCAGGATATCAGCGCATTTGCCGCGCGCCAGCGGCGCCGGCTGGCATCGCTGCTGAACAGGGATATGGATGAGGCGGTGGTTAGAAGCGAGTAAGGTTGCTTCGGAATGGCTTAGGGCCTGGGACGAGCGCCGCCGCCCGGGCCCGGTCATCATAGTGTTTGGCCACTATTACTCAGTGTCCCACTCGACCTCGAAGGCGGCCCCGCTGAGGCCGCTGCGGTATGAATAATCGAACCTCTACAGTGTCCACGGAGCGGTAACAGCCGCCCCGCGGCATCTCCGGCACCCACAATCCGAGATCGAATATGAATTTTCGCATTGTCTCCCGCGGGATTGGTCTCGCAGTCATACTACTGGTGACCGCTTGCCGGGGGGAGCACCAGCAAGTCTATTTGGATCTTGAGGACGAGTCCGTGATGGATCGGGTGTTTCCCGAAGACCAGCTCCGCGAGGATGTCGAATACCTATTCGCCAGACTCCATGAGTTGCATCCTGATCTCAACGCGCGCCTGCCAGAGCAGGAACGCCTCGCGCTGCTAACATCGCTGCTCGCCGGCATCGACCGGCCGATGAACCGGCGTGAGTTTCATCGGCTGATTGGCGTCGCGACGGAGAAATTCCGCGACGGCCACGCGGGTGTTTTCTATCCCTACCCGGAATTCGACCGCTTCACCGAAAATGGCGGCCAGGTGTTCCCAATGACCGTGTCCGCGACTGCGGCGGGCCTGTTTGTGAAGAACGACTACTCGTCGACGGGTGCACTCCCAGCTGGAGTCCGCCTGTTGGACGTCAATGGCATACCCGTGCCCGAGATACTCGCAACAATGGCGCGCTATACCCGTGGCGAGAGCCAAGTGCTGCGCGAGCAGATCGCCGCGTCGCACTTCTCGACGCTACTGTGGCACTTCTACGATTTCCACACCGACTTCCGCGTCGGCTACGAGATCGACGGTATGGTCCGATCGGCTCAGATCACCGGCATTTCCCACGAGGCGTTCAACCGCAAGGTGAAGGAGATCGAGGAAAGCGGCGGTGTCAACCTGGCCTATCGTTCGCTGGGCCACAAGGTCGGTTATCTCGACGTATCCTATTTCGGCGGCGACAAGGGTGACTTCAAGCGGGCGATCAAGCAGGCGGTCGATACCGCACAGGAGGAGGAGACCCGGGCGATCGTGGTGGACATCCGCCGCAATCCCGGCGGTTCTACAGACAATGTCGAAACCCTGCTGGCGCGGCTGGCTCCGAAGGAGTGCGGTCTGGTGTCGGAGGTAATGGAGAAGTTGAACGACAAGAGCGCGAGTGGTCTCTTCTCGAAAGGGAAGCCGGGCGACCTCGTGCCCGCCGGCGGCAGTGTAACCGTTTACCCTGAATCTGAGTCCAGGCGCTTCCCGGGCAAGGTCTATCTACTCATAGGCCCCTATACCTATTCCGCTGGCATCGTGATGGCGACCGCTGTTCAGGACTGCGGCGTGGGCACCCTGGTCGGTGAGGAAACCGCCGGTTTCGCCAACCAGACTGGCCAGATCTATTTCTTTAATCTTCCGCACACGCAGCTGCGGGCTTTCGCCCCGACACGTGCCCTGCTGCGCCCCAGCGGCGACAGGAAATGGCATGGTGTCGTGCCTGATCATGTATTCGCACCCAGTGCCGAGCAACTGCGCAGCGGTAGGGACGCGGTAATCGAGTTCACCAAGGATTTGGCACTCACAGCACACTCTACCCGAGTTCAGGACCGAGACCAGGCGCCCGACGGGTCCCAGGAGTGATCGTACCCCGCCCGCGCACGCCCAAAATTGACCAGCTACCTCAGGTAGAGGAGTCGAAACCTGTGGAAGGTGAGTGTTGAGCTTTGGAGCAACATACATCTATGCTTCAGTCTGCGGATTGTTCTCAGCTGCGGCATTTCAAATAGCAGCTATCCGTTTCTTAATATACTGTTGCTGGAGCTAATCGGCTGAAAGCCAGGCCCTGTTCATACTATCAGCCCGACCATTCAATAGATGATCCTTCATCAATTGGATTATCGCTGGCCGCGACTCGGCTGAGGCACATCCCTGTACCCCATGAATCCGGCAACTTATTTTAGTGGCCTGGCCCTGGGGAACCTCTGAATAAATCAGGGATTCCCTGGCAGACTGTTGGAAAGTGTTTTTCAGCAGCCTGCTGTCCCAAACAGGGATGTTCGGGCTGCAAATCAATCATGTAACTGCTTGATTTGTCGGACATGCGCCGCAAACCCGGGTTGAGGGAAGCCAGGGAGGGCTTTGTCAACAACCTGCTAGTAGTCGGAAGGCAGATTGAGGATGGCGGCGAGCTTGCTGGCTCCCGCATACCACTCCATCATCCCCAGGGCTTCGACAATCTCCTCGTCGCTGGCCCCCTGGGCCCGGGCTGCGTCCAGCCACCGCTCGCCGTGGTCGTAGGGCGTCAGATTGGCATAGCGTGCCAGCTCCAGCAGTGCATGGTCCTTGGGAGACAGATGGGGTTCATCGGGATGGGTGCGGATACGCAGAACCTCCTGTGGATCCACTCCCAGCTCCTGCAAAACCGCGGTGTGGCGGCGGATAAAGTAATCACACTGATTGTCCGTCGCCACCACCAGCGCTATACACTCCTTCAACACCACCGACAGGCAACCGCCGATCATCAGGGCCTTGAACCTGGACCAGTTGGTTTCGAGCAGACGGGGATCGTGGGCGTAAGCCCGATAGATATTCGGAATACACCCCTTTTCGTCGAGAATTTCCTGAAATATCGCTGCAACCCGCTTATCCGCAGAATTCTCAACCAGTGTTATCCGGTCCATAGTGTTGGCCCTGTGCTCATGTGCCCCGGCTTCCCCGGCTACCGGCGCAGTTTCCGAAAATTGCAGATACTGGATATAATCCCAGCATGCGCAAGATCATCCACTTCGACTGTGACTGCTTCTACGCCTCCGTGGAAATGCGCGACGATCCCTCTTTGCGGGGACGACCGCTGGCCGTGGGCGGCAGCAGTGACCGGCGCGGTGTGGTCTCTACCTGCAACTACGAAGCCCGCAGTTACGGCGTACACTCCGCCATGCCGACGGCCCAGGCAAAAAGGCTGTGTCCCGACCTGATTGTAGTACCCGGTAATATGAAAAAGTATCGGCAGGTGGGGACAAATATCCGTGAAATTTTCCTCGAGTACAGTGAACTGGTGGAGCCTTTGTCCCTGGATGAAGCCTATGTGGACGTATCCGAGAGCGGCCACTGCCAGGGCAGTGCCACACTGATCGCCCGGGAGATCCGGCAAAAGGTCAAGGATACCCAGGGCATCACCGTGTCGGCCGGGGTGGCGCCAAATAAGTTTTTGGCCAAAATTGCCAGCGACTGGCGCAAACCCGACGGTCTCACTGTTATAGAGCCGGATGCCGTCGACACCTTTATTCTCCGCTTGCCGGTAGCCAAAATCCATGGTGTAGGGAAGGTCACCGCGGACAAAATGCGTCGCGACGGTATTCACACCTGCGCCGACCTGCGCCAACTGTCGCAATTGGAGCTGGCCAAATCCTACGGCAAGTTTGGCGGGCGTCTGTACGAACTGTGCCGGGGCATCGACAACCGCCCTGTCGAAAGTGACGGCTCGCGCAAAAGCGTCAGTGTCGAACACACCTTCAGCGAAGACCTGCCGACCCTCGCCGACTGGCAGCAACAGCTGCCAGAGCTCTATGGGCGCCTGATGGAGCGGCTCGAGAACCTGGACGATCACTACCAGATCAGCGGCACCGGGATAAAAGTGAAATACAATGATTTTTCCACCGTCACCCAGGAGCGCGCCAGCCATTCCTGCCGCCTGTCGGAATTCCTCCGCCTGATGGAGCAATGCTGGGAAAGGCGCCCAGAAGCGATCCGACTGTTGGGTCTGGCGGTCAAACTAAAAGACCTGCGCGCCGAATCCGGGCCGCAGCAGCTTTCCCTGCCACTGGAGCGGAAGGAGCACCAGGCAAGCCATTACCCGTGAATTCTCCACACCAGATGGCAACCACCGGTCAGCAAATCTGGCGTAGGGCTGTACCTCTGATCCGCAGGGACCAAGCCGCACATCTATAATTAGCCTACCGGCAAAGGTGCTGGATGCCATTCACCCGGCAATTCAATAAGTTGCCCGGTTAATGCAGCACGGGGATGTGCCGCCGCCAGGCGGAGGCCGGAGCAAACCCTCCCCTGTTTCGGGATTATGAAAAGGACATACTGCGCAGGGAGGTGCGAGCTGTTGTCACCCAGTAAATTTCCACAGCTCAGCGACGAGGATCTCCTCGGTCACTACCATAGGACACGGAACTTCAAAGTTTTCCGCCAGCTGTATCTGCGCCACAAGGATGCGCTCTACCGCTACTGTGTACAAATCAATTCGGTTGCGACACACCCGCTTGTACAGCGGCTTTGGCAGGACCTGCTGGAGCGGCCGCCGGAACTCTGTGGTCGCCTGTTCCGCAATTGGCTTTATATTCGCGTCAACAAAATGCTGGGACAGGAAAAAGTCGAACACGTGGAGCCGCCGGCCGGCGGTAACAGGTTACTCGAAGCCATACAGCACCTGCCGAGGCTGGAAAAAAATTTATTCCTGCTGCATAACGAATGCGGTTTATCGTTGGCCACCGCGGCTGACATCGAGAAAATATCGCTCAGTGAATGCACTGAACACTATCGGTCTGCAAAAGCAATGATGGAAGAATTTCTGTTCGGCGCCAAAGGGCGGCCCTGGCCTGTGCGTGAGGTCGCCGTATGAGAGAGTGGGAGAAGCAGTACAGAGCAGCAGTGGGCAATACCCGTTCGCCAACCTGCCTGGACGACCAGATTTTTCGCATGGCCCGCCGATACAAGCCTGTCAGGCAGCGCAATTCCTGGAGCACTGCGGCGGGCAACAGCATCGCCACTATGGCCGTAGTAGCGATGTTGATCCACCCGGCGCAATACCTGGGCGCCCTGACACCCGCTCCCCCCCCTGGCATCAATAGTGCAAACCGGCCCTGGACTGGCACCGAAGCAGTCGACCACAGATGGTTTGCGTTGCGCAGCGAAGTACAGGCGGGGAACTATATTGAACTCTGTAACCAATGGCGGCGACAGCAGCGGGGGTCCAGCGAAAACGCCCTACCCCGCGATCTGGAACAAAAAGCGAGGTTGCACTGCCGTATCCTTCCGACCCGGCGATAGCTTCGCAGGCTGTTGGCAATTGTTTTTCCACAACCAGCCAGCCAGAGCCACAAAGCCGCCTTCCTTGGTCGGGCTGTATCATTCAAACGACAATATGACCTTGCCCCGAGCGCGGCGCTCCGTGATGGTGGCAAAGGCCCGCGCGTAGTCCTCAAACGGGTAAACCTCGGTCACCAGGGGGTCGAGTTTTCCCTCCTCTACCATCTGCAGTAGGTCGGCGAAATTTTCCAGATTCCTGTCCGGATCCCGCTGTGCCCAGCTACCCCAGAAGACCCCCATGATGTCGCCTGCTTTCAGTAACGGCAGGTTCATGGGCAGACGCGGAATGTCCCCTGAGGCGAATCCAATCACCAGGTAACGGCCACTCCAGGCGATGGAGCGATACGCCTGCTCCGTGTAGTCGCCGCCCACGGGATCCATAATCACATCGGCACCGCGCCCGCCGGTCAACTCCCGGATGCGCTCCTTTAAATCTTCCGTGCGGTAGTTCACCAATTCGTCGGCGCCAATCCTGCGACAGAACTCCAGCTTTTCGGCGGAAGAGGCGCAGGCGATAACACGGGCGCCCAGGGCTTTGCCCAACTGGATGGCGGTAGCCCCCACTCCACCGGCGGCGCCCATCACCGCCAGAGTTTCATCGGGCCTGATATCCGCCCGCTGCTTGAGCGCATAATAGGAGGTGGCGTAGGTGATGCAGAAACCGGCCGCCTGGGTAAAGCTCATCCTTTCCGGCATCGGTACCAGCTGCTGCCGATCCACCTGCACCTGTTCTGCGAATGCGGCCATCCCGGGCATGGCGATCACCCGGTCGCCAACTTGAAAATTATCAACCTCCTCACCCACTGCACTAATAACCCCGGCGCATTCGCCACCGGGAACAAATGGCAGTGAAGGCTTAACCTGATATTTCCCGGCGATAATCAGCGCATCGGGAAAATTCATACCCGCCGCACGCACATCGACGCGTACCTGATGCGGCTGCAATAGCGGCAGATCCCAGTCTTCAATGGCCAGCGATTCGGCCGTACCGAACTGGCTACATACCAGTGCTCGCATCATTTCCCCTGTTTTCCTCTACACCCGTGGGAACTGGACAATTTGGCAATGGGATTCAGCACGGTTTCCCTTTGCGGTCAGGCCAATAGACAGGTTTTTTTCACAGTGAATTTATAGTCTCAATACCACTGCCCGACAGTATTGCAGCTCCCTCGAATTAGGTTGCTCGCGGCGAAGGCGCCTTTAACAGAGGCCCCTTACTTAATAGTAAGGGCACCAGGTCGTTCAGACTTTATCGCTGTCAGCCAGAACCTAACTGGTTATCCCATTGAGGCCTCTGACCCAGTCAAGCCCAGGGAAACAGGGCAGAATATTAAAAGTTGTTTTGCTGCCATTATCCCAACTGGCAGGTTGTTGAAAAAGGCATCCTGCCTGTTTCAAAACACGAAAAGCGAAAAATGTGATTTTCACTTTTCTCCCAAAATCAACGACTTAGGCGTCTTCGATTTTTCCGGAACCTCCATATTCCGGTACCAGGCGTCGAAATTCTTCGAATTCCAACAGCCTGCTGGAGTTTACCTGTATTTATATGCCAATGGTTGAATTTTATGATCCCAGGCCCACTTATGGCCGACGAAGGTACCACTGTTATTTTTTTATTAACCGGAAAATTCATTTTCCTGCCGGGGCGATTAGAAATATGACAGCGTTTTCCACGGGTTAAAGAAGGGAATATTTAAGGTTAATCTATTTTATTTTATTATCTTAATTTAAATTATTTTAATAAATAGACCGCCATAGGATAATAAAATGAATAATCGATATTCACCTGGCGCGCGCTTCTTGCATTGGTCTTCTGCAGCTGTGATTATCTGGGCCAATGCCAGTGGGTTTTACGTGGCATTCCTCTCCGACAGCCTTGTCAGCAAGAATTTGGTTTCCTTTTTGAACGTCTCTATAACAACCCTGTTTATTCCATTATTTTTATTCCGCTGTTTTCATGCGTTTCATTATACTAAACCTAAAAATGATAACCTGGCTCGCTGGAATCAGTGGCTGGCGAGCCAGATGCACCGAATGCTCTACATCGTCACAACAGTGGTACTGCTGTCAGGGGTCTTGATGATGGACAGAAACATCAATGTCTTTAACCTCTTCTCCCTGCCCTACCTGATTAAGGATAGAGAAGTGACCTGGCTGATTAATCAGGTGCATATATACAGCTGTATGGTCCTGAGTGTCATGGTGCTTATGCATATAGCTGCAGTGATCAAGCACGAATTAACCGGCATGCGGATTTTGAGAAAAATGCTTTAGAACCTGTAAAAGCACAAAATATGAAGCGCCAGACCCGCAGGTTGACGCGGCGATAAAGCGGCTGTGTAAACGGCTCAGCTATCAATAGGCGGAGCGACCCCCATCGACCGGCAGTGCCAGCCCTGTTACATAGCTCAGTTTCGGCGACAGCAGCATCAGCATGGCCGCAACCACCTCTTCGGTTTGCGCCAGCCGTTTCATGGGACTTCCGGACGCCAGCAACGCCTGGAATTCCTCCCGGCTGGCGCCCGGCGCCTGGATTTCGGCAACCATGGGGGTGAGAGTAAAAAAGGGGCAGATGGCATTGACCCGCACGCCCTGACTGGCGCACTCTATTGCCGCCGTGCGGGTAAGGCCGACCACCGCGTGCTTGGCCGCCGCATAGGAGGCGATATTGGGTGCTGCGCCTATGCCCGCCATGGAGGACACATTGAGAACCACTCCCGACTGCTGTGCTTTCATTACCGGCAACTGGTAGCGCATACCAAACATCACGCCTTTGAGATTGACGTTGTACTGACGGTCCAGTTCCGCTTCGTCTGTATCCTCCAGCGCCATCATTGGCGGGGCTATGCCGGCGTTGTTGACCGCTATATCCAGGTTTCCGAACTCTGTCCTGGCCAGCTCCACCAGCGCCTGGCAGTCCGCTGCGGAGGAGACGTCACAGACCTGTGTTTTACACTGGGCGCCGGTATCGTCCAGCTCATCCGCCAGTGCCGCCAGCCCCCCGTTATTGATATCCCCGAGTACCAGACGAGCGCCCCGGGCAGCCAGATCCCGCGCCAGCTGTTGACCCAGTCCACTGGCGGCGCCGGTGATCAGGGCAGTCTTGCCTGCGAAGTCGAGCAGTGGATCGCTATACATTCAAAGTCCTCCGCAGGTTGTCAGGCCGCCGTCCACAACCAGGCACTCCCCGGTCGTGTAACTGGCGGCATCCGAAACCAGATACAATACCGCACCCGCCATTTCTCCCGGCTCCGCATGTCTTCGCAATGGGATATGGGCGACAGCGGTTTTGTAAATCTCTTCGTTGGAGAAGAGCGCGCCGGCAAAATTTGTTTTGGTCAGCCCCGGCAACAGGGCGTTGACGCGGATATTGAAAGGAGCACATTCCTTGGCAAATGCCTTGGTCATATTGACCACCGCGGCCTTGGTCATGGAGTAGATGCCCATGCCCATACCCGGTTGCAGCGCATTTACAGAGGCCGTATTGACGATACAGCCACCACCCTGCTCGCGCATCAGTTTGCCGGCTTCCACGGACATATAAAAATATCCCCGAATATTGACGTCCAGGGTTTTCTGCAGGGCATCGCCGGGCGTATCCAGTATATGGCCAAAATAGGGGTTGGTGGCCGCATTGTTGACCAGGATATCCAGTCGGCCGTACTGATCGCGGATATGGCCAAAGGCTCGGGCAATATCCTCCATACTGCCGATATGACAGGGCAGCACAGCGGCCTTTCCGCCGGTATCGATAATGGCGTCCACCACGGCCTGGCAGCCCTCTGCTTTTCTGCTGGAAACCAGCACAAAGGCCCCCTGCTCCGCCAGCAACCGGGCAATTCCCTCGCCAATACCGCGACTGGCCCCGGTCACCAGGGCAATTTTTCCATCGAGCGCAAACAAATTGGTGGTCATTGCAGAAATCTCCGATCGGTATTATTAATCCGGCAACCTGTTTAATTGCCGGGTAGGTATCAGCGGGACCGAATATCAGCCTTCCTGTTGCAGAATATCCAGCGCGAAACGGGCTACCGGGTCCACCAGTGCGCCCATACGCACGGCATTTTTATTGGACGCATTCCCTGTTAGCGCCCGCTTGGCGACACCTTGAATGATGGCCGCCAGGCGAAAGAAACTGAATGCCAGACAAAAGGCCCAGCAGTCTATACGGTCAATACCCATGCGTGCACAGTAGCGCGCCACATACTCCTCCTCAGTGGGAATACCCAGCGCCTGGCGGTCCATGCCCATCAACCCTGCCATCCTGTCGCCATCGGCGGGCATCCGCATCTGCATACACTGATAGGCCAGGTCCGCAAATGGATGACCGAGGGTGGAAAGTTCCCAGTCGAGCAGCGCTATGGCTCTGGGCTTCACCGGGTCAAAAATCACATTGTCGAGGCGGTAGTCCCCGTGAACCAGGGCAATCCGGCCATCGTCTTCCGGCAGCGCTGACCCGAGTTGGGATATCAGGGTATCCATCGCCGCTATCGGTTCTATTTCAGATGCCCGGTACTGCCTGCTCCAGCGGTCCAACTGACGCCGGAAATAATTGCCTGGTTTACCGTAATCGGCCAGACCTGCCGCCTCTATATCGACACTGTGCAAACTGGCGAGCATGCGGTTCATGTCATCGTAGATGGCGCCGCGCTGGGCCTTGTCCACCTGAGGCAATGCGGCGTCCCAGAAAATGCGCCCCTCGCAGTACTCCATCACATAAAACTGCGAGCCGATCAGGTCCCGGTCCTCGCACAGGTGCAGTACCGCCGGTACCGGCACCTCAGTGCTGGCGAGGGCGGACATCACCCGGAACTCCCGGTCCACCGCATGGGCGGAACGCAGCAGTTCCCCCGGCGGCTGTCGGCGCAGCACATAGGTGCCGGAAGCCGCCTGCAGCTTAAAGGTGGGGTTGGACTGGCCACCGGGAAATTTGCTCGCCCGCAGGGGGCCGTTAAAATTGGGAATCCTGCCCTTTAGATATTTCTCCAGAGTTTCCAGTGGCAGCTGCTCCACCGCTCTGGTATCCCCGCTTGTCACTGTTTCCGACATGGCAGCCTCCCTATTCACCGACGCTGTCATAGTGGGCCGCCAGGTTGCGGCCCAGTTGCATCATGTGCACCTGATCCGGCCCATCCGCCAGGCGGATGGTGCGCGCATAGGCGTAGCCATGGGCCAGCACCAGATCCTGGCCGAGCCCCGCTGCGCCATGAATCTGAATCGCCCGATCGATAACATCGCAAGCCATTTTCGGTGCGACTATCTTGATCATGGCAATCAGTTCCTTGGCCGCCTTATTGCCCAGCCGGTCCATCTGTTCCGCCGCCTTTAACGTCAGCAGTCGCGCCTGCTCTATGTCACAGGCGGATCTGGCAATATCCTCCCGCACCGACCCCTGGCTGCTCATGGGGCGCCCGAATACCTGGCGCCGCTGGGCGCGACTGGCCATCATTTCCAGAGACCGCTGGGCCAGGCCGACGAGTCTCATACAGTGGTGTATGCGCCCCGGACCCAGGCGCCCCTGCGCTATCTCAAAACCGCGGCCCTCACCCAGTATCAGATTTTCCACCGGCACGCGCACCTGGTCGAAAATAATTTCCGCATGCCCCTCCGGTGCGTCGTCATAGCCAAATACCTGCATCGGCCGCACTATTTTGACGCCTGCGGTATCGACGGGAACCAGTATCTGGGACTGCTGCAAAAGGCGATTGGTATTGTCCGGATCAGTTTTGCCCATCACTATCAGGACCTTGCAGCGCCGATTCAGCGCACCGCTGATATAGAATTTGTGCCCGTTTATCACATAGTCGTCACCATCCCGGACTATGGATGTCTCGATATTGGTGGCATCCGAAGAGGCCACCTGCGGCTCCGTCATGGCGAAAGCTGAGCGGATCTCGCCGTTCAACAGCGGCGCCAGCCACCGCTCCTGCTGCGCCGGACTGCCGTACCGGGCCAGCACTTCCATATTGCCCGTATCCGGTGCGCTGCAATTGAAAATTTCCGCGGCAAAAAGCACACGTCCCATCTCCTCTGCCAGCGGCGCATATTCCAGGTTGGTCAGACCGGCGCCAAAGCGGGAATCCGGCAAAAAAAGATTCCACAGCTCCGCCTCGCGGGCCCGGGCCTTCAACTGGGCCAGGATGGGGGGCTCCCCCCAGCGGTCCTCGGCGAGCTGATCCACAAATGTCGATTCGGCCGGGTAGACATACTCGCGCATAAATTCGCGCAGGCGATCGAGCAATCCTTTTACCTTGTCTGTGTATTCAAATTGCATGCTTTTATCTCCTGCTGGTGGTTGCGGCCGATAGGAGCCCGCCGTGACCGGGATTACCCTGGAACCTGTTCACTTTATTAACCCGGCAATTTACTTTTCAGTTGCCAAGTTAATAACGCCGCTGGCTGCTTCGTCAAAGCGAATTGTGTAGGTAGAGAATTCCACTCCCATCGCCCCGGGTTTTGAATCCAGGGCCATCACCCCCAAAAGTTCTTTGGCAGGGAAATCGGGAAAATTCACCCGGCAGCCACAAACGGCTCAATCGCCACCACCAAAGCGGTCCAGTGCCCCGTGCAGCGTATACGGCCAGAGATTTCGGCCGAATTGGTCACTGTCGCAATGGGAATCGCTTGTTATTCTGCCGCTCATCATATGCAAAGAGTTGCATATATATGAATCGTCGACAAGCGACCCCGGCAAGCTGACAAAGTGAGGCATCCATGTCCAACCCCTACCCCCACCTGCTGGCGCCACTGGACCTGGGTTTTACCCGATTGAAAAACCGGGTACTGATGGGCTCCATGCACACCAATCTGGAGGAACACCAGGACGGCTTCTCCCGGCTGGCGGCCTTCTATGGCGAGCGCGCCAAAGGTGGCGTGGGCCTCATAGTGACCGGGGGCATAGCCCCCAACGAGGAGGGCGGCGTGTTTCTGGGCTCGGCCAAGATGACCACCCAGGACGAGGTAGAGCAACACCGCCCGATCACCGATAGGGTACATACCGAGGGCGGCAAAATCTGTATGCAGATACTGCACGCCGGCCGCTACGCATACAACCAGGCACTGATAGCGCCATCCGCCATCCAGGCGCCCATCAATCCGTTTACACCCCGGGAAATTACCGCGGAGGAGGTAGAGGAGCAAATCTCGGATTATGTGCGCTGCGCGACCCTGGCCCGGGAGGCGGGTTACGACGGTGTCGAGATCATGGGGTCAGAGGGTTACTTCATCAATCAATTTGTCGTTACACGCACCAACAAGCGCGACGACCAGTGGGGCGGCAGCTTCGCCAACCGTATCCGCCTGCCGGTTGAAATCGTCCGCCGGGTTCGCGCGGCGCTGGGTAGGGATTTCATCCTTATCTATCGCCTGTCCATGCTGGACCTGGTGGAAGACGGCAGCAGCTTCGAAGAGGTAGTCGCGCTGGGCAAGGCTATTGAGGAGGCAGGCGCCACCATTATCAGTACCGGGATCGGCTGGCACGAAGCCCGTGTCCCCACCATTGCCACCAGTGTGCCCCGCGCGGCCTTCACCGGGACCACCGCCAGGGTAAAACAGCACCTGTCCCTGCCGGTGGTAGCCAGCAATCGCATTAATATGCCGCAGGTGGGCGAAGAGGTGCTGGCCGCGGGCCACGCCGACATGATTTCCATGGCCCGCCCCTTTCTCGCCGACGCAGAATTTGTCAACAAGGCCGCGGGGAATCGCGCTGACGAAATCAATACCTGTATCGCCTGTAACCAGGCCTGCCTGGACCACACCTTCGAACTGAAGCTCACTTCCTGCCTCGTCAACCCGCGCGCCTGTCACGAGACGGAACTGCGCTATCTGCCAACGGACAAACCCAGGGCAGTGGCCGTGGTTGGCGCCGGCCCCGCCGGGCTTGCAGCCGCAACCATTGCCGCTGAGCGGGGCCATGCGGTCACCCTGTTTGAAGCCGACGACAGCATCGGCGGGCAGTTCAATATCGCCAAACGGATTCCCGGCAAGGAGGAGTTTGCGGAGACACTGCGCTACTTTGCGCGCAAACTGGAACTCACCGGCGTGACGGTCAAACTGAACACCCGCGTGGAGGCTTCCGATCTGGACGGGTTTGACGAAGTGGTGGTTGCCACCGGTATCGAGCCGCGCACGCCGTCGATTCCCGGTATCCAGCATGAGAAAGTATTGAGTTACCTGGATGTGCTCAAACACGGAAAAACGGTGGGCACTAAAGTGGCCATCATCGGGGCCGGAGGCATAGGCTTCGACCTGGCCGAGTACCTCACACACGAAGCGGACGCATCGATTGCCAGCGACAGGGATGTATTCTTCGCCGAGTGGGGCGTGGATAGTGAACTGGGGCAGCGCGCAGGCCTGAAAGAACCCACTGCGATAACACCCCGGCGGCAGGTGACGCTTCTCCAACGCAAGACTTCCAAGGTCGGGGCCGGCCTGGGCAAAACCACCGGCTGGATTCACCGCGGCAGTCTGAAACACCGCCAGGTACAGATGGTTGCCGGTGCAGAATATGAGTGCATCGACGACCGGGGCCTGCATATCCGCCTGGGGGATGAACGGCAGACGCTGGAGGTGGATAACGTCATTATATGCGCGGGACAGGAGTCCGCCCGCTCACTCTACAAGGCATTGCAGGGTAGCGAAGCGCGGGTTCACCTGATCGGCGGTGCGGATGAGGCTGTAGAACTGGACGCCAAGCGTGCCATTGACCAGGGCGCGAGACTGGCTGCCGCTCTCTGACCCCAAGGCCCATTTGGGCAAACAATAATCCCGGCGACCCCGTCGGGATTATCTTTCCTCTATCTGGCTGTCGCTGGCTTTTAACCCGCCGACAGCACCTTATCCTCCGTAACCGCATCCCACTGGGGGCGCGATGCCCGCTGTGCCAGCCGGTAAAGTAATAAAACCAGGCCGCATAGAAGGAACATCATCCAGTACAGCACCGGCCCATTCCACCAAGTGAGCACCAGACCGCCAAACAGCGGCGCCAAAGACCAGCCGAAGGAATAAAAGGACGAAGCGCCAAAATAGCTCCCTCGCAGGTGATCCGGTGCCAGCCGGTCGATCTGCACGCTCAAGATGGGGAACAGCACTGCCTCGGCCAGGCTGACAACAAAGGTGGCTCCCAACCAGCCGACAAACCAGTCCACAGGGTTGACGGCGTACCAGGCCTGCCCTGCGGCCAGCACCCCCAAACCCAGGGCGATGCGGTCGTTCAGTGCGATTCCGCCCAGCAGCTGCATCAGCGGAAACTGCAGGGTGATAACCGTCAGTGCGTTCACCAGTATCATACTGGAAACCAGACTGACCAACTGTGGCGCCTGGGCCTGGGTCAGGTACTGGACCAGGCTGGAATCCATGTGCGCATAAATGAACAGGGTCAGAACGTTTGCAATCACCACCAGCAAAAACATATGGTCGCGCCGCAGTACCCTTAATGTGCTGCGGACAGTCACTGCATCATCGCGCCGCCCCCGCGCCTGGCGGCCGCTTCGGGTATAGGCAAATCCCCACAGAAAAGCCATCCACAACAGCAGGTAGCTGAAGGCGGTCAGCCCGAAGGTGGACTGTTGGGCACTGAGCCCCGCCCAGATACCCACTATGGGACCCAGTGCTACACCGACGTTTATAAAAAAGTAACGCAACTGCAGCGCCAACTCGCGTTTGTGCTGGTCCTTGACCAGATCCCCGATCAAGGCGCCCGCCGGTGGTTCCCAGACCGCGCGCCCGATTGAGCAAAGGGTCATTGCCAGTACAAACAATGGCAGGGACTGCGCTACGGCCAGTACCGCGAATGCGAAAATATTAAGTGCCGTGCCCGCCAGCAAAATTAGGCGGCGGCCATAGCGGTCGGACAAGGTGCCGACAAAAAAACCCAGCAGGGACGCACCGCCGGCGGAAGCGGTGAGAATAATACCGATAACCGCCGGACCCAGCTGAAACTTGTCGTGCAGGAGAATGGCCAGAAAGGGCCACACCATAAAATAGGTTCCCCGGCACAGGAAACTGCCCAGTAAAATGATCCACACCAAAGGCGGGAAACCGTACAGCCTTTGCCACCACTGCCTGCCCATCAGCAAGCCTCCCTTTCAATAAGGCAAAAAAAACCCGGAGGGATCACCTTCCGGGTTTTTGGCGGCGGAAGGTGAAACACCTTCCAGCTGTATGCGTTCTCAGGTGTTCAATTGGGCCAAAGCCAGGATTTTGCCTAGCGGGCACTTGGGTGATCGAGTTGCCACCACTTCCTCCAGGCACCCTACCGGCCACAGGCACACGCGCAGAGCGGAGACCGCCTGAGGTGCAGTGGAAATTACCGGTGAATACGTTTGGCTGAACATAGTGAAGCCCGAACATAACGATTGAACAATACTCATAGTATCCCAATACCTCTGGTTTGCAAGCAAAATAAATCCCGCAGGAAAATTTATGCGGAAACAGGTTCAGGACACTCAGACTATCGGCGACTATACTGGGACCCGGAGCATGTCCACAAGGCACAACTATTAACCCGGCAATCCAATAGAGATCCCCCATCCATTGGATTAACGCCGTTAAAAACCTGTGTTATTACGTGTAATCGCTGGTTTTTCAAGGGTTTGCGGACATGCCCACAAACCCACGCTGTAAAAAGGCCAGTGAAGGCTTTTTCAGTAACCGTTAGGCGCAGACCCTATGCCCAGAATACTGCTGATTCGTCACGGCGAGGCGGCCAAGGCCCCCGGAGTGGAAGATCCCCGGCTCACTCCATTGGGCGAGCAGCAGGCCGAAACCCTGGTGCAACGGCTGGCCCAAAAGCGGCCACTTGCCCTGGTCAGCAGCCCCAAGGCCCGCGCCCGGCAAACCGCCATGCCCCTGTCCCGGGCATGGCATCAACCCATGACTATCGAGCCCAGGGTCACCGAGATCCCCTCCCCCCGGGAACTGCCCCTGGCGCAGCGCGGCCGCTGGATCCGCGAACTGCTCCAGCGGCAATGGGATCAGCTGGAGGACCACCAGTTAGGCTGGCGCCGGGAAATAAAGGATTACCTGGTTCGACTGCAGGTGGACGCCGCCGTGGTGTGTCATTTTATGGTGATCAATTCCGTCGTGGCGGCGGTCCGCGGAGATTCCAGAATTCTGCAGTTCCGGCCGGACTACACTTCGGTGACGGAATTACAGCTGCAGGAAGGTTCGCTCACGCTGGTACAGTGTGGCGAGGCGCGGACAAGCCAAATTCTGTAGCAGGCTGCTGAAAAAGGTTTTTGCAACAGCCTGTTGTCACCGACAGGGATGTTTGGGCCCTACCGCCAGTCAACCGGCGCTACAGACTCTTGCTCACCACTTCATACAAATCCGCCGACAGCTGGCCACCGGCCATCACCGAGGCAAGGGCGGCCCGCATATTTTCCCCCACCTGGGGCAAATATTTTTTCCAGTGTGTCAACGGCAACACCAACCGGGCGGCAATCTGGGGATTCAAGCTGTCGAGCGCGACGACCTGTTCCGCCAGGAACTGATAACCGGAGCCGTCAATACTGTGGAACTGGGTGAAGTTGCCGTTGGCAAAACCACCGATCACCGCGCGCACCTTGTTGGGGTTGGTCAGTTCAAACGCCGGGTGTTGCATCAGCTCCCTAACCAGGTCCAGTGAGCCGTAGCTGGCGCTGCTGGACTGCAAAGACAACCACAGCTCCACCACCTGGGTATCCTCCTGCCAACGCTGGTAGAAGTCATCCAGCGCCTGCCGGGCCACTGCCCTATCGGCATGGTTGACCAATACCCGCAATGCCGCCGAACTGTCCGTCATATTTTCCGCACCCAGGTACTGGGCCCGGGCGAGCCGGATTCCCTCGGCGCCGCCGGACGCAGCCAGGTAGCCCAGGCAGGTATTTTTCAGGCTGCGCTCGGCAATATCCTCCGCCTCCGGACGGTAGGGCTTGTGGGTGTTCAATCGCCGGTAGCACTCCAGCAATTCCCCCTGCAGGGACTTGCCCAGCGAAAGCCGGCAAAAATCCCTCGCGGCGACGATCGCCTCCGCATCGATGAGGTCCGAATGCTCCGCCAGCGCCTGTTCACTGGGCAGTGACAGCATTTCCGCCAGCAGGGCCGGGGCCGTGGAGCCTCTCTGCAGAAGGCCGCGGCAGGCACCGATCAGCGCTACCGGCGGTTCCAGCGCGGCGCCGGAACGATAATCCGCCTGCGACTGCTCGATCGCATTGAATGCCAGGCGTTGACCCGCGTCCCACTGGTTAAAGGCGTCGCGGTCAAACTGCATCAGAAACTGCAGTTGCTCCTCCGTGTATTCGAAGCCCAGTTTTACCGGTGCGGAAAAACCCCGCAGAAGTGACGGCACTGGTTTGGCCGCCGGTGCACTAAAGGTAAAACTCTGCTCCGGCTGCGTGATTTCAAGTACCCTGCTGCTGTTGCCCGCAGCGTCCAGGGCCAATTCAGCACCATCGCTGGCCAGCAGGCCCACCGCTATTGGAATATGCAGTGGCAGCTTTTCACTCTGGCCGGGTGTCGGCGGACAACTCTGGCGAAAGGTGAGCCTGTACTCGCCCGCTTCTGCGTCATAGGTCTCGGAGACATCCACCACCGGTGTGCCAGCCTGGCTGTACCAGCGCCGGAACTGGGTGAGATCGACACCGTTGGCATCCTCCATCGAGCGCACAAAGTCTTCACAGGTCACGGCACAGCCGTCGTGACGAGTGAAATAAAGGTCGGTGCCGCGCCGAAAACCCTCGGGCCCCAACAGCGTGTGAATCATACGCACCACTTCCGCACCCTTCTCATAGACGGTCAGGGTGTAAAAGTTGGAAATCTCCATATAGGAATCCGGCCGCACCGGGTGCGCCATGGGTCCGGCGTCCTCGGCGAACTGCGCCGTCCGCAAGCGGGTGACTTCCTCGATCCGCTTCACATCGCGGGAATTCATGTCTGCGGAAAACTCCGCGTCCCGGAAAACGGTAAAACCCTCCTTGAGGCTGAGTTGAAACCAGTCGCGGCAGGTCACCCGGTTGCCCGACCAATTGTGGAAGTATTCGTGCGCCACTATGGATTCTATACGCTGAAAAGCGCCGTCGGTCGCTGTCTCGGGGCTGCTCAGCACGCAGGCGGAGTTAAAAATGTTGAGCCCTTTGTTTTCCATGGCCCCCATATTGAAATGGTCGACAGCCACGATCATGAATATATCCAGGTCATATTCCCGGCCATAGACTTCCTCGTCCCAGCGCATGGCTTTTTTCAGCGACGCCATGGCGTGGGCACACTTGCCGATATTCTTCGCCTCGGTAAATATCTGCAGTTTCACCCGGCGCCCGCTGGCAGTGCTAAAACTGTCCTCGACACACTCCAGGTCGCCCGCCACCAGTGCAAACAGATAGGCCGGCTTGGCAAAGGGGTCCTCCCAGGTGACAAATTGCCGCCCGTCATCCATGCGGCCGCGGTCGATCTCATTGCCGTTGGACAAGAGCACCGGGTACTGCGGCGGCGCCACTATCCTGGTGGTGAACCGGGACATCACGTCGGGACGATCGGGATAGTAGGTGATTTTGCGAAACCCCTCGGCCTCGCACTGAGTACAGTACATGCCGTTGGACAGATACAGCCCCTCCAGCGAGGTGTTGTCCCCGGGATTGATGCGGTTGTGAATTTCCAGCAGGAACTCCGGCTTGTCAACCCGGACTGACAGCCCCTGCTGCAGCTCCTGGTAACGGGATGGCGGTAGAGGTTCACCGTCGACGGCGATATACAGCAGCTGCAGATCCACACCGTCCAGCCGCAGGGGCGGCAGCCCCTCCGCAAGTGCCGGATTGCGGCGTATCTCCAGGCTGGACTTCACCAGGGTGGAATTTGGTTCCAGTTCGAAACACAGGACAGTGCTATCAACCAGGTAATCGGGAAGGCGATAGTCTTTGCGATATACGGTATGGGGCCGGATGTCATTCATAAGGGGATTCGACAGAGGCGTTAAAACAGTGTCCCGCCCAGGGGGCGGTGGCGATGGCGCCCACTATACGGCAAACACCGCCGCTGCCAAGCGGCGATACTTCCGGGTGGGCTATGGGAAAAGCAGTTTCAAGGGGCAACTGCGCGGAGCAGGGACGCCCATGCCGCAATTCCCACCTGCCAGTGTTTAATTGGTCGCACAGGGTTTGCGCGTGGCAGCTGCAAGCCCGGGGACAGGAAGGCCGCGAAAGGCCTTTTCCTGTAACTTGTCAGTAACCTGCCGCGTGACCGTCCTTGCGGCTCTCCGAGGCTCCCCAGTAGACTCCCGCCGCATCCCGCATAATGCCCTGGTAGCCGCCATAGGGCCCGCTTTCGAACCGGACCTTGTGCCCCATCTGCACCAGCTTGCGGCGGGTTTCCATGGGAAATCCGTCCTCCAGGCTCAGGTATCCGCCGTCCTCCATCACCTCGTCCGTGGGCTGGCTGGAGCCGGTGTGGAGTATACGCGGCGCATCACCGGCCTCTTGCACATTGAGGCCAAAGTCAATCATGTTAATCATGATCTGCGCGTGCATCTGCGGTTGGGTGGCACCGCCCATGACCCCAAAACTCATCACCGGTTTGCCGTCCTTGGTGACAAAGGCCGGGATAATGGTGTGAAAGGGGCGCTTGCCCGGCTGGTACTGGTTGAAGTGCCCGGGCTTGAGGCTGAACATCTCACCGCGATCCTGCAGGATAAAACCCAGCTCCCCGGGGGTCATACCGGACCCCATGCCGCGGTAATTGCTTTGGATCAGGGACACCATATTGCCGTCCTTGTCGGCGGAGGTCAGGTAGATGGTATCCCCATGGCGCAGGGCGACTTCGCCCGCATCGTAGCGTTTGGCAGCCCTGTCAGGGTCGATGAGCTTGCGGCGCTCAGCGGCGTATTCCTTGGAGATCAACTGTTTGACGGGCAGCTTGTTAAATGCGGGATCGGCGTAGTATCTGGCCCTGTCCTCGAACGCCAGCTTCTTGGCCTCCGCGAACAGGTGGACATACTCGGGGCTGGTCCTGCCCATGGCGGCCAGGTCGTAGCCCTCCAGAATATTGAGAATCTGCAGGGCGGCAATACCCTGCCCATTGGGTGGCAGTTCCCACAGGTCGTAGCCGCGGTAATTGGTGGAGACCGGCTCAACCCAATCCGACTTGTGCGCAGCCAGGTCCTCGTAGGACAGGAAACCGCCATTCTCCTTCATGTAGGCGGCAATTTCCCGGGCGATATCCCCCTTGTAGAAAGCGTCCCGGCCACCCTCAGCTATGCGGCGGTAGGTCTTGGCCAGGCGGGGATTGCGAAACACCTCCCCTTCCTGGGGCGCCTTGCCGCCGGGCATGAATGTCTCCTTAAAACCGGGAAACTTCTGCAGGAGAGGCACCGACCGGTTCCAGTAGTAAGCCACCAGTTGGGTCACGGGAAATCCCTGCTCGGCGTAGTCGATAGCCGGCGCCAGCAGGTCCGCCATCGGCAGGCGGCCAAACTTCTGGTGCAGCTCAAACCAGCCGTCCACAGCGCCGGGCACCGAGACCGGCAGAGGGCCGTGGGAGGGAATCTTGTGCAGACCATTGCTGGCGAAATACTCGAACGGCAGGGACTTCGGAGAGCGGCCGCTGGCATTCAGCCCGTAAAGTTTGCCCTCATCGGCGCTCCAGACGATGGCGAACAGGTCGCCGCCGATACCGTTGCCGGTGGGCTCCATCAGTCCCTGGGCCGCATTGGCGGCAATCGCCGCATCCACGGCGCTGCCACCCCGCTTGAGAATATCCAGCGCTATCTGGGTGGCTAAGGGCTGGCTTGTGGCCGCCATGCCGTGGGTGGCCAGTACCGGTGAACGGCTGGCAAAACCCTCGCCGTTGACGCGGTCATAGGCCGCGGCAAACCCTGTTCCGAGGAGCGTCAAACCCAGGCAGACAACGACAGCGATGCTATGTAAAAAACGCCTCATAGAATACGGCCCTCTCTTTATTTTTCCCGGCCGGTTACACTGCAACCGGATAACGGCACCAGTCTGCATATTTCCCCCCGGATAGCAAGTCAGATCAGCGAGGTTCCCAGTGCACAAGTTGCGCCTAACGGCAACGGCTATCATCCTGGCGATCGTGCTCGCCGCGGCACTGGCGTGGCAGCTGCGGGATCAAATTGCGGCAACCCTGCTGAACGCTGCACTGGGCCGGGTAAGTGTGCAGGAGTTGCGTGGGCTCAAGCTGCACTGGCGCAGCGTCTCGCTCCAATATCTGCGGCTTGAACTGGATTCGGGCAGCGCCGCAACCCTGACGGCGAAGGCATTGCATATTGCCAGCCCCTGGGGGCTGATGCTCGGCAGTGCACAAAATAAATCCCGGATTTCCCTGGCCCAACTGGATATAACCACCCCCGCAATCCCCGCCCCCACAAGCGGCGTAGAGTCCGGCCCGATAAATCCTGAGCAACCCAAACCGGCACTGGCACCACCGGCTGCCGCCGACCCCGGCGCGCGGACGCAGAAAGCGGTCACCCCGCCAATTTCCCTGCGGCACCTGACGAAAAATCTGCAGCAGCGTATGCCGCTGGAAATCCTGGTGGAGCGGATCTCATGGGATCATCCGGAGCCGCTGTTGGGCCGGGTGCAACTCCGCCGGGATGACAAGACCCGGAGCACCCGCATTGAATTGTCCACCCAGTCCTCTGGGGATATCCCCGCATTGGAGGCAAGCCTGCGCCTGGGCTTCGCACCGAATCGGCTGCAACTGGACAGCCGTATCGCCATCGCGTCCCCGGATACCCCGGAGAGACAGACCTTTTTTGCTTTCAATAGCGAAGCCGGACCCGGCGATAACATGGTCTGGCGCGTGCAAGGCACCGCATCCATCGATCTGGCTGTCACTGGCCGCCTGCCGGAAATCCTCAATTGGCGGCGCTATTTGCGCAGTGCAGACGGCGAACTGGCGATGTCCATAGAGGGCGTCATCCCCGATAATTTGCGGGCGCTGGAGCGTTACAGGGATTTTTCTATCACTGTTGAGGCGCAATCCGTCGCCGTTGATCTCCCACAAGCGCTGGCCGGGGTTCCACTGGCACTGCAGTTGAATTCCGACGTCCCCCTGGCAGCCGAGTTCGGGACACTGTCGCCCCTTCAACTGACGAGCCTGAGGGGCACAGGCGATCTCAGTCTGGCACCCGGCGAAGGCGGAGGCCCGCTGCTGACAGTGCATCTGGCCGGAACGGTGGCGCGGCAACAGGGCTCACTGCGGGCCGAGGGCCAACTGCACACGGAACAGCTGGAAACAGTCCTGCAGGCACAAAAGCGGCACCTGGTGGACGGGGCCCTGGAGCTGAAAAACCTGCGCGGGCCGGTCGACTTTATTCTGCAGGCGGAAGTCCCGGGAGCGGATACAATACCGTCAGCCGCCCCGGCATTTCTGCGCAATGTCAAACTTCAGTTGCCAGAGGCAACCGGGTTGTCGATGGAAATCAGTGCCCCCCCGGCAGGCGCCTCCCCCCTGAGTGCCCTGGGCTGGGACAGCGGCCGGGTAAAAATTGAAATACCCGCAGGCCTGACCCTGACCGCAAACCGGTGGCCCGGCCCTGTCCATGTGGCCGGAACAGAGATCGCCGTCTCCGCCCAGGAACGTTCGGGCGATGCGGATATCCGGGCCAAATTCACCGGGATTGCCTGCGAGGTCGAGCCCTCATTGCCGGCACCCGGCAATGGCAACGCAAAGAGACAAGGCGAAAAATTCCTCTGCAGCGCCGACTCCGCGATTCATATACCGCAGCTGTCGCTGCAGGAACTGGAAGCCTCAGTTGGCCGCGCCGATATAGTCACCCGGCTGCGCCTGTCCGGCAGCGCGGAAAAAGCCGCAGTGACGCTGCTCGATACGGCCATTAACGCCGGCGAGGCCAGCTTCGGCCAGGCAGCTGCGGACTCTATCCAGATGTCCAGCTCCACACTGAACTGCAATGCCTCCCCGGAATCAATCTCCTGCCGGGCTCCCCGGGTAGTCGTTGAATTTACTGCCATGCGTTTTGCCGACGATAGTGTCACTGGCACGGTGGTTAGCGAAGATCTCCGGTTCAGCCGGAGTGAAGACCAGCTCAGCTTCAGCGGCAATCTCAGCGAAAGCACTCTGCAACTGGATCTGCGCGATGGCGTTTCCGCCCAGACCCGGTTGAGCGGCAGGATTGCGCTGGAAAATCAGCAGTTGACCGGCAGGCTGAGCGCCGAAATCGGCGATCTTCCGGTATCCGGTGACCTGTCCCTCAACCTTGCCACGAATGCCGGGCAGGCCGACTTCGATTTTGGCCCAGTGGCGTTCAGCCGCGACAAACCGCTCAGTGACCGCATCGCCGGCCTGCCGGTAGAAGTGGTTGCCGGAACCCTCTCCGGCGGTGGCCGGTTGCGCTGGCCCCAGGCGGAAGGTTCCAGCCTGACCCTCGAAGCGGATGGGATTGCCGCCACATACGGGGATATTTTTGTACTGGGCGTCTCCACCCGGGCCAAAGCGGTCCATCGCAAGGGGCACTGGCTGATCCCGGCCACCCCGGTTGCCATCGAAACCCTCGACCCGGGCCTGCCGGTGGAGCGGATCAGTTTCAGCCTGGCCCTGGTTCCGGAGCGAGACCTGGTACTGCGAGAGCTGCGGGGCAACCTCTTGCAGGGGTCCCTGGAGTCACAGGAACTGCGCTGGAATCTGGATGGCGAGGCACGCCACAGCGAAATTCTGGTCAGCGGACTGTCGCTGCAGGCGCTGGAACAACAGCTGCAGACCTCAAACCTCGCCGCAACCGGCACTGTTGACCTCAAGATACCCCTGATCACCGCCGGCGCAGGTGTGACTGTAGAACGCGGAGAGATTACCGCTCGTGCTCCCGGCGGGCGGCTGCGATATTACGGCGCTTTCTCCCCCGCCATGCTGGCCGACAACCCCCAGCTCAAGCTGCTGGCGGGAGCGCTGGAGGACTACAGTTACCGCCAGCTGAGCGGAACCGTGCAGTATCCTCCCAGTGGTGATATGCAAATGCAGTTGAAACTGGTGGGCCGCAGTAAATCCCTGGCCGCCGACAGGGATCTGATCATCAATCTCAACCTGGAGAACAATATCCCCGCAATGTTACAGTCACTGCAGGCGGGCCGGGATCTCAGTGAAACCCTGGAAAAGCGCTTGCAATCGGCAACTCAATAGATTGCCGGATTAAAAACCGGGACTACTCCCCCCTGTTCAGATTGCGTTAAGCTAGCACTTGTAGACTAGCCTGGTTACATCCGCTCACGAACTTTTCCGGGAGCTGATTCGCAGACGGCCGCAGTGGCCGGCCTGTGCCAATAGTGACAGGGCGAGGAAATCCGGAGAGACAATAAATGACCACTTACCCTAGGCTCTCACTACTATTCGTGTCAGTACTGGCCCTGCCCGCCTGTACGCCCACTGTGGCTGTGCAGGCTCCGAGCGAGCCGATTACGGTTAACCTGAATGTGAAGATCGAACATGAAATCCGCGTAAAGGTGGACAGGGACCTGGACGACGTGTTTGAAGATAAAGAAGGCATCTTCTAAGGAGGTGTAAGATGAACTTAACCAAAACCGCCGTGCTGGCCCTGGGCCTGCTTTTGGCACTCCCCGCGCTGGCCATCACCCTCAACGAGGCCCGCTCCCAGGGACTGGTGGGAGAGGCCAACAGCGGCTACATCGCCATCGTTGACCAGAGTTCCCAGGAGCTGAAGCAACTGGTCAGTGAGGTCAACACCAAGCGCAAGCGCGAGTATGCGGCCATTGCCAAGCGCAACAACATCGACATTGCCCAGGTGGCGGCGAGGGCGGCGGAAAAACTGGAGGCGCGGGTCAAACCCGGAGAATACTACCAGGACACGCTGGGGCGCTGGGTCAAAAAATAAGAAGTCGCCGGGCGGGGGAACAGCGCCTCCCCCCACTGCCATCGACTTTCAGTAGTCGGATACTGCCTGGGGTCGCCGTTACTTTCACAACAACTGGCGCCGGCTTGTGATAGCCGGCGCCAGCCTCCGCTCGATTGACCCAACTGCCAGGCTCGACGGGTCAATCGTTCTTCAGTCTGCCAGATTCAAAAAAACACCAACCGCCAATTCAGACCATATGTAGAAAAAGGCGAGCCCTAAAACCACACCAGCGAAGATCCTCTGTTGGGGTTTTATCCTTCTGGCAATCAAAACGTACAGGCTACAGGTTCCAAACAGCAGGGCTCCCATAGCGCCAAAGTCCCCAAAACTCCATTGCACCTGGCTGCTTAGCTGCATTGCGACAAAAGGTATTAGCAACAAAATACCTGTCGCGAGTGCCAGCCAGGCAAAAATACTGTTACGGGAAATTATATTTTTCATATCAGGTCACCTTGATTCAAAAATCCTCAGCGATTGACACAGCAACCCAGGTCAACGCAATCAGACTTCCGGTGGCCCTCTACAAGTTGGCAAACAGAGATTGGCTGTCCAGCCCCTGCTTCTCCATAACTTCCCGCAACCGCTTGAGTGCGTCCACCTGAATCTGGCGCACGCGTTCCCGGGTGAGGCCTATCTCGCGACCAACCTCTTCCAGGGTGCTGGCTTCATATCCCCGCAAGCCGAAACGGCGGGAAACCACTTCACACTGCTTGTCCGGCAATTCACCCAGCCAGCGATTGATACTTTCGAACAGATCACTGTCCTGCAGCAGTTCTGCGGGATCCGACTCCTGCTGGTCGGGAATGGTATCCACCAGGGTCTTTTCGGACGAGGGGCCAATAGGGGTATCGACAGAGGTTACCCGTTCATTGAGACCCAGCATACGCTCGACATCCTCCACCGGCTTTTCCAGCAGACTGGCGATTTCATCGGCGGAGGGTTCGTGGTCCAGCTTTTGCGCCAATTCACGGGAGGCCCGCAGGTAAACATTCAGCTCCTTAACCACATGAATGGGCAGGCGTATGGTGCGGGTCTGGTTCATGATCGCCCGCTCGATGGTCTGGCGAATCCACCAAGTGGCGTAGGTGGAAAAGCGAAATCCGCGCTCGGGGTCAAATTTTTCCACCGCCCGGATCAAGCCGAGGTTACCCTCTTCAATCAGATCCAGTAGGGCGAGGCCGCGACTGACATAGCGGCGGGCAATTTTTACCACCAGGCGCAAATTGCTTTCGATCATCCGCTTTCTTGCCGCCCCATCACCGCGCAATGCCTTGCGTGCATAGTAGACTTCCTCCTCGGCTGTCAACAGCGGAGAAAAGCCAATTTCATTTAAATACAATTGAGTGGCGTCGAGGTTTTTCTGCAGGTGCCGGTCTGACTCGGCGACCCGCGCTCTTGCTTTAAAGAGGGATGCTTCGGAGTTTTTCTTCACTGTTGTTTTGCGATTGCGGCCCTTGTCATTGTCCTCCGTTCGATTTGCCCGCCGCTGTTGCTCCACACTTAATTCTGCTGAAAGATCCGATTTTCCGGCCATAGGCCCGTCTTGTCGTTGTGCTTCCATTTCCCCGACTCCTTGTACTTTGCCGGTCCAGCCCCACCGCAGTGCGACAGATGCCTATCCAGCTCTGTCCGTGCGACAGCTAGTGGCCTCGGCCAACCTTGCGGGTGTGGCGCTTCCGGCGACTACGTAAAGTGGTACTCAGCAAAAATCCATTTTTATTTGCCGCAGCCAGGCTGGCATTATCCGGGTCGGGGCAGATAGGCAAGGGGATCAACCGGCTGACCGTTGCGGCGTATTTCAAAGTGGAGTTTGTTGCGATCGGTACCACTGGATCCCAACTCCGCTATCCTTTGCCCCGCTTTGACTGCACTGCCCTCGTCGACAAGCAACTTGTCGTTGTGGGCGTAAGCACTGAGGTATTCCCCACTGTGCTTAACGATCAGAAGTTTTCCGTAGCCTCTCAGCGCACTGCCCGCGTAAATCACGGTACCATTGGCCGCGGCCACGACAGAGTCCCCTTTTTCTCCGGCGATATCAACTCCCTTGCGCAAGGGGTCGCCTGCGCGAAATCCGTTGATAAGTCGCCCCCGGACCGGCCAGTGCCAGCGGATTTTCGCCGCCACTCTCCCAGGCGCGGCCGGGCGTTTTCTTTCCGATGTTAATAATTTTGTATTTTTTCGCTTTGGAACAGCTGCCGGTCCGGCTTGCTTCGCTGACGCCTTAGGCTTCTTTGCGGGAGTTGGCGATGGGATCGAAGCGTATTTCTGCCCCTCCAGCTGCAACCGCTGCCCGGGCCGGATCAAATAGGGGGGCGCTATGCCATTGATGGCTGCAAGATCTCTGTAATCCTTGCCATAACGCCAGGCGATGGAATAGAGCGTCTCCCCCTTGCTGACCAGGTGGGTGTTTATCCTGTCGCTGGAGGGCTGCTCCAGTGAACTGGTGGGGGCCAGATAACCACTACAGCCCACAAGCGCAAACAGTGTGAGCGCAGTGATTAAAATTCTAAACACGCCTGCATTCCAGCGGTTAGTCGTTTGGCAGTTCATCCACCCACACGCCAGCTTATCCCATTAAATTCGACGACATTTTATTATTCTCTTTTTACATCAAAGGCAAATATTTGCGCGAAAAGTTGTCTAAAAAAAGCCGCCAATTCGGTCCTGCAAGCGGCATAAAACCGTCATTTTCCGACCTGTAAAGGGCCCTATTGCTGCGCTTGGCACCACCCGTGACTCAGCCCGATTTGCCCCCGGCGCGTCTACCCCAGTGGTCCACCGACAGCACCAGCAGGACAGCCGCCAGAAAAGCTATTATCGCCAGTCCTAAATAAGCACTCTCTCCTGTCTGGGCGACAAAATTCCAAGGCGATGTGTTCGACAACATGGGCGCCAACTTTTCTCCCATCGCCACCCCGGTCCCGTCGACCAGCTTCCACGGCCAGATGATTTTGAGGCTGCCCATCAGAATGCCGGCCAGAAACGCCAGGGTCCGGGCCATAAAACGGCGCATCAGCCAGCTCAGCAGTCGGCTGAACAGCAGCAGTCCCGTCACCGCACCCGCGGCAAAATACACTAAATTCAGCAATTGTAGCTGGTGCACCGCCGCCAGCACCCGGGGGTATATTCCGATCAACAGGAGGATAAAGGAGCCGGAGATTCCCGGCAGAATCATGGCGCAAATCGCCAGTGCCCCGGACAGAAACAACGTCAGCGGCGTCGCCGGAATTTGTCCGGGACGCAACTCGCTGATGGCGATCGCGACAAACAACCCCAGCAGCAAACAGACAAACACCGATACCGACCAGCGCGGAATGCGCCGTACAATAGGCACTGTGGAAGCCAGCACCAGACCGAAGAAAAAAGCCCAGACCAAAATGGGATAGGTTGCCAGCCAGTGGCCGATCAAGCGCGCCAAACTAAAAATACTGACAAGCACACCGGCGAAAAGCGCGAGCAGGAAACTGCCGTTGATATATTGCCAGGCTACCAGCGGCCCCTGGCGGCGCAGGACAGTGACACAGTGCGGGCCGATGCGGCTGAGGGATTCCAGCAGTTCGCGGTAGATGCCGGTGATAAAGGCAATGGTTCCCCCCGAAACACCCGGTACCACATCCGCCGCACCCATGGCCATACCGCGCAGGGCGATACCCCAGTAGCGATTGCTGCAAAATTCCGCCACTTTCACCGCACTACCCCACTCAGCAAAGGCACAAAGCGCACCGGCTCCATCTTTTCCACGTCGAACTGGTCACTGTCCCCACGGCGGGAGACCACCACCAGATGCTGCCGCTCAGCGCCCACCGGCATGACCAGTACACCGTCCGGCGACAACTGCTGTTTGAGTTCCGCGGGAATGGCGGACGGCGCAGCGGCGGAAAGGATGGCATCAAAGGGTCCCTTCTCCGGCCAGCCGAAACCGCCCTGGCTGAGAGCGGCTTCCACATTGTGAATGTTCAGCTCCCGCAGGCGCCGTCGGGCCTGCTCCAGCAGCGGCGCGATACGCTCCACCGAATAGAGATGCTCCACCAGTCGCGCCAGGATCGCCGTCTGGTAGCCGGATCCGGTACCTATCTCCAGCACCCGCTGCAGCGACCTGGCCCGACTGAGCAACAACTCTGTCATTCGCGCGACCACATAGGGTTGCGAAATCGTCTGGCCGTAACCGATGGGCAGAGATGTGTCCTCATAGGCCCGGACCGCCAGCGCCTCGTCCAAAAACAAATGGCGCGGTGTCGATGCCATGACATCCAGCACTTGCTCGCTGGATATCCCCTCTTCCCTCAAACGCTGAATCAAACGGTTGCGCGTGCGCTGGGAGGTCATACCCAGGCCCTCACGTTTTAAGCGATCCACCAATGACTTGCCCCTTTCCACATCTGCCGGCCAGTGCCGCCGGCGTCACGGTGCTGACACCGTTTATTATTGCTTGGTTATTCTATGTTGGCGGCGGATGAATTGACCAGTTCGGCCAGCTCACCCAGTACCGTTGTGGCAAATGCCCCGACGGGCAGGGTGAAAGACAGCTCGAGACTGTCTTCCTCCCAACTGTGCGCCAAATCTGCAGGTTCCAATATCAACCGCCGCCGTTCCTGCCGCAGCCCGCAGTGCTCCAACCAGTCGCACCACTGCTGCCAGGGCGCCAGAAGGGCAGCTTCCAGTTCCCCCTGTTCGGCGGTGGCCGGATTGCGCCCCCGCCCCCAGAGGGGACCGCTGGGCCCTGTGTCCGGATCACCCGCCAGCAGCGCCCGCCAGTTCCCGGCGCGCACCCGCTCCCCCAGCACCTGATTGAACAGCCAGCTGCGGGCGGCGGACATGGCAAACGCCTTATCTCGCCTGGAGCAGCGAATACCCTCCTCCGCCAGGCTCCGGGCCAGATCCAGGTTGGCACCGCGGCGGCCAAACCGCTGCTCGCCAAAGTAATTGGGCACACCGGCCGACAATGCCGCCAGCAACTCCCCGGCGCCATCGCGATCGCCGCTTACCCGGCGCAGCCGGATGCGAAACCGGTTGCCATGGTGTTCTCCACGGCGCAACTTGCGCGGCCCGCGCCACTTTTGCAGCACACGGATCTGGTCGCTCTGCAGTTGCGCCCAGTCCGGCTCTGGCTTGCGGGGGAGGTAGACACTAAACCACTGAGTGGCTACCGCATGCCGGTCCTTGAGACCACAAAAACCAATATCCTGACTGCGCACGCCCGCCAATCGGGCTATCTGCTGCGCCACCCAGTGGGTGTTGGCGCACCGCTTGCACAGCTGCAGATAAACATGTTCCCCGGAGTCGGCGCGGTCCGGCGTGACCAATTCATCCACGGCGAAATCTTCGGGCAAAGTGCGAAAATCGGCCCGGATCGCCGGCCCTCCCAGGCCGCGGGGCCAGTTCAGATCCCACTCAGACATGGGTGCCCTCGAGCAACACTGCGGCCTGAGCGGCGATGCCCTCTTTGCGCCCGGTGAAGCCGAGCCCTTCGGTGGTGGTTGCCTTGACGCTCACCGCGCTGACAGCCACCGCACAGTCAGCGGCGATATTGCTGCGCATGGCGTCGATGTGCGGGGCCATCTTTGGTGCCTGAGCGATCACTGTGGTATCCGCATTGACCAGCCGATAGCCGCGGTGCTGGGCCAGCTCCATTACCTGTCGCAACAATGCGCGGCTATCCGCGCCCGCATAGCGGCTGTCCGAATCGGGAAAGTGATGCCCGATATCCCCCAGTGCCAGCGCGCCCAGTATGGCGTCGGCCAGCGCGTGCAGAAGCACGTCGCCATCAGAGTGCGCTTTGAGCCCCCGCTCATGGGGAATCCTCACTCCACCGATGACCAGGTGATCACCGCAGTCTCCTTCGGCGGGGGAACGGAAGGCATGGACATCGAAGCCCTGGCCGATGCGGAAGTTCACTGCTTGTCCTCTGTAGCTGCGTGGCGCAAACGCAAAATGGTTTCGGCCCACAGGATGTCGGCGGGGTGTGTGATTTTCACATTGTCCCTGCGCCCGGCAACCAGTTGCGGGGCATGGCCACCCAATTCCAGCGCACTGGCCTCGTCGGTAATCGCCGCCCCCTGCGCCAGGCCCTGGCGCAGACAGGAAAGCAGCAACCCCAACGGTGCTTTTTGCGGGGTTTGGGCCAGCCAGATAAGGTCCCGGTCCAGAGTTTGCGCGACTCTAGTGGCCCCAGACGACTCGGCACCACTCAGTTTTACCGTGTCACAGGCGGGTTGCGCCAGCAGGGCAATGCTGGACACTCCCGGCTCCAGGAGTGCCGCGACATCCCCCTGTGCGACACAGGGCCTGGCGGCATCGTGCACCAACACAGTGGTCCCGGGGGATTCGCGCCGGCTCAGGAACTCCAGCGCGGCGAGCACTGAGTCCACCCGCTCAGCCCCGCCGCTAACCCGGTGCACCAGTGGGTGCCGCGCTTCGGCCAGGCGGGAAAAATAGGAATCTTCTGCCGAGACGGCGACTACCACACCGGCGAGGCCGGGCCAGCTGAGAATATTGCGCAGGGTAACCGCGAGGAGCGGCCGGCCCAGTATCGGCAGGTATTGTTTCGGCTTGTCGGCACCCATGCGTTTGCCAACCCCAGCGGCCGGCACCACGACCCAGAAACTACTGCTCACCGCCGGAAGCCTCCTTGGGATCGAGAAAAATAAACAGTGTTTCGCCTTCTTTGATCAGACCCAGATCATAGCGAGCCTTGGCTTCGACGCCATCGGTGCCCTCTTTCAGACTGCGCACTTCCCGCGCCAACTGGCGATTGGCAAGCGCCAGGGCGGCATTTTTGTGCTGTTGCTGCTCCAGTTCCCGCTTTAGACGGGTAACCTCGGCCAGACTGCCGTTACCGATCCAAAGGCGATACTGGGTCATCAACAGCAGTGCGATCAGTGTCACCAACAGCCATCTCATCGCTTCCATCCCTCTGTGGGGAAGCGGCGGGAACCGGATATCCGTTGCCGCCGCCGACCCGGGGCTTATTTAAATTCGGCGCGGCCGCGATAGGGCGCAGCGCCATTAAGTTCTGCTTCTATACGCAGCAGGCGATTGTACTTGGCGACCCGGTCGGAGCGGCACAGGGAGCCGGTCTTGATCTGGCCCGCGGCAGTGGCTACGGCCAAATCGGCAATGGTAGTGTCCTCGGTCTCTCCGGAGCGATGGGAAATAACCGCGGTGTAACCGGCGTCCTTCGCCATTTTGATTGCATCCAGAGTTTCGGACAGGGAGCCGATCTGGTTGAATTTGATCAAAATGGAATTGCCCACGCCTTTTTCGATACCCTCTTTCAGGATTTTGGTATTGGTGACGAACAGATCGTCTCCAACCAGCTGAACCTTGTCACCAATCTTGTCAGTGAGGACCTTCCAGCCCTTCCAGTCGCTCTCATCCATACCGTCTTCAATGGACAAGATTGGGTAGTTGGAAGCCAGCGTGGCCAGATAATCCGCAAAGCCTTCGCTACTGAACTGCTTGCCCTCACCTACAAGATCATAGCCACCATCGTTATAGAATTCCGAAGAGGCGCAGTCCAGTGCCAGTGTGATGTCCTCCCCCAGCCGGTAGCCCGCCAGCTCCACGGCCTCGGCGATCACCTCTAGCGCCGCCTCGTTGGACGGCAGGTTGGGGGCGAAACCGCCCTCGTCACCTACGGCGGTGTTCAGGCCATTGCCGGACAGTACCTTTTTCAAACAGTGGAATATCTCAGCACCCTGGCGCAGCGCCTCGGCGAAACTGGTGGCCTTTACCGGCTGAATCATAAATTCCTGAATATCCACATTATTGTCGGCGTGCTCGCCGCCATTGAGAATATTCATCATCGGCACCGGCATAGTGTACTCGCCGGCGCTGCCATTTATTTCGGCAATATGCCGGTATAGCGGAACCTTTTTGGAAGCCGCCGCCGCTTTGGCCGCCGCCAGCGAAACCGCCAGGATAGCGTTGGCGCCCAAGTTGGATTTATTCTCGGTACCGTCGGCGTCAATCATGGCCCTGTCCAGCGCACCTTGATCGCTGGCGTCCATCCCCCGCAAAAGGTCGGCGATAGTGGTATTGATATTTTCCACCGCGGTCAGCACACCCTTGCCCAGGTAGCGGCCCCGATCTCCGTCGCGCAGTTCCAGCGCTTCACGGGAACCGGTGGAGGCTCCGGACGGCGCACAGGCGGAACCGACGGAGCCATCCTCCAGTATCACATCGGCTTCCACTGTGGGGTTGCCGCGGGAATCCAGTACTTCGTAGGCCTTTACTGCAATAATCTTGCTCATCAACAAGGGCTCCATATTGGCGGTTAGCTATAGAAATCTGTTTACCCGGCGGCTCGCCGGGTTTTGGAGATACAGGGTGTCGCGCCAGTACAACACCGGACAGATCCTGGCAAAACTACTGGTCACCCGAAGCGAGGGTATCCAGCTCCGGGAAACTCTTGACCAAATCGTCCACGGCTTTCATTTGCGCCAGGAAAGGCTCCAGCTTGTCCAGCGGCAGCGCACTGGGTCCATCGCAGAGTGCCCGGTCGGGATCCGGGTGCGTCTCCAGGAACAAGCCGGCAATGCCAATCGCCAGACCGGCTCTCGCCAACTCGGTCACCTGCGCCCGACGGCCGCCAGAGGCGGCGCCGGAGGGATCGCGCATCTGCAGGGAGTGGGTCACATCGAAAATCAGCGGAGCGCCTCCGGTAGACTCGATCATGGTGCGGAAGCCGAGCATATCCACCACCAAGTTGTCGTAGCCAAAGCAGGCGCCGCGCTCACATAGAATAATTTTCTCACTGCCGCCCTCGACAAATTTCTCCACGATATTTTTTACCTGTGGCGGACTCATAAACTGGGGTTTTTTGATGTTGATCACTGCCCCGGTCGCGGCCATGGCCGCCACCAGATCAGTCTGGCGCGCCAGGAAGGCCGGCAACTGGATGACGTCAACCACTTCCGCCACCGGTGCGGCCTGGTAGGGTTCATGCACATCAGTAATGAGCGGCACCCCGAAGGTCGCCTTGATCTCTTCAAAAATACGCAGCCCTTGGTCCATTCCAGGTCCGCGGTAGGAGTGAATCGATGACCGGTTTGCCTTGTCGAAAGACGCCTTGAAAACGTAGGGAATTCCCAGTTTTCCTGTCACTTCAACGCAGTGTTCCGCCACCCGCATGGCGAGGTCGCGCGACTCCAGCACATTCATCCCCCCAAACAGGGTAAAGGGCCGCTGGTTGGCCACTGACAGACTTCCCACCTGTACTGTCTTCATAATCCTAATTCCCAGTTATTTACCCGGGCATCCAGTGGATGACCCTTCATCGGTTGGATTGTCGCACTGCAACCCGCTTGCCCCACCGGCGACCTAACAGGCGTTGTCCCGAACACGGATGTTCGGGTCGCAAATCAAGCCCGCAACTGCTCGATTTCTCGTGGAGGGATTGCGGACAAATACCGCGACCCCGGGTTGAGGAAAGCCGGGGAAGGCTTTTCCGCAACCTGCATAGTAGTCAGTTGCCGTTGTGCTCCATCGCGGCGGCAATAAAGCTCTCGAACAGGGGATGCCCGTCCCGCGGGGTGGAGGTGAACTCCGGGTGAAACTGGCAGGCGACGAACCAGGGGTGCTCCGGCAGCTCCACCATTTCCACCAGTGTGTCGTCGGCGGACCAGCCACCGATTTGCAGGCCGGCCTGTTGCAGCCGGTCGACAAAGTTGTTGTTCACTTCATAGCGGTGGCGGTGGCGCTCCACTATTACATCGGCACCGTAAATCTCCCGGGCCTTGCTGTCCCTGGTCAGGCGACACTCCTGCCCGCCGAGACGCATGGTACCGCCGAGATCCGACTGCTCATCGCGGGTTTCGACTTTACCCTCACTGTCGATCCATTCAGTAATCAGGCCGATAACCGGATTGGAGGTCTCCACATCGAACTCTGTGCTGTTGGCATCCTTAAGGCCCAACACATTGCGCGCATACTCAATGACCACTGACTGCAGGCCGAGACAGATACCCAGGTAGGGAACGCCGTTTTCACGCGCATAGCGCACCGATTCCAGTTTGCCCTCGAGACCGCGCTCGCCAAAGCCGCCGGGCACCAGCACGGCGTCGGCCCCCTTGATAAGGTCCAGGCCGCCCTCCGCTTCCACGTCTTCGGCGTTGATAAACTCGATATTCACCTTGCAGCGATGCTTGATACCCGCATGGGTCAATGCTTCGATCAGCGACTTGTAAGCATCCAGCAACTCCATGTATTTACCGACCATGGCGATATTCACCTCCCGCTGCGGATGCAGTTTGCCATCCACCACCGAGTCCCACTCGGACAGGTCCGGAGCCGCGCACTCCAGTTGCAGCTTTTCAACCACGATATCGTCGAGACCGAAATCGTGCAGCAGGCGGGGCACGCCGTAGATGGTTTTGACATCCGGCAGCGGCACCACAGCGCGCTCCTCCACATTGGTAAACAGCGCTATCTTGCGGCGGGAGTCCGCATCTATCTCGCGCTCGGACCGGCACAGCAGAACGTCCGGCTGCAGGCCGATAGAGCGCAGCTCTTTGACCGAATGCTGGGTGGGCTTGGTTTTGGTTTCACCGGCGGTGGCGATATAGGGTACATAACTGAGGTGGATCAGCAGGGCTCCGTGGGCTCCCAACTCTACCCTCAGCTGGCGCACGGACTCCAGAAACGGTTGCGATTCTATGTCGCCCACGGTGCCGCCAATTTCGACTATCGCCACGTCCATGTCGCGGCCACCCTCGATCACCCGCCGCTTTATCTCGTCGGTGATATGGGGAATCACTTGCACAGTGCCGCCCAGGTAATCGCCGCGGCGCTCTTTGCGCAGCACCGTCTCGTAAACCCGGCCGGTAGTGAAATTGTTGCGCTTTGACATGCGCGTGCGGATAAACCGCTCATAGTGCCCCAGATCCAGGTCGGTCTCGGCACCGTCCTCGGTGACGAAAACCTCGCCGTGCTGGAAGGGGCTCATGGTGCCCGGGTCGACATTGATGTAGGGATCCAGCTTGAGGATGGTCACCTTGAGGCCGCGGGCCTCGAGAATGGCCGCCAGGGAGGCAGAGGCGATACCTTTCCCCAATGAGGAAACCACGCCACCAGTGACAAATATATAGCGTGTCATGCAAAACCTTGGTCAGTTGGGTGCCCGACGAATTCGGGTTTCGGGACTGGCGCGGACAGACGCTTGTGCGCCCGCCACTGCCTCGGGATGGGAAACCAGAGTAACAGAAACGCCCTTTTCACTCAATCGAAAAACGCTTCCCAGCGCCATCTGGGAGGAGCGGAAGGCGGCTTGGCACAGGGCGGGATCTGACACAGAAACAGGTCGCCCACCGCCAGCAACCTCTCCTCCTCATAGACCAACGGCACCCGGTCCCGAAGCCACGGCTCCAGCCCCTGCTCCTGCAGCAGCTTTTTCAGCGCCTGCGAGTGCTGGCGGCCCAGGGGCCTAGCGCGCTCCCCTCCCCTGCGGTAGCGGACCATATAATCCCCCGGCGGCCAACCCGGCGAAGGCGACAGACACCCCCCGCCCGGCAACGACAGGGCATCCCGGCCATTCCACAACTGTTGCGTGTCGGCCGGGGCCGCTATCGGCAATTGCGGGGTCAGATACAGACGCTGACGATAGCGGCGAAACACAACTGGCCCATGTTCCAGCACCGGCGAGCGGTCCGCAGCGGCCTCCACCAGCTGACGCCACAGCTCCGCCAACTGGTCCGCAGTGAGTGGGGCAGCGCCGGCCAGATGCAGCCAGCCCCTGATCAGGTTATTGCGCCGGCCGGCACTCAGGGCAGCCAGTTCCGCCAGCGCGACACTCTCCCCCAGACGCTCAGCGCGGCGGCCGCACACCTCTAGGTCCGCATCCGCCACTTCCCTCAGCAATTGCGCGGACTCCCGCAGATGTGACGCCGCGACGGAGATCCGCTGCGTGGCCGGCCAGCGCGCATTCAGTGCCGGCAGTACCCGCTGACGAAGATAATTGCGCTCAAACCGCAGCTCTGTATTGCTTTCATCCTCAATCCACTGCAAACGGTGCCTGCGCGCATAGCTCAGCAGTTGGCTCCGCGGCACCTGCAACAGTGGTCGCAGCAGCAGTCCCGCACCCAGTGCACGGCTATACGGCATCGCCGACAGACCCTCGACCCCGGCGCCGCGCATCAGCCGCAGAAGGAAAGTCTCGGCCTGATCATCGGCATGATGCCCCATCAATAGCTGGTCACGGGACTCCAGCAACTGGGCAAAGGCGTTGTAGCGGGCATTGCGGGCACCCTGCTCGACACCGCCATCCGCTGCGTCCACGCACACGCGGATTTCGCGCAATGGCACTCCCCAGGCCCCGGTCGTGGCGGCGCAGTGAGTCGACCAGGCATCGGCGTTCGCGGACAGACCGTGGTGCACATGGACCGCCTGCAGCAGCTGCCCCTGGCGGCTCAGCAGGTGCAAAAGGACGGTGGAGTCCAGACCGCCGGAATATGCCAGCCAGCGGTGAGCCGAACAGGGGTGGTCCGCGAGAAAATCCTCAACGATAGTTTCTAGGTCCCGCATAAAAACCGCTCCAGGCTGGCCCACAGGGCGTCAACCATCCTCATTATTTGTTTTCATCCACACATGTTTTGCACTATCGAACAGGAATTCCCCAAAAGCCAACGCTGAGGTCAATACCTTTGAACTGTTTGGCCAATTCGGCCGGGTGGATCCAGGCTGATTGCCACCCTGTTGTTTACAATTGATTGTACAAACTGCCCAACATTATTGATCAAAAATAAATTCGAATTACCGGCCTGCAAAATCGGGAAAAAAACCTAATCAAACTGGGCCCAAAACAAAATTGTTGCACTTATCAGGGCAGGGGCGAACGGGCCAGCCACAGTGAAATCCTTCTAACCAAAAATCCACTGCCAACAATTACCCGATCCCCATCACTCGTGTAGCCGTGAAACAAACAAAGTGCGGCACTACAGCGATTTTTTCTATCACCAATGGTCGAGTGGTGATACAGTTGGCCGGCATAAAAAAGTTTGTCAATCACTATCCCGCAGAGTGTCTTATGATTCAGTTGGTTGTTGATTCCGGCTGTGACCTACCGGATGATTTTTTGCGCAAATTTTCCATTCCAGTACTGCCTCACATTGTAAGCGTAGGCAACGACACCTTTGGTGACCAGCGCAACCCAGCACAAATGTCCCACTTCTACTCATTGTCACTGGTGGATCGAGCCCACCAGATTGTTACCGGACCGGCGCCGGTGGAAGAGATAGAGACGGTCCTGGAATCCCTGGTGCAAAAGGGATATCGCGACATAGTGGTACAGACCATCAATAGCATTAACAGCCCCACCTATACCAATGCGGTTACAGCCGCAGACAGGCTGGGGGAATCTCCGGCGAATGACGCAGTGCGAATACACACCATCGATTCGCATACTTTGTTCAGCGGCCAGGGGCTACTGGCACTCTATACACTTGCGCAAATTCAGCGCGGCCGCACCGGCGAGCAGGTGAAGGCGCAAGCGGAAAAGTTTCGCCGCAAAATACACGGCTATGCGGCAATCAAGGATGTCTACTATGTGCGCCAGCGCGCGCGCAGCAAAAACGAGAAGAGTATCAGCTGGTTTAAGGCCGTGGCCGCCAAACTGTTCAAACTGCACCCGATCCTGTCCATCCACCACGAGGGAAGTACCGTCACCAACACGGTGCGCGGCTACGGCAACTGCACCGAGACCCTGTTCCAACTGGCTATCGACAAGATCCTGGACGGTGAACTACTGGTACCCACAATAGTGGTGAGCATCGCCGGCAAGCTGGAGGATCTGGATCGGGTCCGCGGCTTCAAAGCTCTGCAGGAAGTGGCCGAAGCGCGCAAAATCCAGATCTACAGATCCGTGATGAGCCTTTCCGGCGGTATCAACCTGGGGCCCAACACCGTTTCCCTGGCCCTGGCTGCGGAAAACCCCTGAACTATCGGGCTCCGGTAAATAAATTTCCGCGGCTCACCAGCTGCCGCATTTTGGCGCCAATTGCCAAAAATTGCCCGGGAAGGGTCCGACCGCCCACTAAGAAGCCAGGTTGCCGTAACTCATCAGGCGCTGGTAGCGATTTTCCAACAGCTCATCGATAGGCAGGCCGCACAGATGATCCAGTTGTACCGCCAGCCGCTCCTGAAGTCGCGCGGCCATTGCATCGGGATCCCGGTGGGCACCCCCCAATGGCTCGGCGATGGTTTCATCCACAATACCCAGCTCTTCGAGCACGCTGGAAGTCACCCCCATGGCCTCGGCGGCCAGCGGTGCCTTTTCCACTGTTTTCCAGATAATGTTGGCGCACCCTTCCGGAGAAATCACAAAGTAGGTTGAGTACTGCAGCATGTTCAGCTGATCGCCCACGCCTATGGCCAATGCGCCCCCCGAGGAGCCCTCGCCGATGACCGTGCAGATAATCGGCGTGCGCAGACGGGACATGACCGCCAGATTCTGCGCTATGGCCTCGCTGATACCACGCTCTTCACTGTCGATACCGGGATAGGCGCCGGGGGTATCGATCAGCGTCAGCACCGGCAATTTGAAGCGCTCCGCCATCTCCATAATCCGCAGCGCCTTGCGGTAGCCTTCGGGCTTGGGCATACCAAAGTTGCGCACCACCTTGTCGTTGACACTGCGCCCCTTTTCTTCACCGATTACTGCCACCGGCCTTCCGTCGAGGCGCGCTATACCGGAAATGACCGCCTTGTCGTCGCCAAAATGGCGGTCTCCGTGCAGTTCATCCCAATCGGTGAAAATGCGCTGGATATAGTCCTGGGCATAGGGTCTCTGGGGGTGGCGGGCCACCTGAACGATTTGCCAGGGGGTCAGGTCGGCGTAAATGGATTCCGTCAGACTGTGGCTCTTCTCCCGCAGGCGGGCCACTTCGTCGGCGATATTCAACTCGTTGTCGTCACCGACATGCTGTAATTCCTTGATCTTGCTTTCCAGCTCGGCTATCGGCTGTTCAAACTCGAGGAAATTGAAATTCATGCAATCCGCGCCTTCAACTTTCTATTGACCCGGTCCGCGGCCGGGTCTACCACAATCTGTTTACGACTCACCGATGAACCGCCTGGTGCCGCCTGTCCTGTCAACCCCGCCCTCTACCTGGCAGCAGAGGGATGACTCCCGGCCATAATGGCGGCATAGCTTACCCCCATGAAACCGGGCAGTCGAGGAATCTTGCCATTATGCCGGCTGCCGCGTCCGTTATCTCCCCGGCATCTCCCCGGCCACCGCTAGTCGCATTTACCATAGTCCAGAAAAACGCGCTCGCGCCCCAACAGTTCGCGCAGAGACTGAACAAGCTGGTCGCTGGGTTCCACCTGCCATTGCGGCGGAAGGCGGAAGCTGCCACGGGCGTCGTTTAGTTCAACCACCAGGTTCACCGGGCAGGCGCTGGCGGGGCCCGCTGTATAGGGTTGCAGGCAGGCGGACAGGCGCCTGGCCAGCCCGGACTGCGCTGTGGCGCCATGCAGGCACAGGCGCAGCCCGGACACGCGCTCCCGGCGCAGCTCATTGAGCGTCGCCACACTGTTCACAGTCATTTTCAGGCCGCCACTGTAGTCGTCGGGGGCAACCTGGCCATCCAGTACCAGCAGGGAATCCTTGACCAGCTTTTCCCGGTGCTCGGCAAACGACTCGCTGAACACAGCCGCCTCCAGGCGCCCGCTACGGTCATCCAGCGTAACCAGCGCCATGGATTCACCGCGCTTGGTTTTCATCACCCGCATAGCCACCACCAGGCCGGCCACCTTCTGGCTCTCCTTGCCCGGCTTGAGATCGGCAATGCGCGCTTTCACCAGATACTTGAGTTCGCCTTCATATTCATCGATGGGATGACCGGTGAGGTAGAGGCCCAGGGTGCCCTTCTCCCCCTCCAGGCGCTCGCGAATACTCCAGCTGCGGGTGCGGCGAAAGTCCGCATACACATCACCACTGGAAGCCGAGGGCACCACCTCACCGAACAGGTCCATCATACCGGCGCTGGCATTTTTGGCCTGCTGCTCCGCCGCCTTCACCGCCTCATCCAGGGCGTTGAACAGTACCGCCCGGGCGTAATTCAGTCCATCCGGCCCGTCTGCCCGCGGGCCGATACTGTCCAGGGCACCGGAGCGCACCAATGCCTCCAATGCCCGCTTGTTCACCCTGCGCGGATCGATACGGGAGCAGAAATCGAACAAATCGGTGAAGGGGCCAGCCTCTTTGCGGGCGGCGATAATATTCTCGACCGGCCCCTCTCCCAGTCCCTTGATAGCCCCCAGACCATAGATAACCCGGTTGTCTTCATCCACCGAAAACTGATAGCCCCCCAGGTTCACGTCCGGCGGCACCAGCACCAGCTGCATCGCGCGGCATTCCTCGATAAAGGTCACCACCTTATCGGTTTTGTCCATGTCGGAAGACATGGTGGCAGCCATGAACTGCGCCGGGTAATGGGCCTTAAGCCACGCAGTCTGATAGGAAACCAGGGCGTAGGCGGCGGAGTGGGACTTGTTGAAGCCGTAGCCGGCAAATTTCTCCACCAGATCGAAGATCTTGATAGCCAATTGCGGATCGACGCCCTGCTCCTTGGCCCCCTCTTCAAAGGTGAAGCGCTGCTTGGCCATCTCTTCCGGCTTTTTCTTGCCCATGGCGCGGCGCAGCAGGTCAGCTCCGCCGAGGGTATAACCCGCCAGTTCCTGGGCAATCTGCATTACCTGTTCCTGGTATACGATGACCCCGTAGGTGGGCTCCAGAATGGGCTTGAGCTTGTCGTGCTGGTATTTGGCATCCGGGTAGGCCACCTGGGCGCGGCCGTGTTTGCGGTTGATAAAATCATCCACCATGCCGGACTGCAGCGGACCCGGCCGGAACAGCGCCACCAGTGCGATCATATCCTCGAGGTTGTCCGGTTGCAGGCGCTTGATCAGGTCTTTCATACCGCGGGATTCCAGCTGGAACACCGCCGTGGTTTCCCCTTTCTTGAGCATTTTGAAAGTGGTTTCATCGTCCAGCGGCAGCGCTGCGATATCCAGGGGCTGCAATCCGTCCCGGGCGCGCTTCTGGTCCACCATGCGCTTGGCCCAGTCGATAATGGTGAGGGTGCGCAAACCGAGGAAGTCGAACTTGACCAGACCCGCGTCTTCCACATCGTTCTTGTCGAACTGGGTCACCAGGCCGCCGCCGGTTTCATCGCAGTACAGGGGCGCAAAATCAGTCAGTTTCGTCGGGGCTATCACCACGCCGCCGGCATGCTTGCCCACATTGCGCGCCACCCCCTCCAGCTGCAGGGCCATCTCCCAGATTTCCTGCGCCTCTTCGTCGGTGTGCAGGAAATCCCGCAATACCTCTTCCTGCTCGCGGGCCTTGGCCAGTGTCATACCCACGTCCGGCGGAATCATTTTCGACAGCTTGTCGGCGAGGCCATAGGACTTGCCCTGCACCCTGGCCACATCCCGCACCACGGCCTTGGCTGCCATGGTGCCGAAGGTAATGATCTGGCTCACCGCCTGGCGACCGTAGTTGTCGGCCACATAGCCGATCACGCTGTCGCGCTTTTCCATGCAGAAGTCGATATCGAAATCCGGCATGGAGACCCGCTCGGGATTCAGAAAGCGCTCGAACAGCAGGTCGTACTGCAGCGGATCGAGATCGGTGATGTCCAGTGCATAGGCCACCAGCGAGCCGGCACCGGAGCCCCGCCCCGGCCCCACCGGAACATCGTGTTCCTTGGCCCAGCGGATAAAGTCCATCACGATCAGAAAGTAGCCGGGAAATCCCATCTGGATGATGATGTCCAGCTCAAAGCGCAGCCGCTGCTCATATTCCCCGCGCCTTTCCCCATAGTCGGGCGCCGACCTGTCGAGTATTTTCGCCAAACGGCGCTCCAGACCCTCCTGAGAGACCTGCTGGAAAAACTGGTCTTCCGTCATTCCCCCGGGAATCGGATACTCGGGCAGGAAATACTTGCCCAGTTGAATGGGTGTCGAGCAGCGCCTGGCGATCTCGACCGTGTTCTGCAGCGCTTCGGGAATATCGCTGAACAGCTCCCACATTTCCCCGGCGGTGCGAAAATACTGCTGCGCAGAATAGCGGCGTTCGCGGCGTGGATCATCCAGGGCGCGGCCTTCGTGGATACAGACGCGTACCTCGTGGGCCTCAAACTCGCTCTGTTCGAGAAACCGCACATCGTTGGTGGCCACCACCGGCAGCCCCAGTTTGGTGGCCAGGTCCACTGCAGCGTGCAGGTACTCCTCATCCCCCGCGCGGCCGGTACGCTGCAGTTCCAGGTAGTAGCGCCCGGGGAAAATCTCTGCCCAGTCCCTTGCCAACTCCTCCGCCTGGGCTGTGCGGTGCGCCACCAGGGCGTGTCCCACATCCCCGTATCTGGCGCCTGACAGCATCAGCACACCCTGGCTGTAGGCAGGCAACCACTCGCGACGCACATAGGCATTGCCGTGGTACTGGCCCTCCATCCACGCCCGCGACATCAGCTCAGTGATATTGCGATAGCCGTCGCCATTCATCGCAAACAGGGTAAACAGGGTGGGCTTGTCCGAACCGCCCTCACTGAGCCAGAAATCGGCGCCGGTCAGGGGCTTGATGCCGGCCCCGAGACAGGCCCGGTAGAATTTGATCTGACCGTAGAAATTAGTCTGGTCCGTAAGCGCCAGTGCCGGCATTTCCAGCTCCGCCGCCCGCGCCACCAGCGGTTTGATCCGCACCAGTCCGTCGATCAGGGAAAATTCCGAGTGGGTTCTGAGATGGACAAAAGTCTGGGTCATAAATTTCTTGTGCAGTATTTTGATTTTACAAAGGGTACTGAGGCCGCAACGGCCACAGCAATTGGGCGCCGCTGTCCGGCAGCGGGGCTCCAACCGAATTCAGTTCGGAGGCCAGGGGCTTGATTGCCCAACGGGGCGCAGAGAATCCCCCGGCCCAGGCCTGCCATTATCCGTATCAGCCACCGCCCTGGCCAGCCGAGTCAGGGACAACCAGAGACTTTTTGGAAAGGAGGGGGGATAGGTGACAGGGGACTTATCCAACCGGCACGCCAATAGATGCCCCCGCATCCATTTGGATATCCGACTGCCACCGGTGATTTCCGCGAGGTTATGGGGAATCGCCGCTACGGAACCTCTGATTAATGGCTGGTGGCGCCCCCAACGAGGTAGGCTTCACCAATGGCAAAGGCCCTGACCGCAACCCGGACCGCCAGCTCCGGACTCGCCGGATTGAACGGGTGCGGGGGTGATGAAGGGGGCCTACTGCAGTCCCAGCACCTGCTTGCCTTGAATAAAGGTGACATCTACCGGGATCTTGGCTGCCGCCAGCCGGTCCAGGTCCGCCTGCAACTGGGCGCCGACGACACCCTTGTCCTCCAGGAGTGCCTTGGCCTGCGCATAGTCTCCGTCTCCCTGGATGGTGAGTATCAGGTTGGACAGCTTGGTCATGGCCGCCTGCATCTTGTCGAAGTCAACCCGATACTGACCCGAATCCGGGTCGCGGCTAAAGGCCCCCTCCTCTTTGAAGAAGTTGAAACGCATCATATTGGCCTTGCCGTGGGCACTGGCGGCACCGAAACGCACACTGCGGAAGATACTGGCGAGAAAGGTGACATAGTTGTCCATCAACTCCCCATCTTCAATCTCACCCTTTTCGTGCAGGCGGGTAACCATGTAGAGGCCCAAAATATCCGCCTTGCCCTCTTCCAGCGCCGAGGAGGTTTCCTTCAGCGCCTGACGCACATTACTGCCATCGGTGACGGTCTTTTTAATTCCCAGACCGTGGGCCACTTCATGGAACATGGTATTGGCGAAAAATGCCGGAAAAGTGATGTGCTGGCGCTGATCCTCGGCGATCAGTTGTTCACTGATCGGCACCAGTATCTTGTCGAATTTGGCGCGCATGGCGTTCTTCAGTTGCAGGCGGCGGGTACCCTTCGCCAACTGCACCTCCTCGTCGTTGGGCAGATTGATGGCGATGGTTTTTGAGCCGGCATTGCTGTGCCCCGCGTAATAGAGGACATCGTAGGCGTTCAGGTCTGAATCGGTGCCGGGCTCTTCGGCCTTGTACCTGTCCTCTACCGGCAGGCCCCGCTGCAGCTCCGGCAGAAAAGCGGCAAACCGCGCCAGTTTCTCGCTCCACTCCATGTCCTTCAGCAACACATAGGATTCATAGGCGGTGCGATAGGCGAACAACTGATCCTCATAGTTTTCGATGGGGCCTATCACCACATCGATGCGATTGTCCTTCATATCCATCCACGCCATATCACTGGGGCGGAAGTCATCCGACACCAGTGCGTCGGCACGCAGTTTCAGATAGCCGCCGAACTCCCGGTCCTGTGCCAGTGCGGCCGCCTTGCGCAAAATATCCGCCGCGCGATGCAGCTCCTCCCGGTAGGCGACGTGATAGGGAACCAACTCCAGCTTCCCATCTTCATCGCGCCGCACCAGGGAGTAGAGGCCTTCCTTGCCCGGTTGGTTCCAGGCTTCGAACTCCGCCTTGGTCATATCCGCAGGGTAGAAACGGGCCCCCAAGGGCTTGCGGCCGTATCCCTCGATAAAAGGCTCGTTGTTGTTCAGCCGGTCCCAAGGACCGTAGTTGATACGCGCAAATTCCCGCTTGCGATTGTCCTCTATGTCAGGCAGCAGTTCCTCTGCCGGGCCATAGGACTGCAGCCAGAACAGCCGGTCCATAATCTGACTGGCGTCGATCAGCAAGCCGATCATCTGGCGCTGGTCGTCGGACAAATCAGAGAGATCCGCGTTCAACTCCACCGGCACATAAATTTCAAAACGGTCGCTGGGTTCCAGCGCCGCCGGCTCGGCGGCAGTGGACCCGGCCTCCTCTTTGGCGACCGGTTCGGAATTGGTGTCGGTCTGTTGCCGCGCGTCGCGCGGGGAGCAGCCGGCCGCCAGGGCCAGGGCCAGCAGCACGGCACTTAACTTTGCAGTGTTCATAAGCGATCTGCCTGTCTTATTTTAAGTCCGGCGCCACATTAGTCCGGCCCGGCCAATTTATCAAGGCTGGCTGTCACACCAGGCTGGCATCCCGCTGCTGCTGTTGCAACCGCCACAGGGCTGCGTAGTGGCCATCGCCGGCGAGCAGTGCACTGTGGCTGCCCCGCTCCACTATCCGGCCCTGATCCAGCACCACAATCACATCCGCATCCACCACCGTCGACAGGCGGTGCGCTATTACCAGAGTGGTCTGTTCGCTGGCCACTTCCCGCAGGGCGGTGAGGATGCCCCGCTCCGAGTGACTGTCCAGGGAGGAGGTGGCCTCGTCGAACACCATGATAGGCGGCTTTTTCAGCAGGGCCCGCGCAATGGCCACCCGCTGTTTCTCGCCACCGGACAGCTTGAGACCCCGCTCACCCACCTGCGTGTGGACCCCGTCGGGAAGCTGCTGCACAAAATCGTAGAGCTGGGCATGGCGTATGGCCTCCATGACCTCCGCATCGGTCGCACCGACGCGGCCGTAGCGGACATTTTCCAGAATCGACTGGTTGAACAGTACCGCATCCTGTGGCACAACGCCGATGGCGCGCCGCAGAGAGACCTGGCTGACGGCGCGAATATCCCTCCCGTCCACCAGGATGCGCCCCGCCTTGGGGTCGTAGAAACGGAACAGCAGTTTGAACAGGGTCGATTTGCCGGCACCGCTTGCGCCGACAATAGCCACCTTTTGTCGCGGCTCCACCGCAAAACTAATCCCCTGGAGAATCTCCCGCTCCGGGCGATAGGAGAAATGCACCCCCGCAAATTCCACACGCCCGGACGGCACCAGCAGCTCCGGCTCGTCGTCGCTATCCTTTACCGCCGGCTCCACCGTTAACAGCCCAAACATCTTCTCGATATTGGCCAGGGCGCCTTTCATCTCCCGGTAGACGAAACCGAGAAAATTCAGGGGAATAAAAATCTGCATCATAAAGGCATTGATCAGCACAAAGTCACCGATGGTCATATTTCCACGGGTGACGCTCACTGCGGCCAGAACCATGGCGCCGGTCATGGCCCCGGCGATGATCGACGCCTGACCGGCGTTCAGCGCGAACAGCGACAAGCGGTTTTTGCGTCGCGCCCTCTCCCACACGGCCAGTGCCCTGTCGTAGTGGTCCGCCTCGTGCTGCTCATTGCCAAAATACTTGACGGTTTCATAATTGAGCAGACTGTCCACCGCGTGGCCACTGCTCTTGGATTCCGCTTCGTTCAGCTCGCGCACAAAACGTGTGCGCCACTCTGTCGCCACCACGGAAAAGCCGATATAGACCAGTACTGCACCCAGCACCAGCAAAGCCAGGACTGCGCTGTAGTTCCACCACAGCAGTCCCGCCACCAGGACAATCTCCACCAGTGTCGGCACTATATTGAACACCATAAAGCGCATCAGAAACCCGATGCCGGCATTGCCGCGCTCAATATCGCGCGACAAGCCCCCGGTGCGGCGATTCAGGTGGAAGTCCATGTCCAGCGAATGCAGATGGCGAAAAACCTCCAGACCGATGCGGCGCTGGGCGCGCTCCGTCACCCGACCGAAAATCGTATCCCGCAGCTCCCCGAACAGAACACTGCAAAAACGCACCGCACCATAGGCCAGCAGCAGACCCAGCGGCAGGGCTATTATGGCAGCGGCCCCACCCGCCGCGTCGAGGCTATCGACAATGTGCTTGAGGATGAAGGGAAGCCCCACACTGGCGAGTTTGGCGCCAATCAGACACAGGAGCGCCAGCAGAACCGCCTGGCGGAACTCCAGCAGATAGGGAAACAGGGTTTTGAGTGCGCCCCAGTGCACATCCTCCAGGGCGACCGTGGATTTGGATCTCGGCATGTAAAACTCAACTGGTTGTGGCGGGCATTATATTAACCCGACAACGCAACAAGTTGCCCGGTTAATAGTGGCTGACACCAGACAATGCCAGGGCCTGTTGAAATTCAAAGAATTTCGATGCCTGCTACCGGAATATGGATGTTCCGGAAAAATCGGCGACGCCTAAGTCGTTGATTTTGGGAGAAAAGTGAAAATCACATTTTTCGCTTTTCGTGTGTTGGAAAAGGCAGGATGCCTTTTTCAACAACCTGCTAGGGGGACCTCTGATTAATTCAGAGCCCGCAAAGGCAGGTCTTCCCGGTGCTCCATTGCGACGTCAAGTATCCGGGTAAGAAATTCACACAGTACGCCGGCGGTGAAGCCCCAAATCTCATATTCCTGAAACTGGTAGGCGGGCAGATCGATGGCGCGCTGGTCGATGGTGACACGGTCGGTACGAATGCGCGGGTCCGCCAGGAAGAAAGACAGCGGCACCCGGAAAACAGCATCCAGCTCTCCGGGATTGGGGGACAACTCCACATCGGGCGACACAATGCCGAGCCATGGGGTTACACGCACCTGCCAGCGGGTGGTACGGGTCCACAGGGGGCCCAGTACCCTGACCGACTCGGCCGGCACGCCAATCTCTTCCTCCGCCTCCCGCAGGGCCGTATCCTCAAGGGAGGCGTCGCCCGGCTCCCAGCGGCCACCGGGCAGAGCCACTTCGCCGGAGTGCGTAGACAGGTGTTGTGAACGCAGGGTGAGAATGACTTCAGGGTCGGACTTGTCCGTCAGGGCCAGCAACACCGCCGCGTGACCATGCAGGTCATCGCCCCGGGGAACTGTCGTTAATAGGTCCGGCTTCAGTTCCCCCAGTTTGCGCTCTATGACTTTCAGCATTGAAACCCCAAGTGATGGCCCTGGACCACATCATGCACAGGATTGCGCCTGCAGGCAAATGACGCTGTAGCGAGAGAAGCGCGACCAACCCCCGTTAGCACAATCGCACACCAAGCGGGCCAGCTTGCAATGATCAACCCGGCAACTTATTTAGTTTCCCGATTGATAATTATGAGCACCGGGCACTGGTTGGATGAATGTCGGATGCCCTTGTGAGACCCAAAACCACTGCGAGCCGGATCCACCGGCCGTTACTATCGCGGATGCCGGTCGCCGCCGAATTAAATCTCCGCTGCGGCACTATCCGACTGCGCCGCGGGACTGTGTCCGCCTTTGATTTTCTCCCGCAGCGACTGCACCAGGGCATAGTAGACCGGCACCAATAAGGTCGCCAAAACCGCCGAGGCAATCATACCGCCGAATACCGCCAGCCCCAGGGAAACCCGGCTGGCGGCGCCCGCACCGCTGGCAACCACCAGCGGGAAGACGCCCAATACAAACGACAAGGCAGTCATCAATACCGCGCGGAAACGCAATTGCGTGGCATTCACCGCGGACTCTACCACCGACTTGCCCTGGTCGCGTTCCAGACAGGCGAATTCCACAATCAGAATGGCACTCTTGGCTGACATACCGATGAGCAACACCAGGCCAATCTGTGTATACAGGTTATTGATCGAGCCCACCAGCCAGACCAGCAACATGGCTCCGACAATCGCAATCGGCACACTCAACATCACCGCTACAGGAATCATCCAGCTTTCGTATTGCGCCACCAGAAAGAGATATACAAAAACAATGGCGAGGGAAAACAATATTGGTGCTACATTGCCAGAGGAGATTTCCTGCAAGCTGGTACCGCTCCACTCATAACCGTAACCATCGGGCAGTTGTGCCGCCAGTTCCTCCATGGTTTTCATGGCCTGACCACTGGAATAGCCCGGCGCCGGGGAGCCATTGATGGTAACGCTGTTATAGAGGTTGTAACGGCTTATGGACTGCGGCGCCACCACCGGTTTGATATCCACAATCGAAGTCACAGGCACCAGGCCACCGCTGTTGGCGCGGACGAAAAACCCCGCTAAATCCTGCTCGCTATTGCGAAACTGCTCCTCCCCCTGAACCATTACCCGGAATACCTTGCCAAACAGGTTAAAGTCATTGACGTAATAACCGCCCAACTGGGTTTGCAATGTGTTGTACACATCCCCCAGTTCCAACCCCAGTACATGAGCCATATCCCTGTCGACGGTCAGTTTCAGCTGCGGGGTGCTGGCCTGGAAGTTGGTGAATGCCTCGGCAATCTCCGGTCGCTGGTTGGCGGCACCCAGCAGATCGAAGGTCACCTGGGCCAGCTCCGAGGACTCCCTGCCCAGCAGGTCCAGCAGAATAAACTCAAAACCACCGATGGTGCCCAGGCCGGGCAGCGGTGGCGAGGGAAATACCATCACCCTGGCCTGGGAGACCGCCATTACCTGTTTTTGCAGGCGCTGCATCACCGCCATCTGATGCTGGTTCCGCTCGGTTCTCTCGTCCCACGGCAGCAGGATACCGATCATAAAGGCGGTATTGGAATTGACGCTGTTGCTCAGAATATTGAAACCGGGCACCGCCAGCACATGCGCCATTTCCGGGTCCGACTCCATAATTTTGCGAATCTGGTCCACCACCGGCCCGGTGCGTGTCAGCGAGGCTCCCTCGGTCAATTGAACGTGCACATAAAAGTACCCCTGGTCTTCGTCGGGAATAAACCCCGTGGGTACGGAGGTAAACAACCAGTAGCAAAGCCCGAATAGCGTGGCGACGGATGCAATACCCATCAGCGGCCGCGCCACCCAGAAACGCACCATGTTCATATACCAGTGGGTGAACTTGTGCAGTATCTTGTTAAACCAGCCAAAAAATCCGCTTTCCTTCATACCCGACACTTCGTCGGGCTCCACTTTTTTAAGGAAGGTTGCGCACAGTGCCGGGCTCAGGGTCAGTGCATTGATCGAGGAAATCACCACCGCGAAACTGATCGTGATGGCGAACTGCTGGTACATCTTCCCGGTCAGGCCCGGCATCAGCATCACCGGCACGAACACCGCCAGCAGCACCAGGGTGGTGGCGATAACCGGGCCGGTCACCTCCTCCATAGACTTCAGCGCCGCCTGCTGCGGATCCAGCCCCTCGCTCATCAAACGCTGTGTGTTCTCCACAATGATGATCGCATCATCCACCACTATGCCGATGGCCAGAATCAAGGCAAACAGGGTGACCGTATTGATACTCATGCCGAAGGCATACATCAACGCGAAGGTGCCGATCAACGAAACAGGAATCGCGATGGCAGGAATCAGCATGGAGCGGAAGTCCTGCAGGAACAGGAAAACTACCAGGATGACCAGAACCAGCGCGATAAATAGCGTCTCCACAACCTCGGAGATGGATGCGCGCACGAAATCCGTGGTGTCAAAAATAATCTCGGCCTTCAACCCCTCGGGAAAATTCTCGGCCAGCTTGTTCACGCGCGCAGTGATACCCTCGGCAACGTTCAGCGCGTTGGCGTCCGGCAGCTGATATACCGCGATCACCGCCGATGGTTTGCCGTCCAACTGGCCATAGGCGCTATAGAGTTCACTGCCCAATTCCACCCGCGCTATATCTTTGATTCGAACCATGCCCCCCGCCGGGCTGGCGCGAATACTGATTTCCTTGAACTGTGTCGCGTCCACCAGGCGCCCCTGGGTGAGGATGTTGTATTGAAACTGCTGGTCTTTGGCGATTGGCGGCGCTCCTATCTGGCCCGCCGCCACCACCATGTTTTGATCCCGGATGGCATTAATGACGTCCTGTGTGGTGACATCCAGCGACGCCATACGGTCCGGATTGAGCCAGATACGCATAGCGTAGTTGAGCGCACCCAGTATCTGGACATCGCTGACACCGGGAACCCGGGACAATTCATCGCGCAGAAAGATCTCGGCGTAATTCGACAGAAACAGCTCGTCAAATTTTTGCTCCGGTGAGATCAGGTTGACCACCATCAGCATGGTGTTGGACTTTTTCTGCACCACCACGCCATTGCGCAGAACGTCTTCCGGCAGTGTCGGGTTCGCCTGCTGCACTCGGTTTTGCACATTGACCTGGGCGATATCGTCGTCGGTGCCGGTTTCGAACGTGACCGTCAGGGCATAGCTGCCATCGTTTCCGCTGGTGGAGGACATATACAGCATATCCTCCACACCGTTCACTTCCGATTCGATCGGCACCGCGACGCTATCGCGCATCACCTCGGCGCTGGCACCATTGTATTGAGCCGTTGCGGTAATGGTGGGGGGTGTGATATCGGGAAATTGGGCAACCGGCAGAATCGGCAGCGTCAGCAGCCCGGCCAGGGTAATCAAAATGGACACAACAAAGGCAAAGCGCGGCCGCCGGATAAAGAATGCACTGATCAAAAACTTTACTCCCTGTCAGATACCTGCGGTCCCTTACTTCCCTTCGGTCCCCTCGTCTTCCCCACTTCCGCCGTCCGGCTCCACATCCCTTGGCGGTTTCTCTGCCGGAGGCTGCAATCGCTGTCCCCGGCCCGATGGTGCCGGCTGTTCGGCGCGCTCGGCATAGGGATTACGCGGGGCGTTTTCCGGTGTCACCGGTTTATTCGCCACTACCCGTTGCAAACCCGCGATGATCACCCGCTCCCCCACTTTGATACCGCTCTCCACCGCCCACAACTCCCCCTCCCGCTGCCCCAGCTTCAGATAGCGCCGGTGGGCGATGTTTTTATCATCCACTACAAACACATAGCGCCCCTGCATATCCTCCTGTACCGCCGACTGAGGCACCAGCGGCTTGATATCGTCGCCACCCACAGACACCCAGATGGACACCCGCGCAAACTGGCCCTGTACCAGCAGCTGTTGCGGATTGGGAAACAGGGCCCGCACCGCCACCGAACCGGTATTCAGGTCAATCTGGTTGTCCACAAAGGCAATGGCCCCGGGATAGGGGTAATAGTTGCCATCCGGCTGCTGAATGCGAATATCCGATGTCGCCGGCGCCTGACCCAGCGCCCGCCGGCGCTCCCCCTCGCTCCGCACCGCGAACAATTGATCCTGCGGCACCTCGAACAAAACGTAGGTGGGATCGAGCTTCAGCACTGAGGTGAGCGGGTCCGAAGCGGGGCCAACCAGAGCGCCCTCCGTATAGGCGGAGCGGCCTATCTGGCCGGTGAGCGGGGAGTAGATGCGGGTATAGGACAGATCCAGCTCCGCATTCTCCACATCCGCTTTCGCCGCTGTCAGGTCGGCCTGGGCTTTTTCGTAATCCCCCGTCAGCTCGTCCATCGTCATTTGACTGATGGCGCCCTCTTTTACCAGTATCAGACCGCGCCGATAGTTACGCTCGCTCACCTGTAACGCGGCCTGTGCCCGGTTTTGTGCCGCGTTTCGATTGTCGAGCGTGGCCTCGAAAGGTGCCGGATCGATTTGATACAAAAGCTGGCCCTTTTGCACCAGAGACCCCTCTTCGAACAACCGGTTCTCTATGTACCCCTCCACTCTGGCGCGCACCTCGAGTTCGTCGGTGGCTTCCACCCGCCCGACAAATTCAAACCTCGGGATCACCGGCTGCTCCTGCACTGCCAGCACTTCCACTGGCGGGGGCTTCTGCTGCGGTTTATCGCCCTGGTCAGAGCACCCCCCGACAAGCAATAGCAGCAAGGTAAAGGCCGGCAATACGACAAAAATGCGACAGGGCATTGGGCTGAACCCCTACTCACCGAAGCAACTCCCTCGAAAAACTATAGTTGCTGTGCCCCCGGCTGCGGGTGGGATTGGTCACAGGGGAATGAAATACCGGAACCTTATACCGCGGGGAAATAACGCCGGGTCAATGCGGTACAGAATGCGCCACTGCCGGGTATAGGCCGGCGTGACCTCTTGAATAGCATGCGATTCCCCGCGACTGCGCAGGTTTTCTCAGACTGCAGCCGGGTTGATGGGAGATCATCTATTGGCCTGCCGGCTTGTGAATTACCCTTTGCCTGCGGGTCCGGCCCCCGAGCGGTGAACCAGACAGCCTTGAGAGGACTGACGCGCCGCCAGCGCACGGGTATACTGGCACCATGAAATTCTGTAGCCACTGCGGCAGCGACGCCGTGAATTTTGCGATTCCCAAGGGCGACGACCGCCCCCGGCACATTTGCACCGGTTGCGGCGCCATTCACTATATCAACCCGCGGGTGATTGTGGGTGTCGTCCCCTACCTGGGGGAGCGTGTGCTGCTGTGCAAACGGGCCATAGAACCGCGGCGGGGGCTCTGGACTCTGCCGGCCGGTTTTATGGAAAACGGGGAAACCAGTGAAGAGGGCGCGTTGCGGGAATCCTGGGAGGAAGCCAGGGCCAATATTCGCGTGGATGCACTCTACACCCTGTACGATATCCCCCATATCAACCAAATCTACCTGATGTACCGGGGGGAACTCACCGACACCAATTTTGGCCCCGGCCCGGAATCACTGGCAGTGGAACTGCTGCACCCCCATGAGATCCCCTGGGACGAGATCGCCTTCCCCATCATGCGGGAGACTCTGCAGCATTATTTCCGCGATCGCGAGACCGGCGAGTTTCCGCTGCACCAGGGCATTATTCAGCGCAAGCTGTAACACCACTGGCCTCTCCTACTTGCACGGGCCGCCGGTTTTCACTGGCACCGATCGTCGAGACGCCACAGGTCGAAGGCCGGCTCCTCGTAGGGGTGGGTTTCGCGAAGGGCCGCCAGCACCGCATTCACACACTGGTCGTCGCACACCATTTCCACCCGGTACTCCGGCACCTGCTCTACAGAGCCGACCTGCCCGATGAATGGCTGGCTTCCGTCCAGGGGCCGAAACTGCCCCTGCCCCAGTGTCTGCCAGGCACAGCAGTCATAATCCCCGATGCGTCCGGCACCGGCGGCAAACAGCGCCTGCTTGACTAATTCCACATGGGCTTCGGGGATATAGACACAGAGCTTGAACACTGTATGGGACCTGTTTGCACTAATAAAGCAGCGTCATCAATTTGCGCTGATAGCGCGCTGCTACGGGATCGCCGGGGCCCAGGCTTTTTACCATATCCAAAAAGGCCTGCCTCGCGGCACCATCTGCATAGTTGATGTCGCTGCGAAGAATATTCAGCAGTAATTCCAGCGCCTCTTCGCTGCGGTGGTTCTGGCTGTACTGCACTGCCAGTTGGTAGGCGGAATCAAAGTCCTCCGGGTCGGCCTCCAGTGCCTGTTGCAACGCCTTTATCTCAGGCGACTCGGCCGCCTGCTGCTTGAGTTCCAACTGCGCCATCAACTGCTGATAATCGGAATCCTGATCCGCCAGCAGAATCTTCCCCAATACGGTTTCCGCTTCCGCAATACGGTTTTGTTCCAGCAGTACCGCCGCAAACTGCTTGGCGATGTCCGCGCGCTCCGAGGACTCACTATAGGCCTGACGAAGCAGCGGCATTGCCTCGTCCAATCGGTTCTCCGACACCAGTGCCTGAGCCTGCTGCAGTTTGATATCCCAGGGCTTGGGCAGGTACTTATCCAATATCTCGCGAATTTCGCTTTCCGGCTGCACACCCGCAAAGCCGTCCACCGGCTGCCCGTCTTTCAGAACCATCACCGTAGGCAGGCTGCGCACACCCAACTGCGCCGCCAACATCTGTTCACTATCGGCGTTGACCTTGGCCAACAGAAACTGACCTGCATATTCATTGGCCAGTTTTTCCATCACCGGCATCAACTGTTTACAGGGCTCGCACCAATCAGCCCAAAAATCCACCACCACGGGCCGCTTCATGGACTCGTCAATCAGTAGCTGCTGAGCACTCTCCGCGGTAACTTCCACAATACAATCGTTCACAAAAACTCCTTATTGAGCCTCACTGCTCTGCGCCTCATGGTACACCCAGGCGTACTGTTTGTTGAGTGCCGGCCCTCTGGCCGCCTGGCCAAATGGACGCTGCGCCGACCGCAATACAGCGACAGGCCCGACCGGTACTCGGGTGGCCACACTGCTTTCGAATTCAATAACCTCCCGAATTGCACCTGAATCGACAATACAGATGCTCACTGGCCATCGCTGTGACGACTTCAGGCGACGAACCCGGCAACGGATTGCCGCATCTCATTGAGCCACAGGGTCCGCTCGGCCAATATTAACCGGGCAACTCAATAAGCTGCCGGGTTGGTAGCAGAAGCGTTTTGATAGTCATCGCGAGTGAAAATGAACGGACTGAAGTGGAAAGGGTGGGCTTTTGGCTTGGGTAGCGGTTCGAAAAAAGAGCTTCCCGCCACTTCTCCTTGCGCCGGCTCAATAGCGGTCATTGATTCCTTAAATCCAGGGATGAGCCCGCCACACTGTGCAATTCCTGTTCGCAGGTCACAAAACCGGTGGCAGCAGGGCTCTCTCAGCTGGTGTGGACAGGCGCTAGCGCCGTGCCGCAACAATACCGCCGGCCATGACCACCAGTGAAGCGACTATCCCAGCACCCACCAGGCCATATAAGCTTACGGATTGACGTGCGGCCTCACCCAGGACCTCCTCAAAGGGAAACTGCCAGGCAACGATGGCGGAAGCCACCAGGACCGCACCATATTGCATACGCGTCACCCGGCGCTCCCGGCGCCACACGGGAGATGGCAGTTGCGACATCACCGCTTCGCAGAACCCATCGTTCTCCAGATAGGGTTCATTGAACTGCAACTGCTGGCCAAGCCAGCGGTCAAAGCCCAGTTCACTGTCCTGCTGCTCGAGCTCGTGTTCAAATCTATCCACTTGTAACCTCCTCCCGCCAAGCATAAAGCAATGTCTGCAATTTTGCCCGCGCTCGGTTGATGTGGGATTTTACCGTACCAAGAGGCAGCTTCATAATAGTGGCTGCCTCCTCGTGGGAAAAACCGCGCTGCATACATAGGTGCACCGCCTGTCGTTGCGCCTCGCTGAGTTCCTCCATCGCCGCATTCAGATCCCGCGACATACCCAGCTGTTGCGCCTCTTCCACGCTCTCCTGCGCCTGCGCCCGATCCACCAGCTCCTGGTTGACTTCGGGTGTCTGCTTGCGCTTGTGGCTCATGACCAGATTGTAGGCGATACGGTACAACCAGGTGCTGAAACGCGCATCGCCGCGGAAAGCGGGTAGCGCCTTATAGGCCTTGATAAACGCCTCCTGTGCCATATCGTCGGCCAGAGCCTGGTCATCATTACACAATCCCCGCAGCGAAAACCGCAATTGCGACTGATAGCGACGAACCAGCTGGGCGTAGGCCCGCTGGTCTCCGTCGTTAACAATGCGTCGGATCAGATCCTCGTCATTGAGGCCCATTACCCAGCTTCCCTACCCTGCCCCACTTGAGTTCTGCTGTTCGAATCTCCAGTTGATAAACCGCGCCGCTCCGATAAACAGAGGTATCAGGCCCAGGCTCCCCACTTCCGGCCCCGCCGCTATAGAGAGCCAGATCAGCAGCGCCAGACCCACGGCGATGAGAGTAAAGCCCCGGTCCCTCAGGTTCGCCGGCGAAGTCCCCTCGAGTGAATCCAGCATTTCCTGCGGAATATCCCGGCCCTCGACCACCATCCGGTTGATATTGTCCATCAGCAGCTGCCTCTTGCGATAGCTGTTGCGGGTCACCAGCCACACAATAAGGACCGGAGTGCCGAACACGGCCAGAATTCCCAGAATGGCGGGTATCAATTCCATATTATTGTCTCCAAACTCGAAGCCGTGATCGTGCCGGCCGCTGCCACCGCGACGGTGGGAACGATCGCTGCGCGCGCCGGTATTGCTCTCCCGTGTGATACCGATACTGACATTCTCCGGCACGCCATCGAGCACTCTATCCACCACGAAACCCTTTTCGTCGAGCACTCCTTTGCTTTCCAGCTCATCGTAGATGCGCCGGGTCAGGGCTCCGCCAAACTCTTCGCCCAGATCCAACTGCACTTCAGAGGTTTCACCGTCCTCATCCCGAGTTTTTATGCGCAGGCTGCCATCCTCGTCGCGATAGATACGCACCTGGCTGTGCAGCTGGTCCCTTGCCCGGCTCTGTACTTCCCGCGCCTGGCTGAGCCGCTCCTGTGCCTCCTTCGCCCGCTGCAACTGCCTCTGTTCCATCTGCCCTTCGACACCGGTGGCCCGGGGGGCCTCAGGCGCCGGTACGGGGGCGTCCGGTGTTTGCGGGACCTGAACATCCGCCGGCTCCTGGGCCCAACTCAAGGCCGTGAAGGCGGCCAGTACAGCCAGCCACAGCGCGGCCGGATAGTTTCTTTTCGCTCTCATAGTTAGTGCTCTCTAGTCGTTTACTGCTTCCTGTCCGGCAGATGGGGCCCGGTCCGCCACAGTAGGGGCCCTCCCACAGGATTTTGCCTGTCCTTTATAGAGCGGCAACCACAGGGGCATCACAGGCCCACCGAATTGCCCCGGGGGCGTATCGCCAGTTCGATCCCGACGAGTGACGCCGCCAGACCCTCAAAGATCTGTTCCTGTGCGGCGATTCTTACCGGAAAGCGCGGACCGGTCGGTTCCTTCTGGTTTTTCTGGTGCCGAACTCCGTCCCCGCACTCATTGAACTTGCGGGTGAAAGCCTGCTCCGCCTTCAGGGTGAGATCCCGCTGCACCTCCAGCATGGGAATGGCCAGTTCACCCGCCGCCGCCGGCAGGCTGCTGACCAAAATGACCACCACTGCGCAGGCGCGCACCATTTTCACACTCACTGCATTTAGGGTTACCATGATCGCCTCCAGGCAATTGTCCTTTTACAGCGATAAGATGGTACTAGCAATGCATTTGGATGCACCGACGGTCACTTTTTCCCAGGGTGCCGTTCCGCAGCCTGCCCAGATACTGTGCGCCTGGTTCGGCAGTGCGGAGCTCCGGGCCCCGGTCGAGGAGCCATATCGCCGGCTGTGGTTTAGCCCCAGCGAAGCGAACGACAAGGGGTTAGCGCGGGATTTCGGCCAGGTGGTGGAGCGGGCCCTGGCGGGTCAACTGGACGACTGGAGTGCGACATTGACAGGTGAACTGGCGCTGGTGCTGCTCTGTGACCAGTTTACCCGCAATATTTACCGCGGAACCAGCAGCGCCTTCGCGGGGGATGCCAGGGCGCAGCAGCTCGCCCTGGCGGTGATCCAGCGGGGCGATCACCACCGGCTAGGACTCTACCAGCGCGCTTTTCTGGGTATGCCACTGGAACACGGTGAAAGCGAAGAGATGCAGCAACGCTCCGTGGCCTTTTTCGACCAGCTGCGCAAAGTCCGCTGGAACAGCGCGGAAGAGACGGCCCAGGCAGACAGCTTTTATCGATACGCTGTGGCGCACCGGGATGTCATCGACCGCTTTGGCCGCTACCCCCACCGCAACGCGGCCCTCGGTCGGGTGTCCTGGCCGGAGGAGCAGCAGTGGCTCGCGCAGGGAGGCGGCTTCTAATGGACTGGATCGCCTGGTTGTCCCTGGCCGGGATATGCACCCTCGGGGCCATGTCGCCCGGCCCCAGCCTGCTTATTGTGATGCGCAACGCCGCCTCCGGTGTCCGCCAGGGTATGGCAGCGGCGGTGGCACACGGTATTGCGATTGCGGTCTACGCCGGCTTGACGGCCTTTGGACTGGCGGTACTGATCACCAGCTCTCCAGCAGTATTCACCGCCCTGCAGTGGGCCGGTGCGGCACTGCTGCTCTATCTGGGCTGGAAATCCCTGCGCGCCACCGGCTCCGACAGTGGTACAGCGGAGAAACCGCGGGCGCCGGTGCCAGTGCACAGAGCCGCACTGCAGGGTTTCGGGGTCGCCTTTTTCAATCCGAAAGTGGTGATATTCTTCACCGCCCTGTTCAGTCAGTTCGTCACCGAACAGCAGTCTTTCACCATCAAGCTGGGCATGGCCGCCCTCGCCTCCGCCATCGACGCGGCCTGGTACTGTCTGGTTGCGATTGCGGTCACCGCCGGCAGTCGGGGCGCCTGGATAAGCGAATCCGTCAGTCGCAGACTGCAGCAGCTCCTGGGGATCCTGCTGGTAGCCCTGGCGGCGCGACTGGTGCTCTCCATCTGACTCCCGGCACCCCTCTCCCGGAACCCGTCTGTCGGTAAAGCCACAACCGCTTCCCGGGCATATTTGCCACCCGGGCGCCTCACCCGATCCGCCACCGGCGATCAAAATGCGAAACCCGCCATTGACACTGCATATAATTACAGATACTGTATGCTTAAACAGTATTCATAACCAGACCATAAGGGGACATTAACAATGGCTGTTGTTGCTGTATGGAAGTGCGATAGGGACGGAGCAATGTTCGACAACAAGAAAGACGCCGAAGAACACGACAAAATGCTGGAACTGGCCGCCAACATCACCTCTTTGATTGAGCGTCATGTGGACGAAATCTCCGAGGCGGCAGCCGAGGAAATCGGCCTGCTGCTGGCCCGGCAGAGAGAAGCCCTGGCCAAGGCCTGCAAAGGTAAGCCGGAAGTGTTGCTGGAAGCGGAGCCAGCCCAGCCGGAAGCAGCGGACGACCGCGTCACTCCGCTGGCAGTCAGCCAGTAACACCCAAACCCGCAGATTCTATCCCTGTAGTAGCCTGCCCGGCCCTGGCCGGGCTTTTTTGCACCAAGCAGTCGTCAGGCTGCCCGGAGCACGTAGAAGATATTGATCAGCGCAAAAGCGAAGATCACCACCCAGGTGAAGATGGTGCCCCAGAAGCGGCCCAGATGATAGCCGCCCCTACTCGCTATTAAACCATAGGCATGCAGCAGCCGCCCCAACACCAGCGCACTCCCCAACAGGTGTAGCCAAAGAGCCCCCAAGCCGTTCAACTCCGCAATCAGCATCAACAGCAGCGCCGCTGGCAAATACTCCACTGCATTGCCGTGGGCTCGCACCAACACAGCTCCACTATGCTTGCCGCCGGTGCCAACACCAACTTTCTCGTCGCGGCGAAAACGCACCACACGATAGGCCAGCGCCAGCAGCAACAGGCCGCTGAGGCCCGCGTAAAAACCCGTTATGTAAACCATTCCTTACTCCCGTCAGAACGGCGGAAATGATTGTCCGCCGCTCTCCAAACCGCCAGTCACTTCAAAACTTGTATCCGGCTCCATGGCCCGCTTCCGGCTTGAGGTAGCGGTCGCGCAAACGGGTCGACCGGTTTACCAGTGACTGCTCCTCACCGCCAATCAGCACCCTCTCCGCAAAGCTGGTAACCTCCAGGGGATCCCCACTCCAAACCACCACGTCAGCCACGGCGCCCGGCTCAATGGTGCCACCTTCCAGGCCGTATATATCCGCCACATTGCGGCTGATGGCCTTGAGACCCTCTTCATAGGGAAGTCCGTAGGCAACCGCATTACCCGCCGCCTGGCGCGACAAGTGTATATTGTGGGTACCGCCATAACCGGGGCCGGCAATGGCCAGGGTGACGCCCGCGGCCTGCATTAGCGCTGCATTTTCCGCGCGTGCTCCAAGGCTTTCGAAAGCGATGGGCAGATTGTCCAGTGAATCTATCACCACCGGCACCCCGGCAGCGGCCAGTTGTGGCGCCACCATCCAGCCCTCAGCAGCTCCCGCTATGATGAGACGCAGATTGAAGTCGCGGGCCAGCTTGAGGGCCTGGAGAATGTCGCTGGCCCGGTTTGCAGTCACCAGCAGCGGCTGCTGGCCCTGAATCACCTTCTGCAGCGCCTCCAGGTCCGCTATGGAGTAATTCAGCTGTCGCCAGTTGCCGGAGCGGATAGCCTCGCGGTTGGCCCGGTACTCCCGCGCTTCCATGAGCGCGCGTTTGATCTTGGCAAACGCATTTGCCCGGCTGCCCCCGGCCAGCTGGGCTCCGACATCCCCCAGATACGCCTTGTGGGCGAGATCCGTTGCCACGACGCTATCGAACTCGCCGTTCAGCGCAATGGCAAAGCTCCGCCCGGCAAATACCCGCTGCATCTCTTCGGCGTCGGTATTCCAGGTGCTGATGGCGGGAAACACCACCGCGCGCGTGACACCGCCGGCCCGGCTGTAGGGAATCAGGGTACTGTTGGGGTTGTAGGCCGGCAGCGGGTCAAAGGCGCTGCCGATACTCTTCCCGGTGACCCCGTAATCATTTGTGCTGCTGGCAGCGCTTATCTCTACCAGGCCGAGCTCCGACATGGGGGCGATGACGCCGGGAGTCACGACTTTTCCCGTCGCATCGATGACTTTATCGGCATCTGCGTCGATGGATGGCGCCACGGCCTCGACACGGCCGTCCCGCAGGAGAATATCGGCTGTGGGAAGGCTGCCAGCGGCCGCCAATGTGTGGACTTTGCCACCCTTGATCAAAATCGTTTCCGCCTGCACTGTGGACGCCAACAGTCCGGTCAGCAGCAGAATTACCCGCGATAATCTGTTCACAGACGCTCCCCCTCTGGATTCAGTATCCCCAACTCGAAATCGGTATGCGGCTGACGCGCCGGGTCATTGCGGTCGTACATCAGCTCGCCGTCGATAAACACCTGGTCCGCTTTGCTGTAGACACTGAAGGGGTTGCCAGACCAGACCACGACATCCGCCATCTTGCCCTTTTCAAGGCTGCCGGTCTGCTCGTCGATTCCCAGCGCCCGGGCGGGGTTCAGGGTCATCCAGGCCACCGCCTCCTCCGGCCCGATAGCAAAGCCGGCGCGCTGCCCGGCGGCCATCGCCTTGGCAACTTCCTGATTGAGGTGCTGAATTCCCACCGCTGAGTCCGAGTGGATCATTGCACACGCCTTGGCCTGATCCACGATGGCAATATTGGCCTCAGTCATGTCGAAGGCTTCGTGTTTAAAGCCCCACCAGTCAGCCCACATGGCCGCACAAACGTTGTTCTCCGCCAGCAGGTCGGCGACCTTGTAAGCCTCGACGGCGTGGTGGAAGGTGGATATCTGGAAGTCAAACTCCCGCGCTATATCCATCATAACGGCCATCTCTTCGCCGCGATAACAGTGGTTGTGGACCAGGATCTCGCCGTTCAAAACACCGGCCAGTGTCTCCAGTTGCAGATTGCGCTGCGGTTCATCGCCACCGTTTTCAGCGAAATCCTGCCACTGCTTGCGATAGTCCGCCGCCTCGATCCAGGCCTTGCGATAGCCCGCTACATTGCCCATCCGGGTCGAGGGGGCACTCCCCTTGCCACCGTAAACCCGCTTGGGGTTCTCTCCACAGGCCATTTTCAGCCCGTAGGGGGCCCCGGGAAATTTCATATCCTGCACGCTGCGCCCGGGTACATTTTTGAGCGTGACACTGCGGCCGCCGAACAGGTTGGCGGAACCCGGCAGAATCTGCATAGTGGTTACGCCGCCGGCGAGCGCCAGGGGAAATTGCGGGTCCTGGGTCCACACCGAGTGTTCCGTCCACACCTCTGCGGTATTCGGTGCAGTTATTTCATTGCCATCCTGAGACGACTCGATAGACGGTGCAGGGTAATTTCCCAGGTGGGAATGCACATCGATAATGCCGGGGGTTACCCATTTGCCGGTACCGTCAATGACCAACGCATCCTCGGGTGCTTTCAGCCCATCGCCCATATCGGCTATTTTTCCGTCTCGAAGCAGTATATCCGCCTGTTCGATCCGCTCACCGGTGCCGGTCAACAGGGTAGCGCCCTGAATCAAGACCGGCTTTGATTGAGTGACCTCATAAGTGGAAGGGAAAGCCTGTTCACGCGCAAAACTCAGGGATTCGCTATCCCTGTCGGATGCTTTGTCTCCCCCACAGCCACTGAGCAGCAAGGCTAGGCCCAGGGCTATTGCAAAACGAAGGTAAGGCAATTGCATATTATTTATCCAGAATTGTCCGTTACGTTGAGCCGGCATGGGGTCGAACAAATCGCGTTAAACCGCCTGCCGGAACCAGCATGCTATCAGTTCGGCGCCATTTCGCCATACCAACACTGGAGATCATCGACACCCCAAGGGTTTTTCCAGCCCCGAACACAGACCAGCAATCATGGGCCCTATTCCCCATTGCCTCAGGGGGGAGGCTTAAAAAAATCGAATAAATTAACCGCCGCTCTAATTCGACCTTCCGTTGGCGCCTTTTACCAGAGTAAGTGGTACGCAACATATGGACATTGCAGGGTGTTCATGCTGGAATTTGCCTAAAAAATAAACAGGAGGTTCCAATGTCCAAGAGGGACTCTCCACCAGCGGCGAAAGGTGCGGACCCCGAGCATATCTGTGAAGCACTGCGCAAGAGCGAAGAGCGCTACCGCGAACTGGTAGAGCACGCAAACTCGATTATTTTGCGCTGGGACAGCAACGGCATCGTGACCGCTTTCAATGAATACGCCCAGCAATTTTTCGGCTACTCGGAAACGGAAATCGCCGGCAGGCATGTGGTGGGGACCATTGTGCCCGCCACCGAAAGCACCGGCCGCGATCTGCGCTCACTGATGGATCAAATCTGCCGGCACCCGGAGCAGCATCAATATACGGTCAACGAAAACATTACCAAAAATGGAAACAGAGTCTGGGTCGCATGGACAAACAAGGTACTCAGCGATGAAAGCGGCACCCGCTTCGGGGTATTGAGTATCGGCTCAGACATTACCAAACAGAGGATTCTCGAGGAGGAGCTGCGCCAGGCCCACAAGATGCAGGCGCTGGGAGAACTCGCCGGGGGCATTGCCCACGATTTCAATAATATCATTCACGGCATCAGTGGCTATGCAGAGGTGATTCGCGAGGTCTGTGACGATCCCCGTGTCCTCGACTACAGCACCCATATCCTTACCAGCGCGCAACACGCAGGCGAACTCACCCGACAACTGCTCACCTTCGCGCGCAAGGGAAGCTACCGTATCCGCAACTGCAATACCCACGAAATCATCCGCGACGTCTGCGCGATCCTTGAACGCACCATCGACCGGCGCATCACCATTTCGCAGGATCTGAATGCCGGCCGCCCCCATGTGGCGGGCGACTCGGCACAGCTGAAAAGCGCCCTGCTCAACCTGGGCATCAACGCCAAGGACGCCATGCCCGAAGGTGGCCGGCTGCGCTTTTCCACTTGCAATCTGGTGGTGGAAAGAACAACGGTCATCGGTGACTTCGAGATAGAAGCCGGACAGTATCTGCTGGTCAATATCAGCGATAGCGGCACCGGTATGACTGCGGAAGTGCAGCGGCGTATTTTCGAGCCCTTCTTCACCACCAAAGCCTATGGCCGCGGTGCCGGCCTCGGACTCGCTGCGGTCTATGGCACATTGCATTTGCACAAAGGGGCCATCCACTGCCAGAGTCACCAGGGGGAGGGAACCAGTTTCGATCTGTATGTCCCCGTCAGCAAGGGCGGCACGGCCAAAACCCGGCCCAGATCGCCTTCCCACTACGATCGCAGGAAACTGAAGATCATGCTTGTGGATGACGAACCCATAGTACACAGCTACTCCAAAACCCTGTTCGAAATGCACGGCCACCAGCTGGTGTGTTTTGGTTCCGCCGAGGAGGCCCTCAACCACTACCGCGAGCACTGCCAAAATATAGACCTGGTTATCTTGGATATGATCATGCCCGGTATGGACGGCCAGCAGTTGTTTTCGCGCTTGAAGGACCTGAACCCCAACATCAAGGCAATCCTCTCCACCGGCTATAGCCTCGACAGCCAGTTGCAGGAAGTACTTGCGGACGGGATTCTCGACTGTATTCAAAAACCCTTCACCTACGAGCAGTTACAGGAACGGGTCGAACGCCTATACACTTCCGAGCTGAGTAACTTCACCCGCGAAAAGGAGCCGGAACCCTGCTGACAGTCGCCATCGGCAAAAGCCAGCCATGTTGTTGAAGAGCCGGGGATTGCGCTCAAGCGCGCAGGTTTTCAAGGGCGACAGTCCAATCGATGGGGGGTTATCGATTGGGTTGCCGATTAATAGTGAAACAACTTGATGACCGGTTCGCCGTTATCACACTCGCCCACGATTTCGGGTTCGGAAATTTTGGCGCCCGCCTGAATAACTATATTGGATGGGCGGGATATAAAGCAGGCGAAATTGAAATTCACCGCCCAGTTACAACTCAGGCGGCCATCGTCTTCCCGATAGAATCGCTGCTGACAGAAACTCAGAGTCGGGCTCTGTCCGAGATTGGGCTTGAACAGGGCATCCTCAGACATGGTATAGGAGCCAACACAGAGGGCGGGCACTGCACAGCACGCCACCAGCAGTCTAAGCCACATAAACTACCTCGTGACCCATGTATCGCTGGCTAAAGTGTAGCAACCAGTTGCGCGATTTTCCTCACTCGCGGTGACTCAACCCCAGTCTGGGTAAAAATTGGGACCATTTTGGCGGGCACAAAAAAAAAGGGGGCCAGGAAACCTCTGATTAAGTCCGCGCCCCGGGGCAGGCCCCACAGACCATCAGGACTTAATCAGAGGTTCCCTAGCCTCCCAAGCCAACTCTATGCAGGAAGAGAACTCTGCGATTGGCAAGCTCAAGGTAAAACAGTTGGAAATGGCCCCGGGAACAATAAATCCGCCCCCAGCCCAAATCCCAACAACCCACTCAGGTAGCAATGGCTGGATGTCGCAACCATTTATTACCACTCAGGAGTCAAAAAGGAATATATTATTCTTCATCGGTCAAATCAAGCCCCCAGAGAGCCACTTGCCCGAAACAGGAATAAATGATATCTATAAATCAATAATTTACGAATAAATTAGTACATCTGGTACATCGGCTGCGGCCGGCAACACAAAAACGCTCAGACAGGGGTTTTCTCGGATGGAACTGCAGTTTACGGCGCTGGACTGGGCGATCTTTGCGGTCTACGGGGGGATTCTGGCCGCCAGCGGCCTGTATTTCAGCCGTACGCGGAACGCCGACAGCCGCGACTATTTTCTCGCCCACAACAGCATGCCCATGTGGATGGTGGCAATCTCCACACTGGCGACGACCCAATCGGCGGCTACATTTTTAGGCGGCCCGGACCTGGGCTACAGGGGTGACCTCAGCTATCTGTTCACCAACCTCGGCGCCATCCTGGCGGCGATGGTGGTGGCCCGCTTTTTGATCCCCCGGTTCTATCAACAGCGTGTCACCACTGTCTATGAATTGCTACAGACCAGGTTTGGTGCATCCGCCAGCCACCAGGCGGGCGCCATGTATCTGCTGGGTCGCGTATTTGCCAGTGGTGCGCGGCTCTATATGGCGGCCATTGCTGTGTCCATGATCCTGTTCAGTGACATTGAGGCCGGCCACGTGGTGCTTGCGGTGGTAATCCTCACTCTGGCTGGCCTGCTGCAGACATTTATCGGTGGTGTCCGCTCAGTAATCCAGAGCGATGTGCTGCAGTGCCTGGTCTATGTCAGCGCCGCAATCGCAGTGATAGCAGTGCTCCTGTGGCAGATACCGGCGAGTCCCGCCGATATAGTGGCCGCGTTGAATAACCCCACAGACGGCAGCGGTTCCAAGTTGACCCTGGTGGACACCAGTTGGAATCTCGCCGATCCCTTCAACCTCTGGGCCACCTTCACCGGTTTCGTATTGCTCAATATTGCCGCTTTCGGCCTCGATCAGGATGTCACCCAGCGGTTGCTGACCTGTAAAACGCCGCGGGATGGCGCCAGAGCCATGCTGACCTCTGTCGTCATGGTGGTGCCGGTCATGGCGATATTTATGGGTATCGGCTTGCTCCTGTACATTTTCTACCAGCGCCCCGAGCTGATGGGCGGGGTGGAGATGCCACCCCCATCCGGTGGCGACATTACCGTGTTCATGCATTACGTCCTCAACGAAATGCCGGCGGGCTTGCGCGGACTGGTTACTATCGGAGTAATTGCCGCGGCGCTGTCGACCCTCAACTCCAGCCTGAACTCCATGGCCAGTGTGCTCACCGAGGACCTTTATCGCAGCTGGCTGGCCAGGCGCGGCCTGAGCCGGCCGCCACATCATTTTGTCGTCGCGGGCCGTATCGCCATGTCCCTCATCGGCCTGGCCCTCGGCGCCATGGCGGTTTTGTGTTTTTACTGGCAGCAGATGAGCGACCTGCCCCTGATCACCTTTGCGCTGTCAGTGATGGTATTTGCCTACTCCGGGCTCCTGGGTGTGTTTTTCACTGTGCTGTTTACCAAGCGGGGTAACGGGACCAGCGCCGCTCTCGCCCTCATTACCGGCTTTGTCGCGACGCTGGCACAACAACCGTGGATGATTGCCCTGGCCACGGGAAGCGAACCCGCAACAGCCATCGCCTTCCCCTGGCAACTGTGTCTCGGCACCGCGGTCTCGTTCGCGGTATGCTGCCTCGGTAAACCCGTAACAGAGCACCAACTGGCAAGGGGACGCGAAGGCAGCGGCGCATGAGTGAATACTTCCTCGGTATCGACGGCGGTGCCAGCAAAACTCTGGCGCGGCTGGGTGGGCCCAAAATGGCGCCCAGGGAACTGCGTTCCGGGCCCGGTTCGCTGACGCAAAACCTGACCGGGGCCGTTGCCACCATCCTCAGGTTGTCGCGACAACTCCTGGCCGCGGAAAAGTTGCGGGCCGACCAGGTCAATATTGCGTGCGGTGTGGCCGGCGCCGGTAATCCCAGCGCTGCCCGATTGCTCACCGAGCATTTGCAGTCGGAGGGCTTCGCCACAGTGAGCGTTACTTCCGATGCACAGACATCCCTGATCGGTGCCGGAGGCGGCCAACCTATGGTCATGGTGGCAGTCGGCACCGGCTCAGTGGCCATGCGCCTGGGCCGAGACGGATCTTTTCGCCAGTTTGGTGGCTGGGGCCTGGCGGTGGGCGACGAAGGCAGTGGGGCGGCAATAGGAAAAAGTGCCGTGCGCGCCATGTTGTGGGAACTGGATACCCAGGGTTGTCCCAAAAGTGCCCTGTGCCGGCGGATCATGGAGTCTGTCGGTCGCCGGCGCACGGATATTCTGCCCTGGTTGCAGCACGCCGGCTCGCGCGAATATGCCGCTCTGGCACCCGTCGTTTTCGAACACCTGCCCGGTTGTGAAATTGCGCAGGATATCGTTTTAAAAACGACCCTCGAAGTGGAAAAACTGATCCGCCTGGCCAGTGACGGGGAAGACCTGCCCCTGACTATACTTGGAGGGCTGGCGGATAACCTCGGGCCATTGCTGGCCGAGGATTTGCAGTCGCGACGGATTCCGCCTCTGGGCACATCATTGGATGGAGCCTGTGCTATCGCATCCTCGCAGCGGATAGCCGATAGAGGCGTTTGCGCGGGTGCAGCCACAACTCCGGAGTTTAGCCGCCATCCGCCGGTGGAATCGATTGAATATTCAGACAACTAAACCAGGGACCGGTATGATTTGCCCGCTGAAAGAAACCGGCGGGCAATCAAGGCACGGGAATGGTGATGTCAGTTGCCGGAGGCCGTAGCGCCGGAGCTTCGACAGGAATCATTAGGCAGGACAGGGCAAGCCCGTTGGATGGCTGCCTTTTATTCGGACAGTGGGCAGAGATTTATGAATCAGAAACTTATCCAGGAACTCAGCCGCCTGCCCAGCGAGGCGCGCAATCCCGATAGTGAGGACATAGACCTTCTCCCCACCGCCGAAATCGTGGAGAAAATCAACGCTGCCGATCAGGGTGTCGCTGAGGCGGTGCGAAAGGAATTGCCGCAGGTAACAGCCGCGGTGGAGGCCATTGTCACGGCGTTTAAGGCCAGCGGACGCCTGGTATATATGGGTGCGGGCACCAGCGGCCGCCTGGGTATTCTGGACGCGGTGGAGTGCCCCCCCACCTATGGGGTTGAAGAGGGCATGGTGGTGGCCTTGATCGCGGGTGGCGAAGACGCCGTCTACCGCGCCCAGGAGGGCGCCGAGGACAATCCGGAACTGGGAGCACAGGATCTGAAAAACATCGGTTTGCAATCCCGCGACGTGGTGGTCGGCATTGCCGCCAGCGGGCGAACACCCTATGTCGCCGGCGGCCTGGAGTATGCGCGCTCCCTGGGCTGCACCGCCATCGCTCTGGCCTGCAACAAATCGGCGGCCATAGCGGCACAGGCGGACATAGCGATACTGCCGGAAGTCGGCCCCGAGATCCTTACCGGATCCACCCGCATGAAGGCCGGCAGCGCGCAAAAGCTGGTGCTCAACATGCTCACCACCGCCAGCATGATCCGCCTGGGCAAGAGCTTTCACAACCTGATGGTCGATGTGAAGGCCACCAACGCCAAGCTGGTGGGAAGAACCCGTCGCATAGTGATAGAGGCCACCGGTGTCTCCCTGGAGGAGGCGGACCGGGTTTTGGATGCGTGCGACCACAATGCCAAGCTGGCGATCATGGTTTTGCTCAGTGGGTTGGAGCGCGCCGAGGCGGAGCGGGCGCTGGAAGACGCGAACGGCTTTCTACGGCTGGCATTGCGCTCGGTAAAGGGCGCCAGGCAAGCTGAGGACCTGCTTGCCTGAACCCAAAAGGAGTCGCTCCCGCTCAACATTGACCCCAGCCGCCCGGTAACAACTGCCCCGACTCGCGCAGACAGTGGGAGTGACATTCACTCGGCGTGAGGCTGGTCCAGGGCGTCCGCCACCAGTTCCAACCAGTGTCTCACCGGAGTCCCGGTACCGCCCTGTAAGTGCAGTTGGCAGCCGATATTCGCCGTGACAATCACATCCGGCCCGGTAGCCTGCAGGTGGCGAAGTTTGGCCGCCCTGAGGGCGCGGGCCATAGTTGGCTGCAACAGCGAATAGGTCCCCGCCGATCCACAGCACAGATGTGCGTCTTCAATGGTTGGCAGCGCCACCCCCATATGCATCAGCAGCCGCTCGACCCTGCCGTTCAAACCCTGCCCGTGTTGTAGCGTACAGGGGCAGTGAAAAGCGTATTGCTTGCCGGCCCCCAGTTCCCGCGGCAGCAGACCCGGCTGCTGTTGCGACAACTCCTCCAACAGCTCCACCGGGTCGCGTACCAGATGCGCCAGTGCCCGCGCCTTTTCCCCATAGATTGGATCCGCCTGCAGCAGCGCCGGGTAGTCTTGCAAGTGCACGCCGCAGCCGCTGGCGGTGGTTACTATGGCCCTCACCTCACGCTGCTGATAGAGCTGCCACCAGCAGTCGATATTGCGCCGCGCCAACGCGCGGGCCTGATCCTCGCCACTGGTGTGAAAACTGGCCGCGCCACAGCAACCGGCGGCGCCCGGCGCCAACAGCGGCACGGCGAAGTGATCCAGGATGCGCGCCAGCGCCTGATCGGTCTCCGGTCGCAGCGACGGCTGGATACAACCGGGTACCAGTATCACCGCCGCGCCCTGCGCAGAATCACCTGCGGCGACCCTTGTGCCCAGCCAATCTGGCTCCCGCAGGGGGAAATAGGTGCGCCGCACCGCCGCCGGCAGCAGCGGCGAACAGGCGCGGCCCAGGGCCAGGAGAATCCGCAGCAGGCGCGGCGACAGCAACAGCCGCCGAAGTGCCGCGCGCATGAGTCGCTCGGCGGGATTGCGCGGCGCCAGCTGCTCGCTGGTGTGGCGGCCTATGGCTACCAGGTGGTGGTAGTCCACACCCGAGGGACAGGTGGTCTCGCAGCTCTGGCAGGTCACACAGCGATCCAGGTGCCTCCGTGTCACCGCCGTCGCCCGGCCGGTTTCCAGCATTTCCTTGATCAGATAAATTCGCCCGCGCGGACTGTCCAGCTCGTTGCCGGTCTCCACATAAGTGGGGCAAGTGGCGGTGCAGAAACCACAGTGCACACAGGCGTTGAGAATTTCTTCAGCCCGTTGGGTATCTCCGTCCTGCAGCAGTCCCCGGATCAGATTCACCTGCATAGCGGCTGGGCTCCGTCGGCAAAATAGCGAGCAAACAGCGATGGATTGAAAATTTGCCGCGGATCCATGGCCTGTTTGATACGCCGGTGCCACTCTGCTGCGGGCACCTCTGCCTGCGGCGGGCCGCCGCGCAGGGCGCGCACAAATCCGCCGGCGGCCTGCGCTGCGCTGACCAGCTCCGGGTAATCACCCTGCCGCACCCAGACCCGCGCCCCCTCCCAGTCGATCAAGGTCTCGCCGGTGGCAACTCGCGGGAGAGAAAAGCGCGGTAACTGAACCACCGCCAGACTGTCGCTGTGGAAAAAGGGGTGGCGGAGATCCCGCACTCCATCCCAGTCGAAATCGGATGGCTCTCCGCCCAACCCGGCCAGGGCCGCCACCACCGCTCGCTCGCGCCCCTGCAGCCGCAGGTGCAGCTGTTCCCGGTACACACAACAGGCCCGCAGCAGCGGACGGAGTTGGCGCGTCTTCTGCCACCAGCGCGGCAAGTCGTCGGCCGCAACCTGGAAAGCCCGGCTCGCGCTGTATTCGGCGACCGGCGACAAACGCAAACTGACGTCCAGCAAAACCCCCAAAGTCCCCAGCGCACCCACCTGCAGACGCGAGAGATCGTAGCCGGCCACATTTTTCATGACCTGGCCACCAAAATTCACCAGCTGCGCCTGTCCGTTGACCAGCCCGCAGCCCAGCAGTGTATCCCGCAGGGACACCCCAAAAGCCCGCTCGGGGCCATCCCACCCAGTCGCGATGGCGCCGCCGATGGTGCTCTCTGGCGCCGGTCTGGGGACATCCGCGGCCAGGCGCTGTCCCTGTTGCTGCAACAGTCCGGCAATGTCCTCGAGCCTCGTGCCGCTGCGCACCCGCAACACCAGCTCATCCGGCTGATAGTCGATAACGCCGCTGTGATCCGCAAGGGAAATCGACGTTTCAGGCCCGAGCAGATTGAAAGCTTCCCGGGTCGCCGCCCCGCTGATCGACAGGGGCTCGGCGCAGTCGAGCGCAGCTTCCACACGGGCCTGGATCTCTGCCCCGCAGTCACGTTCAAGCATGGCTTTTTCTCAATGCCCGATATTCCTGGCACCGCGCCAGAGAGGGAATCAGCTTGTCCGGGTTGAGCAGCTGCTGAGGATCCAGGGCCCGTTTGAGATCCAGAAACTGGCTGATTTCCGCATCGCTAAACTGCACTGCCATCTGATTGATCTTCTCTATACCCACGCCGTGCTCGCCGGTGATGGTGCCACCCACTGCGACACAATATTCCAGGATATCAGCCGCCAGCCGCTCCACCCTTTCCAGCGCGTCGTCCTCGCGACCATCGAACAGGATGATCGGGTGCAGATTGCCGTCCCCAGCGTGAAATACATTTGCTACCCGCAGGCGATAGGGGCCGGCCAGGCGGGCGATGGTTTCCAATACATCCCCGATGCGGCGGCGGGGCACTGTGCCGTCAATACAATAGTAATCGGGGCTGAGACGGCCTATGGCCGGAAAAGCGCTTTTGCGCCCCTTCCACCAGCGCTGCCGCTGCTCTTCATCCTGTGCCGACTGTACCCGGGCCGCGCCCGACATCTGCAGCACCTGGAGCACCAGTGCCGTTTCCGCCTCCACCTCCAGCGGATCCCCATCCAGATCGACCAACAGAATCGCCGCCGCGTCCAGCGCATATCCCGCGTGACAAAAAGCTTCCGTGGCGGAGATCGCCAGCGCATCCATCATTTCCAGTGCGGCGGGTATCACACCGGCCCGGATGATTGCCGCGACCGCGTCCGCCGCCGCCCCAACACTGGAGAAGTCCGCCATCAGGGTGCGGGTTTGCGCCGGTACCGGAGTCAGTTTGACGGTGACTTCGGTGACTACACCCAGCCCACCCTCAGAACCATGCATCAGTGCCAACAAATCAAAACCGGGCTGGGCGAGGCAATCACCACCCAGGGTCAGTATTTGGCCATCAATGGTCACCAGGCGCATTGCGCAGACGTTTTGTACAGTTACCCCGTACTTGAGGCAGTGCACCCCACCGGCGTTTTCCGCTACATTGCCGCCAATGGAACAGGCGATCTGAGAGGAGGGGTCCGGGGCATAATAGAGCCCGAAGTCCGCTGCGGCCTGGGACAGACGCGCATTGACCACTCCCGGCTCCACCCGCGCGGTCATGGTCTGCGGATCCAGCTCAAGGATGCGATCCATTCCCGCAGTGACCAGCAGCACACCGCGGTCATGGGGTCTGGCACCGGCCGAGAGCCCGGTGCCGGCGCCGCGGGTGACCAGCGGCACCCGGTGCGCACTGCAGAGCCCGACTACGGTGATCACCTCCTCCTCGGACTTGGCCAGCACCACCGCCAGGGGCCGCGCACAGTACACCGGCAGGGCGTCACACTCGAAGGGCGCCAGCTGTTCCCCTGCGGTGAGTACTCTTCCCCTGGGCAGGGCCCGCACAAGCTCCCGTTTGAATTGCACCCTATCCATGTGATTTACACTTTCCAGATGATGTTGCGGCGATACATCTGCCACAACACCAGATAAAAAACGATCAGGCAGGACAGCGCAAAAGCCAGCGAACCGCCGTAACTGCCAAATAGGGGTTCGTATATGGCACCGAACAGCCACTGCTTGAGGGATTGCCCCCCCACAGGAATCATGATCAGCAAGCGCCCAACTATCCCCGCCAGCATAAACAGCGCAATGGCATTGACACCAAACACCAGCAGTGGCGCCAGTGCCCGCCGGTGACGGCGCACATCCACCAGGAAAAAGAGTCCCGACAGCAACATCAGCGAGGCACCGCCGCTGATCATTACAAAGCTGGGCGACCACAGGGCTTTGTTGATGGGTATCCAGGGGTGCAGCAACTGCCCGCCAAGCAGCAACAAGCCTCCCCACACAAGCCAGCCCCTGCAGAGCTGCGCACAGCTTACGCCGTCGCGCTCGCTGCGCTTCCAGGCCAACCCCGCCAGGACTCCCACCAAAGCCGTGGCAACCGCCGGCAGTGTCGTCAGCAGCCCCTCGGGATCAAAGGCGAAAGGTTCCGCATTGCGATAGTAAAGGTGGGCGCTGCCAAGCAGCTTTTCATCCAACCAGGCGGAGAAATGATTGCCAAACAGCAGCTGTCCGCGAAACAGTTCGCCCTGCTCACTGGCGTAGGGCACATACATCATCAACAGCCAGGGCACTGCCACCAGGGCAACTGCTGCCGCGGTCAATCCCCGCGGCGACAGCCAATAGACCAAATAGCAACACAGGATATAAACCAGCGCGATCCGTTGCAGCACCCCCAGCCATCGCACTCCCACAAGCCGGTCGTCCAGCCAGCTGTAGGATGGATCGCGGAAGTTGTAGAAAAAGACCGCCAGAAAAAGCCCCAGCGCAAACAGCCTCAGACTGCGGGACCACTGTGTCCAGCCTACCCGGGGAAATTTCCTATTGTTGCCGTTTGCCAGCACCATCGATATACCCACCACAAACAAAAACAGCGGGAAGATCAGGTCGGTGGGCGTCCAGCCGTGCCACTGCGCATGGGCGAGAGGCGCATACACATAGGACCAGTTGCCAGGGTTGTTGACCAGCACCATGGCGGCGATTGCCAGCCCGCGCAACAGGTCCACGGCCAGTACACGCCCCGGCGGCAGCTTGCCGAGTATTTCCGACAGGTGGCGAGCCGGCAACGGCTAGTCCTCCCGGTAGAGAAGATAGGGTTTGCGCCGCTGGCGAAAATGCTGCAAATCCGCCTGCCAGCTGCGCCGGATCTGGGCCTCACTCTGGCCGGCCATCACGGCGAGACGCAGCCGATCGGTGCCGGCCAGCTTGTCAAAAAAACTGGCGCGGGAAAAAAATTCAGGACCGGTTTCACCGGTGCGGCCCACCCAGTCAATCAGGTAACGCAGAGTAAAACGACTCGGCTGATCGGCCCGGCGCAAATCGTCGCCGTGTACCTCCAGTCCGCGGTACTTTGGATTCTCACTCGCGCCGGGTACAGGTCGCGGCACGAATACCAGCTCCCCTTGAGTGTCACTGGGGTGACCGACCACCTGGAACGGAAACCGGGTACCGCGGCCGATACTCACCGTCGTGCCTTCGAACAGGGCCAGTGATGGGTAGAGGCGCACTGAAAGGTCATTGGGAAGATTGGGTGAAGGCTTGACCGGCAGGGAGTAGTGATCCCCCTTGCGATAACCCGCCGCGGGAATCACCGTCAGCTCACACCGGGCGTCCCCGTCGAGCCAGCCCTCGCCGTTGATCATGCGGGCCAGCTCACCCACGGTCATCCCGTGTACCAGGGGGATGGGGTGCATGCCCACAAAGCTGCGGAACTTCGGTTCCAGTACCGGGCCATCCACATAGTCGCCGTTGGGATTGGGCCTGTCCAGGACCATCAGCTGCACCGAGTAATCCGCGCAGGCCTGCATCAGATAGTGCAGAGAACTGATATAGGTGTAGAAACGCACCCCCACGTCCTGAATGTCGAACAGCAGCCAGTCCAGGTCCTGGAGATCCTCCCGCGACGGCGCATAGTGTCCGCCATACAGGGAAACCACCGGCAGGCCGGTGGGCGCATCGACACCGTCCGCCACCTTGCCACCGTTTTCCACGTCACCCCGCACACCGTGTTCCAGGGCAAAGATGCGTTTTATCGCCACCTTGTTGGCGCGCAGAAAATCTATCAGGTGCTGTCCACCCACCCGGGAAGTTTGGTTCGCCACCAGGCCCACGCGTTCTCCCTGCAATAGCGGGAGATACAGGTCACCCCGCTCGGCACCGATCCGCAACGCCGAATCGGCGCAGGCGGGCAACCATACCAGCGTGAGCAGCAGTGTTATAAGGGAGCGAGCAAAACTCATAAAAACTCCATCTGGCCAAGCCGTTTTGGTCAATGCCCTAGGGCCTACTCTACCGGCACATCGAAGTACTGATCCGGCCAGGGCTCGGGCTTATAGGTAAAATGCCACCATTCCTGAGGATAGTTGACGAAACCCCGCGCGCGCATCGCGTCCCGCAATAGCATGCGATTGCGATAAGCGGCGGAGCTCTCCAGCGGGTATTCGGTGGCCGAGCGCTCGTCCATAAAATCAAACGGCGTTCCCATGTCCAGCAGATTTCCGCTGGCCAAATCATAAAGGCCCAGGTCTACGGTGGCGCCGCGGCTGTGCCCGGACCTCTGTGCGATATAACCGCGCGCAAACAGCTGGGCTTTTTCCTCGCGCGGATAAAAACGCTCTTTGGTACTGTGGTCTTCTGCAGTGCTGGCCCAGCGCACAAAGTGGTTCACCGCACTTTGCGGGCGATAGCAGTCGAACACTACCAGGCCGACCCCGAGCACCCGCAGATCCGTGGCGACCTGTTGCAGGGCAGCGGCGGCTTCCCCGGCCAGCAGGCATTTGTTGGCCCGGTAGCCGTCCAGTGGTTCACCGACGAGGTTGTCGCCGGAGAAATACTTCATATCGACACTGATACCCGGCGACGCAACACTGACCAGTTGCGGCGCGCCGCCAGTGCTGCAGCCGATGAGCAACGACACAATTGTCGGTAAAAAAGCAATCAATCGCATCATCACCTATCGCTCCGCTGCAAGCAGCAGCCAGGCCGCTATAGTTGTTGCATCTCGCCGATGCCGGCATCCTGCTCAGAAAGGGTCATGACCCGCAGCGCCGGCACACCGTCCAGGGTGCGCACCCCGTGCATTTCAAGATCGTCGCGCTCGCAAACAAAAGATTGAATGGCCGCCAGAATATCCGCGGTAATCTCCTGCCCCGGCACCAGTAGCGGTATCCCGGGTGGATAGGGGACCACCTCGTCACAGGCGACCCGCCCCACCAGTGCCGATGCCTGATCGCCGTTCAACGGCAGCTTTTCACCCCGTGCAAAATAAGCCGTGCGCGGCAGTACACCGATCCGGCTCAGGTTTGGCAGGGACTGGCCGTCGGCGGGAGCCACCGCCCCCCCGGCGGACTCGGACAGCCTGCGCAGCGCCTGTTTGAGGCGCAGCACCTTGCTCTCGGTAGTACCGATGGTGACCAGAAAGGAGAGCGTATTGTGGGTGTTTTTTTCCAGCTGGATTCCAAAATCGCTGAACAGCTTCTGCTGCACATGGGGTGCCGACAAGCCCGCGCATCCAACGTCGATAGTGACCTTGGTGGGATCGAGCAGAATAGCGTCCTCACCCAGCTCCGCGCTGCAGATATCTTCCACCGCGAGACTGCGAAAGCGTGTGGACTCGTGCACAAACTGGCGGATTTCCTGCGCGAAATCGAGCGTGCGCTGCATGACTTCGTAGCCCTCAATACTCATCTGCTTGCGCGCCATATCCAGACTGGCAATCATACCGTACTGCGGGCTGGTGGAAGTGTGCATATTGATATCTTCGCGGAAGCCGGCGACATCGAAGTCTTTTACACCGTGCCCCACGTGAATCATACTGGCCTGCGAAAATGCGGACAGCATCTTGTGGGTGGATTGCGTTACAAAATCCGCTCCGCACTCCAGTGCAGTGGGGCGCAACTGCGGATGGAAACGCCCGTGTGCGTACCAGGCCTCGTCGATCAATACGTACAATCCCCTGCTGTGCGCATAGTCGATAATGGGCTTGAGATGGTACCGCAAACCGTCGTAAGTACAGGAGGTCAATACCAGCAGACGCGCCGATGGCGTGCGGTCAATCGCGTCAAAAATAGTTTTGCGGGGTACCGGGCCGTAGATTCCGTATTGCTGGTTTACCGATGACTCCAGATACACCGGCACTGCGCCACTCATGATCATGGCGTGGTGGACGGATTTGTGGCAGTTGCGATCCACCACCACGCGATCGCCGCGGCGCAGGAGGTGCTGTAAAACGATCTTGTTGGAAGTCGAGGTGCCGTTGGTGACGAAGTAACTGTAGCGCGCCCCGAACGCCTTGGCGGTCAGCTGCTGCGCCTGGTGTATCACGCTGCTCGGATCCATCAGCGAATCCAGCATCTTCACACTGACGGAAAGGTCGGTGTTGAAAATATGCTCGCCCATAAAACGGTGAAAATCCACTACCCAGGGGCTGCAACTCAGGCTGTCACCGCTGGAGTGGCCGGGCGTATGCCACGAATCCCGGGCGGCGTAAACATATTCGCGCAGTGCATCGGCAAAGGGCGTGGCGGTGCGCTCCAGCAAAATCCTGCGCAGAGTGCGATAGACTACGCCGTAATTGGACTCGGCGCGGGATATGACACTCTCGTAGGCACCATCGTCGGCGGGCGCCCGGTCCGCGGTCAACAGCACACAGTCGATCTCGGCCCTATAGCCGCGCAAATAGTTATAGCAATCGGACGAGACTTCCCCCTCCAGACTGCTGTCATCCAGGGCGACTATCTGTGTGCGGCCGTCTTTGAGCAAATCTTCCAGTTGCTGCGGTGCTACATGAAGGAAACTGAGCCGGATCGGTGAGTCCTGGTCGGTCTCGGCCACCTGGGCCAGCTGGCTGACCCAGCGCACACCGAACTCACGCTCCGCGGTCACCAGGACTATTTTACATTCATTCATCAGGTGCTCTCTAAAGTTACAGCAGCACGAAACCCAGTGCGGCAAATCCCAGCGCACTGACAGCGCCGGCGAGCAGGGCATAGGGCAATTGTGTTCTCACGTGTTCAATATGTTCTGTGCCGGACGCCAGCGACGAAACGATCGTCGTATCCGAAATGGGTGAGGCGTGATCGCCAAAAATACCACCGGACAATACCGCGGCAACAAACAGTGTCGGCTCGGCGCCCAAAGCGGAGGCGACCGGAACCGCGATCGGCAGCATAATCGAAAAGGTGCCCCAACTGGAACCTACGGAAAAAGCGATGACTCCGGACACGAAAAAAATCACCACCGGCAGCAGCGCCAGGGGAATCGCATCACCCACCATGCCCGCCACGTATTCACCCGTACCCAGCAGTTTGGACACGGATCCAAGGGCCAGGGCCAGCACCAGTATGACCGCCAGCGGCAACATGCGCCCCGCCCCCTCCATCCAGGTGTGGCTCAACTCATCCAGCGTCATACTGCGCTGCAGCAGGACCAGGGTGGATACGACCGCCAGTGCCGTCAGCGAGGCCCAGAGGACGGCTGTGGAGCCGGAGCCTGCAAAGATATCCCCGTCGCCGGTGATCCACAGGGCGGTGGGCATGGCCAGGATCAGCGTCAATAGCGGCAACAGCATATTCAGCAGCCGCGGCTTGACGTGCTTCGCCTCCCCAACGCTGATGCCGATGTCGATGCCGTCCGGGTCGCCACCACTGGTGCGGGCCTGGGCTTGGGCCATAGGTCCCGGGTTATAGTCGCGGGAGATGGTATAGGCGGTGAGCGCCACGGCGGCGATCGCATAGAGGTTTAGCGGAATGGTGGACAGCAGCACCTTGAGCGGATCCTCTACCCCGAGGCCGTCCAATAATCCTAGATTGAATGCACCCCAGGCGTTCAGCGGAATCAGCATACACACCGGTGCCGAGGTGGAATCGATAATGTAGGCGAGCTTTTCCCGCGCTATCCTGAAGCGATCAAACAGGGGGCGCGAAACGGTACCGGCCACCAGCACGGTGATGTTGGACTCGATAAAAATAACAATGCCCACCAGCCACGCCATCCACTGGGCGCGCTTGCCATTGGTGACCCAGCGGCTGCGTTCCAGAAAACGGACGAAACCGCTCACGGCACCGCAGCGCTCCAGTGTCACTATAAAGGCACCGATCACCAGCGTGAACATCACCACTCTGGCGTCGCCGGGATTGGCCAATATGGCCAGAACGCCATCCAGCGCCTCGGCCAGAGAGGGGAAGATACCGGATTGATTGAGAAGGTAGAAACCCAGCCAGATACCGGCGAACAGCGCCAGGTAAACCTGTCGGGTGAGCAGCGCCAGGCCGATGGCGATAAAGGGAGGCAGCAGTGTAATCCAGGTCAACTCAGTCATACAGCCTCTGATCATTATTATTCATGTCATGCTACCGATTGCAGCTGCGTCGCAACGCCCGGACCGGCGCGCATACTAACCTGTCTGGGGCCAAAAGCCATCAGCTTACCGCCGCTTCCAGCAGGGTCAGGCTGCCCCCATCGCCATCCAGCTCGGCCATGGCGCCCACCGGAATCACCGTCTGATCCTCCACATGGCCGGTCATCAGACCGCGGATCACCGGCACTTTCAATCCACCGCAACGCTCCCGCAACACATGTTCCACGCTGAAGGTATTGCCGCTGGTATCCGCCTCGGTGAATTTGCCGAACACAATGCCGGCCACCTGCTCCAGTTTGCCCGCCAGCCACAGTTGGGTCAGCATACGGTCAATGCGGTAGGGGGCCTCGCCCACGTCCTCGAGAAACAGTATGCGGTTCCGGAATTCCGGTTCGTAGGGGGTCCCCAGCAGGCTGCAGACCAGCGACAGATTGCCACCGGTCAGCCGCCCCCGCGCCCTGCCGCCGCGAAACCTTGTCAAACGGTTGTTGTGCTCGGCGCGCCCTGGCGCAGCCTCGAACCGGGGCGGTGCACCGATTCGAACCGGCCCCTCCCCCCGGACCAGCACCTTGCGGAACTCATCGAGGGTGTAATCGGTGAAATTCTGCGCTGCGATGGGCCCGTGGAAAGTAATGAACCCACAGCGGCGGTTGATGGCGTTTAGCAGCGCCGTGATATCGCTATAGCCCAGCAGCACCTTGGGGTTGCGGCCAATAGTGTCATAGTCCAGCAGCGGCAGAATCCGCGGAGTACCATAGCCCCCGCGCAGGCAAAAGACCGCGTCCACCGAGGGGTCTGCGAACATCGCATTGATGTCCTGAGCCCGGGCCGCATCCGGTCCCGCCAGATACTGGGTGCGCTGGTACAGGTTGCGCCCCTCTTTGACCGCAAAACCCAGCGACTTCACGATATCGATCGCGAAGCGTATATCCTCATCCTCCCAGGCATTGCTGGCCGGTGTCACCAGGCCCACGGTCATGCCCGGCTGCAGCCGCGCCGGCCGCCGCATTTCCCCGGTGTCCGGAGTTGTGGCAGCCGCGGCGGCGCCGGCACTCAGCCCGCCGAGCACTGGCGCCGCCAGCATAGACTTGATCAAACTGCGTCTGTTCACTGTAGATACCCCCTCCAACGCCTAATTGTCAGCACCGATGCGGACAAACCTCAGATCCGGGAAATCGTAACTAAAGTCCACCCCCCGTGACTGGGGCTGCATCGTCAATACAAGCTCCCCGTTTTCGTCGTTGCCGGCAATCAGCCAGGCATCCGCCTCCAGACTGCGGTCGTCCCAGCGCAGGCTCCAGACACCCGTCGCCGCCGCTTCCAGGGTTCCTTCGAGTCGCGGCGACTTAAGTGATCGCCAGCGCAGGCGTCCCTCTGCAATCCCTATGCGCACAGGGCCAAACCAGGGGTCCCGGTAACTGCCGGCCAGCTCTTCATCCTCCAGCGCAGTGCGACTCTCAGGGGGCGGATAATGCTCCGGCTCCTGGGGTTCCGAGGCGCCGCCATAAAGTGCCTGGAAATACGCCAGCCAGTCCCGCTGTTCCGTCTGCAAATAGAGGTTCAGGAGGCTGTATATGAGGGCCTGGCGGGCGACGCCGGCGCTCCGGTTCATCAACACCACCATCGCCAGCTCCTCTTCCGGCACTATCGCGACCCAGGCGTACATTCCCGACAGGGAACCGGTGTGGTGCAGCACCCGCCGGCCGTGCATATCCTGCACCCGCCAGCCCAGTGCGTAGGCGTAGAAATGTGCCCCGTCCCGCTCCGCGCGGGTCTCTGACAGAGGCATCAGGGTGACCGGCCGCCACAGGCGATCCCGGCTCAGTTCGCTGAGTATGCGCCGGCCTTCCGGTGTCACTCCGCCGGCTGACAGTGTGCGCAGCCAGCGCAGCATATCGGCTGCACTGCAGTGCATGCCGCCGGCGGCCGCCAGCACTATGGGCTGGTCGCCGGCCAGATTCGGTGTGTCCACTACCAGAGTGCCGTTTTCCAGCCGGTGCGGATCGGCCAGATTGTCCCGCGCGCCGCCCGGTACCGGACCCGCAAAACAGTGCTTCAGTCCCAGTGGCGACAGCAGCCGGCTCTGCACAAAGTCTTCGAAGGACTGCCCGGAAACTGCCGCAATCAATTCGCCGGCGACGATGTAGAGCAGATTGTCATAGGCGTAGTCAGCGCGAAAGCGACCGCTGACCGGCAGATACTGCAGACCCGAGATGATATCGGTACGGGTAAAGTGATTCGGCTGCGGCCACAGCATCAAATCCCCGGCGCCCGGGCCCAGTCCGGATCTGTGGGTCAACAGATCCTCCACGCGAAATTCCCGTGTGATCCACTCATCGCCGAGACGGAATTGCGGCAGGAAATCGACCACGCGACTGTCCCAGTCAATCCTGCCCTCCTCTACCAACAGCGCCAGGGCGGCGGCGGTAAAAGCCTTGGTGGTCGATGCCAGTTTGAACAGTGTGTGCTCATCCACCGGCCGCGGCCGCTCCACATTGGTCACGCCAAACCCGCGCAGCAGCACCGGCTCACCGCGGTGCCAGATACCCACAGCGGCACCCGGTACCCGCTCTGCGGTCAGGATATGTTCAACCAGCTGCTCTATATCCCGCGGCTTTGGCGGCGCATCATGGCTGCAGCCCCCGACTGCGGCAGCGAGTAGCAAATACAGGATTGCCACTGAAACCTTGATATTCATACGCTCCTCCCCGGCACTCGGCGTCGCGCCCGCCGCCCCGGCAAATCATTTTTATACGACTGACATGCCCAGCTAACCACCGCCCCCGCAGGTACATGCTGGCTTGGCCACCAGGCCCGCCGTTACCATGGCACTAAGCGCTTCCGGCTTGACGTCGAGGCACAACAGGAATAATTTATCAACTTGATCATTTTCTGTAAATATAATTTATTCCAATCCTCTACATCTCGGAGCCCCGCCGTGTCCAAGTCCCACCGCTCGAACCCGATGCTGCTCGCCCTGCTCACTGCCGTGTTGAGCCCCCTATCGGCGCTGGCAGCGGGCAGCCAGGATACCGGCCTGGCGGCTGTTCAGGCGCTGGTGGACCAGGGGCAGTACAGCCGCGCACAGGCCCGGATCTCGCAGTTGCTAGAGCGGACACAATCCGGCCAAAGCCGCACTGATCTGCTGTTTGAAGCCGAGCGTATGCGCCGTATCCAGTTGGACTTCACCCTGCGTGAAAAGGATCTGCTGTCGGCTATCCAAGGTTATATTCCCGACGCGACAGCGGGAGATATCGCAGCCTGGAAGCGGGACCAATTGCTGGAATACAAGGTTATTGACGGCGAGCGCCGCTACTTTCGCAAAGTCGCCTACAACCTGGTACATATCTCGGATGCGGCGGCGCGGCGCAGCAACGACTACCGGCTGTACAGCGAGAATCCACCGCTCTACGCACTCCATAGACATCATCTGGAAATCATCAACGCCGACACTCCGGTTCGCCGGCGCTTCCGCATCCGCTATCGCCTTTCGGTGAACCCGGACGCGGTGCCGGCCGGTGAGACGATCCGCGCCTGGATTCCCTTTCCCAAGGAACTGCCGGGACGCCAGGAAAATATCACCCTGCTGCAGTCGTCCCCCAAACACCACCATCTGGCACCCGCGCAGCAGCCTCAGCGCACCATTTATTTTGAGCAACAGGCGGTGGCCGGCGAGCCCACCCGGTTTGAAGTCAGCTATGCATTTGACAGTATCGCCGCTTACACGAGGATCGATGCCGAAAAAGTCACCCCCAGGGACTCGCTACCACAATCCGTGCAGCCTTACCTGCGGGAGCGTGAGCCCCATATCCGCTTCACACCGGAGATGGTCGCACTGTCGAAGCGCATCGTCGGCGACGAGAAAAATCCCTATCACATCGCCCAGAGACTGTTCGCCTATGTAGACGACATTCCCTGGGCCGGTGCGCGCGAATATTCCACTATCCGCAACATCAGCCGCGATGCGGCAGAAGCGGGACATGCGGACTGCGGCCAGCAGACGCTGCTGCTGATCACGCTGATGCGCCTCAACGGAATTCCCGCCCGCTGGCAGTCGGGATGGGAGTTTTCTCCAACCGCATTCGACACCATGCACGACTGGGGCGAGTTTTACCTGGCACCCTACGGGTGGATGCCCATGGACGTAACCCACGGCAAACTGGGTGATGGGGACAGTTCCGCAGACTGGTTCTACCTCGGCGGGCTGGATGCCTATCGCCTGATTTTCAACAGCGACTACAGCCGGCCGCTGGTGCCTCCCAAACAGCATTTCCGCTCGGAAACCGTGGACTCACAGCGCGGCGAAGTGGAATGGCATGGCGGCAATCTGTATTTTGATCAATGGGATTACCAGTTGAACTGGGAGCTGCTGGAACAGCAATGAACAAGACGGGCGATCGCAAAGGTTGCCCGGGCAATAGCGGCATCCCGAATCGCCGCCCGGCGGCGGGAATAATTCCGCCGGGGGGGATTTACTTCTCGACCGCCAAAAGGCCGCTGATAAGACTCTCGATCACATGCAGCTGTGCGGACCGAAACAGCAGGCGCTGCATGGCTCCATTCTCTTCCGGGGGCACGACATAGAGGCGGATATCGGAGTGGATACTGGCCGCATTGTAATTGTAGCGGGTGAGGCTCATCACTTTCGCACCCTGGGTCCGCGCGGAATTGGCCACTTCCACCAGGGACTCCTCTCCCCCCATGTCGCAGATGATGCACAACAGATCCTGGCCCTCGAGAGAATTGACCATACTTTTCTGCAACTGGCCGCTTTGGTCATAAACAGCCCAGTATCCCAGCTCCAGCAGCTGGTGCGCCAGATACTGGGCTACCGCAGCCGAGCCGGCACAGGCGGCGATCTGGATACAGCGGGTGGCTTGAATCGCAGCAACCGCCTCACGCAGATAATCGGCCTCATTGATATTGGTGGTGTTCTCGAGGACTTCCAGTTTTTTCTGCGCGAGCAGGCGCAGCGGTGTATCCGAGTAGGAAAAGTTCGCGCCAGCCTCCTCCACAAGGCCAGCCCCGAGGCCGCCGCCGGCATAAGTCTCATATACAGCCAGCTTCAGGCTCGGATAACCCTTGTAACCCAGCTTCTGGGAAAATTTCACCACGCTGGACTGGCTCACTCCCACCACATCGGCGAGTTGCTGGGAGGAGTAATCCCGCAGTAACTTGGTATTTTCTAAAATAAAATCGGCCAGCTTGCGCTCATTAACCGACATCTGATCGCGCATCGCGCGCATTTTCAGTAAACACGTCATATCCACCGCTCCAGGAGGCAAACTATCCGTTGTTATCAACCCGGCAATCAAGCCCGCCGTCCGGTATCACCGCTAAAACACTGGCGCTAATGCGTGGCGTCATTGATGTGTCGACGGACGCTGTCAGTCCGCAGCCCGGGCAACAGTTGCCCCTAGCCGCACGCATCCGACAGTCTTCCCGCATGCCCGGTTGGGGAACCCCGGATTGAACCCGCATGTGAATTCAACGGGCTCTGACAGCCGGAGACATCACGCGCTTGATCAAAGGTGCCCGCATACTACACCAATAGCTGCAGTCCTTCGATTTTCTCGATACCCAACCCTGGGGTTTCGTTCAGAATAATATCCGCATCCCGGTAAGTTGCGCCACCGATGACCGGATCATACTGGCAGAGTGAAGGGACATCCAGGTCGAGCTTGGACACTATTGGCGATCTGGCGGCGGCCACATGGGCTGCCGCGGAGACACCGATACTGGTCTCCAGCATGCACCCCACCATGCAATCGGTACCGTAAAGCCCACACAAGTCCACGATTTTCAACGCATTGCGGATGCCGCCAGTTTTCATCAGTTTGATATTGATGATTTCCGCTGCGTGACGCTGAATAACATCCAGCACCTCCAGTGGCCCGAAAATACTCTCGTCCGCCATGATCGGCGTTTGCACCCGTTCGGAAATGTAACGCATACCCTCCAGGTTGCTAGCCTTCACCGGCTGCTCCACCAGTTCCAGCATTACCCCCGCCTCCTCGAGACTGCGGATGGCGGACACCGCCTGCTTTGGTGTCCAGCCCTGGTTTGCGTCGAGGCGCAACAGTGCACGCCCCTTTACCGCCGCGTACACCGCCTTGATACGCTCTATATCCAGACGGATATCCTTCCCGACTTTCAGCTTCAGTATTTCAAAGCCCCGCTCCACCGCACTCTCGGCATCGGCGACCATCTTGTCGATATAATCCACGCTGATGGTGATATCCGTGGTCAGACCACTCTCGCCACCACCGAGGATCTTGTATAGCGGTGTGTCATAACTTTGTGCAAACAGATCGTACAGGGCTATTTCCACCGCCGCCTTGGCGCTGGTGTTGTTGATCATCGCGGTATCTATCTCGGCGGTGAGCCGGTTCAGATCGGCCACATGCCGGTCCAGCAGCAGTGGGGTATAGACACTGCGAACCGCCTCAATTACGGAACCGTGAGTATCGCCGGTAATCACCGCAGTGGCCGGGGCATTGCCATAACCGACGTGACCCGTGTCAGTTTCCAGCATGACAATGACGTCCTCCACATACTCGACTATGCGCAGTGCCGTCTTAAAGGGCGTGATCAGTGGCACTTTGAGCATACCCAGCTTGACATCAACTATTTTCATGGTGGTCCCGATCAAAGAATGGTTTTTATTGCGTAAATACTGTCGACAAAACTCTTGTCGCGGCTCAGCCACAGTGGCTTTAGGGGAGTAACCGAGACCCCGGACAAGGTGCCACTGTAGAAATTCTTCTCGCTGTCGTAATAACGCAGTCCGGTCACGTCGTGAATGACATAGGGCTCTCCGGAAACATCGCCGATATACATCATCACATGCCCGGGTATATAGATCAGATCCCCCACCTGGAGTGAACCCAGAGCGTCCCGGCGCCGCTTTTCATCCCCCTCGCCGAAGAACCGCGTAGGTGCAAACCCGCCCCGCCCCTGCTGGCCCGAGTTGCGCGGCATCAAAATCCCAAAAGACTTGTACACCTCGCCGATAAATCCGGTGCAGTCGCGGCCGTTGTAGTCGTGCCCCCAGCCGTAGCGCTCGCCCAAAAACTTGAACGCCTGGCGCAGCAAGGCGGAATCCCGATACGCCAGAGCCCCCCTGTGCACATCGCGGCTGCGGGCGATCAGGGTCGGTACAAATTCCAGCGAACCATCGGCGGCGCGCGCGGGCAGACTGACTATATAACTGGCGTAGGGATTCTGCCCGTTTACCTGGTAGCCGACATCGGCGGCACTCAGCAGCGGCAGCGACACCCCCATGTCCAGCGCAACCTGCGAAGTGCGGGGATCATCGGGATTGAAATTGGTCTGCACCTGCGCGCCGGTCACCAGCAACCGCGGCTCCCGCTGTGACCAGCGGTCGATTACATCGCGGTCACCGACCGCGACCGCAGATTTTGGCAACCAGGCCGCATAGTGGTAGTTGACCGCAAACCACCAATTGCCATCGGCACTCTCGTGCAATAGTGCCAACCGCTGGCCGGGGAAGACCCCCGTTTCCTGCAGCCGGTCCAAATCCGTATCCTGCGGATTTTTGTAAATACGCATCTGCGTGGGAAAGCTGCGCATGTTCGCCCGGCGCACCACCATTCCCCAGCGCACCCTCACTTCAGCGGGAATACGGGCTCTCTGAGTCGAAGCTTCCAAGGCGGCATAGTCCCGCGGCGTCAGCGGCGAGTCATCGGTATGAAAGCGGGGTGTGGAGGCGGGGCGGCTGACAGTATCCAGTAATGCCAGCACCCGGGTTCGTTTCAGGCGCTGAGGAAACTGGTCCAGGTCATGCAGATACTCGCCACGGGCAAAATTTTTGGCGTTAAAGGTGCCGATCTCTGCCGCAGTCATGCGGATTTCATCGTCCCTTAAGCGCCCTATCCAGTATTCCGGGTCGAGCATCTCCTCCCTGATACCGGGCACGTCCGTCACGAACGCCGGCGCAACAGATGCCGGTGGTGATACCTCTGCCCTGCTGGCCCAGGCGCCGAGTGCCAGGCCGAACAGTATCGGCGCCACTATGGCTGCTGTTGTTGTCATCTTCACCATCATGGCCACCCAGTACTGCGGACGCACCTTCTTGTTGCCGCTGCGATTTTGCCATCAAAAGACAGCATTGATGACAAAAGAATACATTATTCTACAGTCTCGAACAATGATGAATAAATGATTATCAAATGATCTGCAAGACCCACGGGTGCAGGCGGTCGTCTGATGAGAGCCATGGCGGAGGTCGGGGAGACGGTTCCAGCGGCCCCAGCCGCAGTTGATGGACACCCCGCCCCTGGGGCCGGCCGCCAGCCCAGCATTCCATATAGCCCAGACAACCGGCTTGGCGCCTTGTTCCCTGGGTCTATCTGTCGAGTCTATTGCGGAGCCACCGCCGGGGCGGCGACGGAAAAACACGACCAGCTCCCATATCAGAGGCAGTCGGATATCACTGGCGCGGTTACCGCAGACCCGAAAGGTTTACTCAAAAAGATAAGCAGGAATAATTAATTACTAATTTAATTACATCTTGGAATTTTCTATTAAAGTCGTGCTACTATCAGCGTCAGCGTCGCAACTACTGAAGTGAAGTAGCGCCTTCTGGGATGGGCAACGACCTGCCACTACAGCTATTCAGCTCTGCTTAGACGGCGGCGTATCAATGGGCACGCGGCGCATTTCTATAACAATGATGACGGAAGCGATGAAACCTTTTCCCGACCGACGGCCAAAGTTCACCAACCTGATGAAGGTCGCGGTGATGGGTGCCTCGGTACTCCCCCTCCCGGCGGTGGATGGGCTCGGCGAGAAAATTACCCGCATCAACGATTTGCGCCCGGACGATCTGGTGTTCCTGAAAAACACCTACGGTAACTGGACCGAAGTTGTGCTCACCCACGCCGGCATAGCGCTCGGCGACAGTACCTACATTCACCGCCTCACCTCTAACGATGGGGTGGTAGGAATTCAGCCCATCCCTGCCGACGTTTTTTTACTCGGCAATCAGAATTAAGGAATCGCTATGCCAACCCATGTACTATCCTCAGCGTGGAAGAAATCCCTGCTTGCAGCAGGCTGTGCGGTCACCCTGAGCGCCTGTAGCTCCGGCGGTTTCAACCACTCCAGCAACGCCTACGACATTGAAACTGTGGCATCGCAAAATGCCAGTGAGCGGGTGCGCTTTCTGGTGCTGCACTATACCGCCAGCGACTTCGCCTCTTCGCTGCACATACTTACCCAACCCAGCGAGCACCCGGTCAGCTCCCACTATCTGATTCCCGAAAACGGCGATGCCAGTTACCCCCACAAGGATTTGCGAGTCTACCAGCTGGTGGACGAGAACCGCCGCGCCTGGCACGCAGGCCCCGGTAAATGGAACGACCGCACTCAAGTCAATGACCAGTCCATCGGTATCGAGATCGTCAACAAAAGCTATTGCGAACCGCCGGTGGAAACCGGCACAGTGAAACCCGGAAAAGAGAACTGTTTTTTCCCTGAGTTCGATCCCCAGCAAATCGATCTGTTGATTGATCTGTCAAAGGATATTCTCGCCCGCTATCCGGATATCCGCCCCACTAATGTCGTCGGCCACGGCGACGTCAAACCTGAATTTAAGATAGATCCGGGCCCCAAGTTCCCGTGGCAGAAGCTGGCGCAAGCCGGCATCGGCGCCTGGTACGACGACGATACGGTTAAACGGCACCTGGATTATCTGCAGGGCAATACCACCAGCGACCGGCAGAGTATCCGCCACCACTTCGCCCAGTGGCTGGCGGATTACGGCTACGGTATCGATCCGGACAATACCAGTGACGAAGAGATCAGCATCTATACCCGTGCCTTTCAGTATCACTTCCGCCCCTGGAAAGTGGACGGTGAGGTGGATAACCAGTCCCGCGCGATCCTTCTGGCACTACTGGAAAAGTACTACCCCCGCAAGCTCAGCAGCTACAAGGACATAGATACAGGTATAGTGGCGGAGCTCAGTAGCCCGGCAAGCAATTAGGGCCTGTTGACACTCCTGCTTCTGCTGCTCTCCGGTACCGCGGCACCGAATCGGAGAACAGCTTCCCTTATTGGAAACAGGTCGAAAATCGCTTGGGAACCTCTGACTAACGCATTAATGCCTCAGCGAAGTTCGGCGATGTGCTGCAAACTGTGCCGGCGAAATTCAACTTGCGGCCGTTTGTCAACGCCGCGACAGCGCTTCGCGAATTTCGCGGATAACCGCGACGGCCTGCGGATTGTCTCCGTGGACGCATAGGGTATCGGCGGCGACCTGGAGGCGGGAGCCATCACTGGCGGTAACGCCACCCCGGGCAAGTTCCTGCGCCTGGTGAATAATTTCCGCCGTAGTCTCCAGCACTGCACCCGCTTGGGTGCGGGACAGCAAGCTGCCATCCGGCCCATAGCGCCGGTCGGCAAAGGCTTCTAGCAGCAACTCCACACCATATTCCGCCGCCAGCTGCCGATACCGATCAATTTGGGGGGAGGCCAGAATCATCAGCGGCAGAGCGCTGTCGAATTGTGCAACGGCTTCCAGCAGCGCGCGCATCACGGCCTGGTCGCGCAGCGTATCCCAATAGAGGGCACCGTGGGGTTTGACGTACTGCACCAACGTGCCTTCGGCGCGACAGAGCCCCTGCAGAGCACCCAACTGATAGATAACCATGGCGGTGATTTCTTCCGGCTGACAAGCCATGGAGCGGCGCCCGAAGCCCGCCAGATCCGGGTAACCGGGGTGTGCGCCTATCTGCACACCATTGGCCTTCGCCAACCTTATCGAACCCTGCAGAGAGAGGGGGTCGCCGGCGTGATAGCCACAGGCGATGTTGGCCATGTCGATATAGGGCATAACCTCTGCCTCATCTGCCAGCCGCCAGATACCGTAGCCTTCGCCGAGGTCGCAGTTGAGTTTCAAGTACTTGGCTCCCATCCGCAGGAATTTATGCCGGACTAGGATAGCATTGACAGAAGCTGACGACAGCGCTCGCGAACGAGCGGGGCCGCCCGTCGCAACTTGGCGCCTCGCTGCGCCGGCCTGGATTAATCAGAAGTTCCCCGGGGATTTAAAACCCGGATTGCAGCGTTTGCGCGGCGTTTCTAAGGGTGGTGACCACCGCCTCGCCACTGAAAGCCGGCAGGCCATCCTCCGATGCTGTGGCCATACCGGTGACACTGTCGACAATACCGCTCCGGCTCAGCACTTCCAACAGGGGGGTCAGGTGAAGGTTTCGCAGCAGGTTTTTGCGTACAAAGGCGGAAGCCAGTGCCAGCAGACCACAGGCGCCCCAGTTGGCGATATCCGCAATCACCAGTCCATCGGTCCAGGAAACCGCCGGCACTATCGACAAACGGGCCAGGGGATCTGCGACGCGCCCCATTCCCAGGTGATTGCCGCTGTCGGCGATCGCAATGCTGTAGCAATCGGCGAGTTCCAACAACTTCTCCCAGGGCAGCGTTCGGTCACTGATGTCCTCGAAACGCGGATTGTAGTAACAGCCGTCGGCCGCCTGGCCCGGCACGGCGACGAAAATCAGCAGAGTGGGCGCGAAGCCGGCCATATACCCTTGCAGCTGTTCGCAGACATCGCCACTGCGGTCAAGGGCCAGCAGATCCCTTTGATTCAGTTGCGGCAATCCGGCCACGCAGTTGCGCAGCCGGTCAATATAGGGAGTAAAACCCACCAGCCTGGCCTGGCCACCACAGTCTTTGACGCCCTGCAACAGCGCTATGGCGCCGGCAGGTCCATCGGTCTCATAGGTTTCCCCCACCGGAAACCCACTGACGATGACCACCCGCTGGCAGTGCCTTACAAACAATTCCGCCGCGGTGTGCAAATAACCCGGCGTCCATAGCTGGCGTACCTGAGCCATACCCCGGCGGTCACTGCTGACCAGCAGCTCTTCCAGTTGCAGCGCCAGCGCGCTCACCGAAGTTTTTTGCGGGTTCACTCCCCTGTCGACGCCTTCTAAGTCATGCATATCACACCCGCTGCCCCGAACCGAAAAATTTTAACTGAGCGGCCAGCTCGGCCTGAGACTCAGTCAGGCTGCCCAGGACAAACCTGACCTGGGTGCCCGGCCGCGCCTGTGCCAGCCGGTCCAGATCCACCCGATACACATGCCCCAATTTCGGGTAGCCGCCAATGGTCTGGCAATCCCGCATCAGCACTATTGGCAGACCGTTGCCGGGGATCTGTATCGCCCCCGGCGCCACCGCCTCCGATGTCATATTGCCCGGTACTTCGCTCAAGGGTTCGCCACTCATACGCACGCCCATACGGTCGGATTCGGGCGCGACCCGGTAATTGCGGCTGAAAAAATCGCGCCGGCTCTGTGGGGGAAACTGCGTAAATTGATTGGAGGCTGCGACGCGCAGAAAAACTTCGGCTGAGTATTGGCGCACATAACCTGGCGGCGCTGCCAGCAGGGTTTTGCACTGCTGCGGCCCGTAGGGCAGCAGATCGCCCCGGGCCAGTGGCGCACCCTGCAGCCCGCCCAGTTTTTCTGCCACCGTGGTGGCGCGGCTGCCCCATACAGGCGGAGTTAGAATGCCACCTGCCAGGGCCATATAACTGCGCAGGCCGCAAGTTGCCGTCGACCCTGTCAGTAAGCTGCCGGCGCCGACACGGTGTGCCCGCCAGTTGTCCAGAGGCTTGCCGTCCAGCTGCCAGCCGCAATCGGCTCCGGTGATGGCAATACAGGTGTGTGCGGGGAAACGCAGGGCAAAAGGTCCCAGGCAGATTTCCAGCAGCGCCGCCTGTGGCGGGTTGTGTAACAACCGGTTGGCCCAACCCGCTGCGTGACTGTCCAGCGCGCCGCCCACACTCACGCCCAGATGCTGCTGTCCACGCCGGCCGCAGTCCTGGATCAGCGTCAGTGGTCCCGGTCGCTCGACGATTGCGTACTCAGTCATCGGGGTCGCCTCCGAGCGCGATAAACTCCGCCCGTGCCACCGGCACGAAACGCACGCGATCCCCCAGCTGCAGCAGCACTGTCGGCGGCGTGCTGGCGCGGTCAAACAGCAGCGTCGGGCAGCGGCCGATAATATTCCATCCACCCGGGCTGGAGTCTGGATAGACCGCGGTCTGGGCACCCGCTATGGCCACCGCACCCGCCGGCACAAGGCTGCGCGGGGTCTCCCGCCTCGGCATTTGCAGGGCTGCGGGAACCTGGCCGAGAAATGCGAAACCGGGGCGAAACCCCAGCGCATAGACCCGATACTCCTGTGCCGCATGCAGCTGCACGACTTCATCGGCAGAACAATTGGCAAACTCCGCCAGCCGTGGCAAGTCCGGCGCCACCTCGTCATCGTAGTAAACCGGCAGTTCCACTAATCGGGCTTTGTCTTTCACCGCATTTCCCGCATCGCTCACCACCATCGCGCCCAGCTCGGTCAACAGTCGGTCCAGCCTTGTGTGAATCTCTATCCCGGTGCAATGCAGAAGATCGTAATAGACGGTGACGCTGCAGTAGGATGGCACCACGTCAGTGATTACATCAGTCAGTTCCCGGCGAATGCGGGCCACCAGCTGCACTATCAGCGCCAGAGTTTCCGCGCTCACCTCATCGGCCAGGTAGACAGTGACAGCCTCGTCACCGGAATCGACCAGTTGAAACATCCTTTATTCCCAGTGCTGTTCCCAGTTCAGTTGTGCACAGTTGGTCGGATCCTGTAACTCCAGATTGCTGCAATCCGTAACCCACATTTGTCCGGGAGGCTGCGTGATGCAAAAATTCCGCTCGCCGCGCCACAACGCCGCCGCCGCCGACAGTGAAAGACGACCGGTGCGAATATCGGCACGGACACCGAGAGCGCTGTTGTGGCTCACGCCATCGTCCTTTGTATTTGTAGGGTGGGGTGAATCCGGTCGCAGGACGTTTTGAACGCCAGCAGTCCGCACAGGACAGCGGGAATCGGCAGGCACCCATATCGGCGCCTTTGGCGACAGTGCGCGAACCTGTAGCCAGCGCGGCCCTGCCCGTCCGGAAGAACCGCCCGGGGTGGTGTCGGGGTTCCCGAGGTTAGGGGTCACGCCCCTGAGCCGGGAGCGGGTACAGCCCGCTAGCGAAAATCCGGGGGTCAAGGTTCGCGCCGCCACTGGTATACCCGCAGACAGCAGCCGCCCGGGAACCGGGTCGGTAGTCGCAACGCGATCGTCGCGCAACAGTTTGGAGCCATTAGTAATTACCTGCCCGGCAATACCGGTTTCGTCCTTGATTTGCAGTGATGGCGCTTTTCGGCGGCCTCAGGCTGCCCGCGCCATATGCCCACTGGGTGGCCGTGACTGAGTCAGCGCCGAATCGAAAAACAGCGCGCTGTAGAGGCGTTGATCTCCGCTCTGATAGCCTCATAGCCCCGCCTCTGAGACTGAAACACTTCCACCGGCGAAAGTTCACACGCCCGAAATCGCCGGATCACCTCACTGGCGCCCAGATAACACAATTCCAGAGACACAGATCACATATCTCGGCCCTTGGCCACGCACAAAACAATCCCTTCCATAGTGTTCCAAGAGAGGTCCACACTTAAATTAGTAGCTAGAGGTGGAACCGATAGAAGCCACCGCCTTGCTCACCGACTACTGTGCTTCAGGTCCCACCGGCTGCGGACACCTTGTCAGATCGTTGACAAACACTTTTTTAACAGTCTGCCAGGGCCTGTTCACACCTAGGTCTGTTCACACTAACTGAGTTGACCCTAGTCAATATTGGCCGGGGCGTCGGCCGCAGGCATTCCCACAACCGTTTGCCGGGAACCGGACTGTACAGTGACCGGCAGCCTGCCCTCGGGTGTTGTGGCACTGGTCAGCGCGGCAGCCAACGCTGTGTAGACAGGTCCCCGCAGGCTGCCGCCCGGGCCGATAAAAGCTTTGTAGTCGTAACTGGCCAGGAGTAGGTCGGCCAGTTGATGAAACTTAGCCGCTTCATAGGGTGAACGCATACTGATGAAGACAGTTTTCTGCCCGCGCGTGCGCGCCAGTTGCAGGCTCGCGCCGTAGATATCCTGCAGTTGAGTGCTGTCCAGGATCGGCTGCGGAGCAGCCGCCAGGTCTTCCGCACCGCCCCACTCCACGGCGCTCTCACCCGGCACTATACTGGCCACCACAAGCACCTGCGCCGCCTTTCCGGGCAATATCTCCAGCGCCTTGTCCGGCGGCACCAGCTCCACCTCGGCATCGCTGACCTGGGCTATGGCCAGCCGAAAAGCCTCTCCTATGGCGCGGCTTGGCGCTATGACCTGAAGGCTTTTGACTGCAGTGGAAATAACCGGCAGGGCCCCCTCTGCGGGTGGATAGATAGGGCTGACCGCGGCGCGCGCCAGCTGATCCGCAAGTTGGCGATGGGCGGGTTCTGCGAGAACCCTGTGGGCCATGGCGATATTCTCTTCCACATCGCGCCGCAGCCACTCAGTATCTACATACCTCTGCTTCAGAGCGATGATTCTGGCTGCGGAAGTATCGATATCCCGCTCGGACAGGCTGCCACTGCGCACCGCCTCCACCACCGCGTCGATCAACTGTTCCACCTTGGGCAGATCTTCCGCATAGCGGATTTTTATCGGCATCAGCGCTATGTCTGCACCGGCGGCGAAAGTGTGTACAACCGCCTGCTCCGCGCTGAAGTAGTCGCTGATACCGGCCATATCCAGTGCATCCGTCACCACCACCCCCCGGTAACCCATCTGATCGCGCAGTATTCCGGTCAGTATCTTGCGGGAAAGCGTGGCGGGTACCATCAGGCTTTCACCATCCTCGCCCTGCAGGCTGCTGTTATCCAGTGCCGGGTACTGGATATGGGCGCTCATCACCAGCGCGGGGGCGGCGTCGCGGATGACCTTTGCAAAAGGCAGCAGGTCTATTCCCTGCGCCTGCGCCAGCGGACGCTGAACCCGTGGCAGGCCGGTGTGACTGTCCACCGATGTATCGCCGTGGCCGGGGAAGTGCTTGACGGTGGCCGCCACCCCGTGTCGCTGGAACGCCTTCACGCTGGCGGCCCCGAGTGCGGCCACCATCTGCGGAGCTTCACCATAGGAGCGCACATTGATCACCGGGTTGTCCGGATTGCTGTTGACGTCCAAAGTGGGGGCAAAATTGACGTTGAATCCCAGTGCACGCACCTGTTCCGCCATGGCCGCGGCAGTACCCTGGGCAAATTGGGTGCCGTGACCCGGGTAGGTGGCACCTATCGCCATATTGCCGGCGAATGCCGTCGCTTCATCCCGCGGCAACCGGTTCACACGGCCACCCTCCTGGTCGATCGCCAGCAGCAATGGCTGCGCGGCTGAAGACTGCAGCGCGGCCTCCTGCAGATCCCGGTTGAGCCGCACTATCTGTTCGCTGTTCTCCAGGTTGTCGGCAAACAGCACTATGCCCCCCAGTGCGGACCCGGTGACCAGCTCGCGCAGATCCTCGGGCAACACGGTGACGGGGCGCTTACAGCCGGGCTGCGAAGCCTCGGCTGCTTCCAGCGACCGATCAGGCTGCCCCCTGGCACCGCAGTAATAGCGGATATCCAGCATGAGCTTCTGGGCAACTTTTTCTCTCAGCGACAGAGCTGCCCCGACCTCCTCCGACCTTTCGCCACAGCCGGTCAGGACCACAACCAGTGCTATGCAGACGGAGCTGATGAGAGAGCGACGCAGGAGAGCGGGCTTGAAGATCACGGAAATAATCCAGTAGGAATTTATTCCCGTCGAGAATATTTTATTCATTGGCGGCTGGCAAGTGCACTATCGGCAATTGCCACACAGTCGGACCCGGCAAGGCATCACCACCCGGCTCCGATAGCGACTGGCGGGACTGGACCCGCCCCGGTTCAATTCCCCCCTGTGGCACCGGCATTGCACCGGCGTCATCGCTTTCCACCGGGGCCATCAGAAGCGGTCAGACCAGTTGACGCCAATTGTCCACAGCCCGCCTGAATCAACCGCTGGCCAGCATGTTTTTTCTCTAACAGGAAAATTCCGCCCGCTCATTGATGAGATTGCGTACCCGGGATCCGGTATCTCACCGCTCCACACCGAGAATGACATGCGCATGGCAGAGCCTGTAGGAATCCTACCTGCAGGGGCTTTCCATCCGGTGAATCCACAGGGTCACTCTGCACTTCACTGGTGTAAGCACCCCGCGGACTCCTGGACAAAGAGGAGGAGATGACGCCATCCATAAAGCCGGCGTCATCCAGCTAAGCGAGGGACGCGCGCTAAGCCGCTGTCGCCCCCAGAGGCTGGTTGACCACCAGATCCGTGTCGGTGCTCAGGCCACCGCCATCGGTCTTGAAAATGCCTGAATTTACAGTGACTGAGGACTCGTCAAACTGCGACTTGTTAATGTTGCGCTTGCGCAACACCTCTTTTCCAATCGCGGAAAAATTGAACAGAATTTTTTCCACCGCTGCTTCGCGGCGGGTTGCGGTCGGGGTAATTGTCTCCTGTGCCCGTTGGTCCTTGTTGTCCGTCGCTGCGCCCGTATCGGGCGGCTGCTGGGCAAATACTGCTGGTGCCCGTATCAGGGTAAACGCGGAAGTAAAGCAGCAGCGTGATGTTTTACTGAAAGGTATCATAGCCTTTGTTCCTATCCTTATTAGATGGTCCACCAACAGTCAAATGTTCCGTCACCACCCACTTGGATGTCGTTGCAGAGTTTCCGGTACATATGTACGTATGTGACGCTCACTCGCGGTCCTGGGGTCCCCACCCTGAGCGGCTCATGACCCGCGTCACAGATTCCAAAACAACTTCAGCACGAATCAAAATGCAAAGCTCCAATCAATTTCGAGCTTCGCTCCTTTGACCTTCCTCTACCACCTTAAACACCGTTGCATTACAACTGAGTTTGCGTCTGCAACTGCGTGGCAACCACAGAGTAATATTGCAAAACCTCTAGGAATCCAGGCTTGAAGTATCACTGTGTACTCTTTGTGACAGTATGTTAGAGTCGAGGTACATAGGTTTTGACGCCAAGTATCGGGCGTTGGTCACAGAGTCCGAACCATCACGGGTGCGCAAGCCTGTACGAAGTACAACCCAGAACGAAAAGGTAGCTTGCCATGGAATCCCGTTTGCTCATTGCACCCGAGCAACTGGAAGCCTTCGAGGCGACAGCGCGCAGTGGTTCCTTTTCCGCCGCCGCGCGCTCCCTCGGCAAAGCACAGTCCACCATTTCCGGGCTGATCAGTAATCTGGAAGCCGATACGGGTCTTCTGCTGTTCGACCGCTCCGGCCGGGAACCGAAACTCACACCGCAGGGACGCTCTCTCCTGATGGATGCGCGCTGCCTGCTGAACTCCTACTCGCGCTTCGAGGCGAAAAGCCGCAGCCTGAACACCGGCCTTGAAGAATCCCTCACGGTCGCCATCGACGAATCAGCTATCGATCTAAGCCTGTTGGCGCGGGGGCTGTGTCAGTTTTATGAGGATTATTCCACGGTAACCCTCAACCTCTTGCACGCGCCCGGTGACGGTGCCGCACAAATGGTTCGCGACGGTAGAGCCAATATGGGTATCGTGCTGAGCCGCAGTGATTATCCCGAAGATTTTGAATTTCGCGGTGTGGGAAACTGCAGTTTTGTGTTGATCACCGGCACCCGGCACCCTTTGACACGGTTGTCATCAGTGAGCTGCCGGGATCTGCAGGACCACCTGCATTTACGCATGAAAGTCTCCATCGACCAGACAGCCCTGCCGGAAAACGATTTGAGCAATCGCATCTGGTATCTGGAGAGTTATTCACTGTTCATCGCCATGCTGGCCACGGGGCAAGGCTGGGCATTTGCACCACTGCACATAGTCCGGCCCTACATAGAGAGCGGTAGCATACAGGTGCTGCCAACGGATTTTCAGCTGGTTCCCTACCCTTACTGCACGGATATGATTTGGCCGCGTCACAAACCACTTGGCCCCGCCGGCCGGGGACTGCTGGAACAGGTTTCAAAAATCCTGTCGGCACAGGGTGCGGAAATCGCCTGAACTCTGGCTGTGCGCACAACCCGGCGTATTGTTAACCCGGCAACTCAAAGAGTTTGCGGGTCAATAGTCCAGTTGGGGCAGGCTCCAAAGGTCGCGTTTGCGAAGATACTCACTGAGTGGCAGCACCACATAGACAGGCCGGGCCTCCCTGTTCAGCCAGCTAAGCAATTGGTCCATCACCGGCTCAGACAGGGAAGTGCAACCGGCGGTGGGAGCGCCATCCTTCTTCCACAAATGCATAAAAATGCAGCTCCCGGCCCCGGCCATATTGTCCGGGTTGTGGTTAATGAAAATACCCTTGCGGTACTGGTTATCCCCGTAGTGGATATCCCGGCGCATGCCCTCGCTTGAGCCCCGCACCGCCTCAATGCCGACCTCGCCCACATCCACCGTCTGGTTGTAATAGGGGGAGGCAGGCATGTCGATACAATACTGATTCACGTGCATTGGCCGATAGGCAAGCTCTGTCTCCACACTGGAAAGATAACCGAAGGCATCCCCCAGGCGAAAAATTCCGGCGGGCGCCCGGCCATCCCCCTCGCGTTTCTGCACCCCTTCCTGCGGTGCATGCAGTCCCAGCCCCCAGCCCAGCCCGGCGCGACCGATATTGACCCGCGCCTGTATGGAATGCCGTTGCCAGCGACCATCCACCCGGTTGAAAGTGTACAGTTGCCCGGTGGATAGGTCCCAGCCATCGCTGATGGTCAACACCATTTGTGTGCTGTTCGCGGGGACCTTCGCTACTGCGTGCAGCGCCCCAAGTAGGAATCCCAAAACAAACGTCCAGACATATTTATGCATTTTTTTGTACCTTGCAGGGCCAGTCCCAGGCCGGGAATGGGATAAACTTACCACCTCCACATCGCCGCGGTATTAATCGGCGTCGATAAACTCAGCCAGTTGCTGGCGCTTTCGGTCAACTACCAGGCGGGTGACATCGGGTCTGCTGTAGTGGCCGGTGGGGTCGAAGTTCTGGCGCTCTGCCCTAACAGCCACATGATCCAGCTCCGCGGTAATAAGAAGCTCTCGGTCCATCTGAGGCGCCACAACCCAGGTGCCGTCGGGTGCGGCAATACAGGAACCACCGTTTGCGAGGAATTCACCACTGTTGGCAATAATTTCCGCGAGTTCCGGTGTATCACTGGGAAAGTCGGCCGGGCGCATCAACCCGGATACTGAGAGCACGTAGCTCCTGCTTTCCAGAGCCACAAACCTTGTCGTATCCTCCGTGTTGTGCGATCCACCCGGCCACACAGCGACATGCAGATCCTCGCCTTGCGCGTAGAGTGCGGCGCGGGACAGCGGCATCCAGTTTTCGTAGCAGTTGAGTCCGCCGAGGGTAAAGCGACCCAGCCGATGTACCTGTAAACCGTTGCCATCCCCCGGTGCCCAGGCGAGACGCTCTTCGTAGGTTGGCTGCAGTTTGCGATGGGCGGAGCCGATCACTCCCCGCTGGTCGATATAGACCAGAGTGCAGTAGAGACTGTGTCCACTTCTGTTTGCCGCGCGCTCCATAACCCCGAGATAAACGGCAATGCCATATTCCTTCGCCAGCGCGCAAATTGCATCGAGGTGGCCATCTTCAATCACCACACCCTGCTCTAAATATTCCGCGTAGATGGCCTTTTGTTTGGCGTCATTGAATCTGGCACCATCCGTGCGCTCAATCCAAAACGGATAACCCGGCACCAACGCCTCACCAAAAGCGACCAGCTGGCAACCCTGCCTGGCTGCAAGTTCAACTGCATCCGCGACTTTTTCCAGGGTTTTCTCGCGTTTTAGCCAGACCGGCGCTATCTGTGCCAGCGCTACCTTTAGTTTGTCCGATGTCGCCGTCGAGTGAATCTGGTGCTCAACCGCCAATATTTCCATGGAATCTCCTCAGGTTGTGTATTGGAGGCCCCATACCAGCAGCCGGAGTTGGTCATTATCGACCAGTTGCGCCGCAGCGCGGCGCACATAATTGGGGATATCTTTTGACCGGGCAATCCAATCAAGGATCGCTCATCGATTGGACTGGCCGTTCTTGAAAACCAGCGTCAGTGCGCGGAATCACCCGCTTTTAACAGTCATGCGCCGGCCACTGGCCGGCGGCGGTACATCCTTGTGCCACATTTACCCGGCAACTTATTTGGCTGCCGGATAAATGACATCTCAATCCGCGGCCGCCACTTCCTGCGAATCCGCTTTAACCTTTTTCCGGGGCGCTGGCCCCCCGCTGGTGATTTCCCCTGCTCCCACCCGGTGCAGTACCGCGTAAAACACCGGTATGGCAATAAGCGTCAGCACAGTGGCAAATCCCAGCCCACCCATAATGGTCACTGCCATATCCGCGAAAAACGCGTCGAACAGGAGCGGTGACATACCGAGAATGGTGGTAATCGCGGCCAGAAATACCGGCCGCAAACGGCTGACACTGGCCTGCTGGATTGCCGTCAATCGCGGTAGCCCCGCATGTGTCTGGACCTGGATTTCATCCACAAGTACCACCGCATTCTTGATCAGCATTCCCGACAGGCTGAGCACACCCAGCAGGGACATGAAACCGAACGGCAATCCCGACAGCAGCAGGCCCACAACCACGCCCACCAGTGACATGGGCACAACCAGCCAGATAATCACCGGCTCCTTGATGGTGCCAAACAGCAGCACCGAGATCAGTATCATGATCAGGAAGCCCAGTGGCAATCCCTTGCCCAGGGATTTTTTCGCATCGCTGGACCGTTCATATTCTCCACCGAATTCCAGCCGGTAGCCGGGTGGCAGTGCCATGCCCTCGGCTGCACCACGCACCCGCTCAAATGCCGCCATTGCAGTCATACCCTCAGGGGCATTGGCACTGACGGTAATGGTGGGCACACGGTTGCGACGACGAACCAGCCCGTCTTCCGCGGTGGTTTCAAATTTTTTCACCAACTGGCCCGCGGGAATATAACCCCGCTCATTGGGGCTCCACACCAGCCGGTCCGGCAACGAACCCACCTGATTGCGGTCGCCCTCCGGCAGGCGCGCCACAATCGGCACAATGCGGTCCCCGCTCTCATAATTTCCCACACGGTAACCGGAGGTGGCAAACTGTATGGTGCGGCTGACATCCGCGGCATTGACCCCCGCGACCCGCGACCGCTCCTCATCCATTTGCGCGTGGATGGTCAACTCCCGCCCGCGCCAGTTATGGCGGACTTCCTCCAGCCCCTGCGTGCGAAACTCACCCTCCACCTCGGCGGCCAGAGCCCGCAATGTATTGAAGTCGGGCCCGGAGAGCCGCACCTCGACATCGGCCCCGCCACCGGGGCCAAACACCAGGCGTTTAAACGTTATCAGCGCTTCCGGGTGGGCGTCGCGCAACTGCGCTTTGGCCTTTTCGATCAGTGCGGGAATCTGCTCCCGCGACTGGGTGCGGACAATCAGCTGACCATAGGAGGGGTTGGGCGGTTCCTGCGCATAAGTGAGCATAAACCGGTCGGCGCCGCGCCCAGCCACCGAGACAACCGAAACCACTTCAGTCTGTTCCTGTAAAAACTCCGTCGCCTGCTGCAGCGCCTCCCCGGTGCGGTTGATGTCGCTCCCCTGAGGCATAAAGTAATTGACGTAGAAAAGCGGCGCATTGGAATTGGGAAAGAACCCCTGTTTGACAAAGCCAAAGCCAAAATAGCTGAGCAGCGTCACCCCCACCAGCAGCGCAATGGTGCGGCCGCGGTGACCCAGGGCCTTCTGCAAAGCGCCCGCATACCACTGATAATAGCGCCCGCTATAGGGGTCTTCACTGCCCGCGTCTTTATCCGGCTTAAACAGATGGTAACCCAGATAAGGCGTTACAGTGATCGCCAGCACCCAGCTGAGCAACAGCGAAATACCAATCACGGCGAACAGCGAGAACAGGAATTCGCCGGTGGCATCCTTGGAAAGGCCGATACCGGAGAAGGCCATGATCCCGATAATGGTTGAGCCCAGCAGCGGCCAGAAGGTCTGGCACACCACGCGGGAGGCCGCGTGCTTTGGCGATTCGTTGCGCTGCACCCCCATCAGCATGCCCTCCGCCACGACGATGGCATTGTCCACCAGCATGCCCATGGCGATAATCAGTGCACCGAGGGAAATCCGCTGCAAATCCAGGCCCAGAAGGTCCATGATCAATACCGTGCCCAGCACAGTCAGGCCCAGTACTGTGCCCACCACAACACCCGACCGCCAGCCCATGAACACACACAACACCAGTGTGACGATGACGATGGAGCTGATCAGGTTGAACAGGAATCCATCGACACTTTTCTCCACCTCGTGGTGCTGTTCATAGATGGGTTTAATCTCGATACCCAGCGGCAGATTCTGTCGCAGTTCGGCGAGCTTGTTTTCCACCACCTTGCCGACGTCCACGATATTGGTGTTCTCCGCGCCGGCCACGCCAATCAGCACCGCCGGCTGGCCGTTATAGCGCGCTATAAAGGCGGGGCTCTCCTCGTAGCCCAGTGACACATCGGCAATATCCCGCACCGACAGCATGGCCGTGGAACCCGGCACACCGATTAGGATATTGCGTATCGACTCCAGGTCACTGGCCGGGCTGTCCACCTGAATCCGCATGCGCAGATCCTTGCCCTCCACCTCTCCAACCGGCTGGATAGCGCTCTCGGACTGCAGCACCTGTGCCAAATCGTCCAGAGAGAAACCCAGCCGGGCCAGGCGCGATTCGTCGATATCCAAGTAGGCGACTTCGTTAATGACACCCGAGCGGGAGACCTTGGCCACGCCTTCCACAGCCAGCAGTTCGCGGCGAATCACTTTGGTAATCTCGCGCATTTCGCCAGGGGAGAAACCCTCGCCCGTGACCGCATAATAGATCCCGAATACCTGCCCGAAATCGTCGTTTACCACCGACTGGGCCGCACCGCGCGGCAGCTGGCTCTGGGTATCGCGCACCTTGCGCCGCAATTCGTCCCAGACCTGGGGCAGTTGGTTGGAGGCGAACTGATCCTTGATCTGCACCCGTATCTCCGACATGCCCGGTCTCGAGGTGGAGGTCACGCGTTTCAATTGCCCCATCTGCTGGATGGCCACCTCTAGTTTTTCCGTGACCTCTTCCTCCACCTGCCGGGCGTTGGCACCCGGATAGACAGTAAAAACCCGGGCTTCCTTGATGGTAAAAGCCGGATCCTCGAGGCGGCCGATATCGCCCAGCCCCCAAAGTCCGCCCACCAGGCAAATCAGCATCAACAGCCAGCTATACACCGGCTTTTCGATAAAAATATCAGAAATCTTCACTACATCTTCCCTTTCAGGCCAGATTCGGGCCGGTTACCGCGCTGACTGTTGTGCGTAGTTGCGCACCCGGGCGCCCTCATAGAGGTGCTGGCCGCCGGCGGCAACCAATTGCATCGAGGGCCGCAAACCTGTGGTGACCTGAACCTTGTCCCCGTCCGTTACTCCCAATTCAACCGCTGCCTGGGACACCGACTGATCCCCATTGATCTGCCACACGAATGCAGCGCCGTCGGCGCCGGTCTGCACCGCGGACAAAGGTATCCAGAGCGCACTTTGTGCAGGTTTCAGCGCCACTATTACGCGCGCGGTCATGCCCGGCAAAATCTGAATATTCTTTGGGCGCGGCATACCCAGCTCGACAATATAGGTCTGGGTCACACTGTCCGCCTCGGCTTCGTGCTCACGATATTCCAGCGGAAATTCCTGTCCCGGGAGTGACTCAAAAACTGCGCTGATAGAGGCGATGCGCTCCGCATTGACGGTTGCCAGCAGCTTCCCCGGCACCGACACCTGAATACGCACTTCCGATACATTCTGCACCCGAACAATCGCCTGGCCGCGCTGGACATTGGTGAAACTGTCCACCAGCTTGCGGGTTACCAGTGCGTCGAAGGGAACGGTCAGGCGGGTATAGGCGAGATCCTGCTGTGCATTCTCCAGCGCAACCTGCGCCAGCTTGAAGCGCGTCTCGGCCTCGTCAAATTGCTGTTCCGCAATCACCTTGCGCTTGGCCAGGGCCTGCTGACGCGAAACGGTTTTTTGCAGCAACTCCAGGTTGACCCTGGCCTCTTCAACCTTGCGCTGGTAATCCCGGTCGTCCAGTGTGGCAATGACGGTCCCTTTGGGAATAATCTCCCCCTCGCGAAAATCCAGTTTTTCCAGCCGGCCGCGAACCTGAAACGATAAATCTACCGTCTGTACCGCCCTGACGCGGCCGGCAAACTGCCGCTGACTGACATTGCCGTCGCCGGACACAGTGACCACTTTGACCGGCCACTGGCGCTCCACCTGCTCAGTTTCCTCACCGGAATCAAAGCAACCGCTGAGCGGGACTGTCAGCGCCAGAGCGGCGCAAAAAAAGCGCTTGTTACCGGGTAATTTCATCTTATGCATCCATAAACCAGGGCTGTGCCCAAAGCACAAGCCGCCAAATAATAAAAGGGAGTTAATCGAGATCTTGCGCGAGCTTCAGCAGGCGTTCACGCAGTCGCCGGAACAGGGGGGCGTCTTCCTCAACCACCCCGAGAACCCGGCCAAAGAAAATTCCGCGCGCGGCGCACAGCAGCAGCAAAGCCATCTCGGGGTCGCTGGAATCGTCACAGACTTTGTTGCGAATCCGCTCTTCCTGGTTCTTTATCGGTTCCAACAGCGCCGGGTCTTCGGCCACTGCGGCAATCAGTGAACGGGGCAGGCCAGCGGGTTCCTCCATCATCGCAAACAGGGTTTGAATCCGCGAGACCAGCAATCCTCCGGGCTGGTCGTTGCAATCCAGGTAGGCATTGGCGAGTTCGCTCTCGCGCGCCACTACCGATTGCAACATGGCCTGAAGCAGAGCCTGTTTACTGCCGTAGTGGTGCAACAGCCCTCCTTTGCTGAGGCCACAGCGGTTCGCCACCGCATCCAGGGTTAACTTGCGCGCACCATTTTCCCGCACCACATCCTCTGCAGCGCGAATGATGGCCTCTTTATCGACTTTCGACATGTGACCTCTTAATTACTTTTGGTCAAAAAAGACCGGCTGGACGGTATGGTATCAGTGTAAAGCTTCAGGTCAAGCGGTTATTTGGGAGCAAGGCTGCCCACCTGACCGGTGGGTACCGTTTTTACGACGGGAAGGGTATAGCCCTGGCGGGGCCGGACTGAGGAAAGCCCGGGAGGACTTTTTCAACAACCTACTAAAGGGACCAATCAATGGGTGGCGGGCATAGCCCCCACACCGGCGGAATCGCGTAAAAACTGCCACCCCAGCGCCCTGCCACATTCATAGCCCGACTCCAGCAAATCCGCCTCCTGGGTAAAGCGTTTCACCGGGAACTTCTCCGGGGGTGCAATAACGGCTATACGGCAGTCCTCCGGCGGGGAGTCGATAAAATCCAGCGCGGAGTTGTAGCGTCTGCCCCGCTCCAGCACCGCCTCGAACAAACGCCCATGCTGGTGGAAAAACTGCCGGATAAACTTGGGCGCCGAGCCCACCGGCTTCCTATAGCCACGCGCGCGCGACAGGATAACGGTGATGTCCCGGGCCCCCTGTGCATAGGCCCGGACAACCGGGATAGAGTCCGCCAGGCCGCCGTCCGTCATAGGCTCGCCATTGACCCGAGGGAAACCCCGATACACCACCGGCATGGCGCAGGAAGCCGGAAACACCTGGTGCATATTTGCGGCAGTGACCTGCACATAGCAGGCCTGGCCGCTGCGGATACTGGTCGTCACCGCATAGAGCGGTACTCCGTTTTCCGTATAGCGCCGGACATTCAGGGGCACTTCCCTATAGGAAGCGTGCCACAACCAGCTGATATCACAGAAATGGCCGCCCCTCAGATAACGGCGCCAATCGATAAAATCCGCTCGCAGAGCGTGATCCAGCAGCACCTGCCGGCTGCGCCCGTGATCCCCGGCCAGATAGCCAATCAGATTGGTGGAACCGGCGGAGACCCCGATCGCAAAGTCGAAGGGACAGTAATCCGCCTCCAGGAAGGCATCCAGCACACCGGCGGCGAAGATGCCCCGCATGGCACCGCCCTCCACTACCAGAGCGGATTTGGGCCTGCCGCCATCAACCTTGTCAGTTTCCATCATTACACCATCCGTCGAGTTCCAGTTTGTCCACCACAACCCGGCATCCCGTCAAATAACCCGCCGGTCATGCGCCACGGAATGCCCTTTTCAAATCGATTCCTACCGCACTATGATTGCCACAACCAAAATCTGCAGCCCCTGTCTGAGTAATATATGCCGTCGACTGTTTTTCAAGCCCCCTGGGGCCGGCAGCTGAAATGGATCAGCGCACTGAGTGCGGCCCTGCTGCTGGCGATCCCGGTATTTCTAATGGTCGAGGCTCCCGACACACCGTCCCTCCTCCACCATATTGCCGTCGCCCTGCCCCCCGCCATACTGGTATTGGGCGCCCTGTTTGCGATTCGTGGCTACGCGATCCAGAACAACACCCTGACAATTCTGCGGCCTGGCTGGAAGACCCGTATTCCACTGCAGGGCCTGGTGGAAACCCGGGTAGACCCACAAGCCATGGAGGGGGCCACACGGCTGTTCGGCAACAACGGTCTGTTTGGATATATCGGCCTCTTTCAGAACGACAGGCTCGGGCGCTTCAGAGCCTTTGCCACGGACCCGGACAAGGCCGTGGTATTGCGCTTCACCGGCCGCACACTGGTAATCACCCCCGACAAGCCGGGACGGCTAGTGGAAATATTGCGGCAACAACTGTGATGATGCAAAAGATAGCTGCTGTTACTGTGCCCTTCCTATTGAATTGTCGCCCTTGGCATTTCTCTGCACCGACCCCATACTCCATGGGGCAGTCCACCGCTAAAGAGGCATCGCAGGAGTATCAATGAGAAGAGCAATGGTTACCGCGGCCATCTGTCTGGGCGCGCTTTCCGTCAATGCCCATTCTGCCTGCGTAATCCTTTTGCACGGTCTGGCAAAATCCGATGCGTCGATGGCAAAACTGGAGCGCACCATCAATGCCTCTGGCTATAAAACCGTTAACGTGGATTACCCCTCCACCGATTTTCCCATCGAGGAGCTGGCCCACAGAGCCATAGGCCCGGCACTGCAGGCCTGCTCCGGCGAAAGCGAAATCAATTTCGTCACCCACTCTCTCGGCGGCATTCTGGTGCGCCAGTACCTGAGCCGTTACGATATCCCCAACCTGAATCGCGTGGTCATGCTGGGGCCGCCCAACAAAGGCAGTGAAGTGGTGGACAAACTGGGCAACTTCCCCGGTTTCCGGTTTGTGTTTGGCGAAGCCGGCCTGCAACTGGGTACCGGGGCCCTCAGTGTTCCCAAGCGGCTGGGGCGGGCGAATTTCGACGTGGGAATTATCGCCGGCACACGCAGCATCAACCTGTTGCTGTCGCAACTGATACCCGATACCGACGACGGGAAGGTCTCCGTTTCCAGCACCCGGCTGGAGGGTATGAAAGACCATTTGCAAATGCCGGTTACCCATGTGTTTATGATGAAGAATCCGGACGTTATCAAACAGGTTATCCACTATCTGCGGCATGGCAATTTCGCCCGCGACGGCGACGGAGCGGGCGGCAGCGCTCAAGCCCCGGATTCCGATAGGCAGGTGTAAAGCTGCCCGGTAAAGCCCTACGGCAGCCCCTCCAGATCCCGCTCCACTGTTCTCAACGGAAACACAAAGACAAGGTATTCAGAGAGATGCGATGGCAATGGTCGACTTTTGATAGCCTCTCAACTCCCCAACTCTATGAAATACTGCGGGTCCGCCAGGAGGTGTTTACCGTGGAGCAGTTATGCCCCTACCAGGATGCCGACGGAAAAGACCAGTATTCCTGGCACTTGGGCTGCTGGGGCGACCGCCAGGAGCCACCGCACCTGATGGCATACCTGCGCGTCGTATTTCCCGGTCACAAATACCGCGAACCCTCACTGGGGCGAGTGCTCACCACTGCACCCAGCCGCGGCACCGGCCTCGGTAAAGAACTGATCCGCCGGGCTGTCGATCACACCCTGAGCGAGTACCCCAATACAGCCATACGTATTTCCGCACAGGAACATCTGGGCGACTTTTACCGGGAATTTGGTTTTCAGCGGGCATCCGCCCCCTACGACGAGGACGGCATACCCCACATAGAGATGTTGCGGCCTCCCCCCAAAGTGGCGCCAGCCAACGATTAGCCCCGCTAACCGCTCGCGACCACACCACTATTCCTCCGGCAACTTATTGGGTTGCCGGGTTAACAGTGACGCCAGCCGCACTGCCACTCCGTCGCCGGCTTAGAGAATAGAGGCACGACACCCCAATACCGGCGGCGGTCAACAGCCATACGCCATTGGCCACCAGCGCCCCCCGTACAAAAGAGTCAGTACCGAACATAACCCCGTGCACCACAACGGCGAGCAGACAGGCCGCTATGGTTGCCCCCCTCAGAAACATCGACCAGCCGGCAACCGTACCTACAAAGGCGGCCACCACACTGAGGACGAGCACCACAATCCAGAATACCGGTGTCGCCGCAATGGCGAAGGCCAGATATGTCACGGCGCTGAGTGCTATGGCAAACGGAATACCCCACACCTGCGCCACCCACACTCGCTCAAGGCGCGGCACCGCCTCGCCCCGCTGACGCTTGCGTAGAAACCAGATATTGATACCGGAAGCCACCAGCACACACATGCCCACCCCCAGCAGGAAATAGGCGATCTTCACCGCAAAACCGGAGAAGTGACCAAAGTGGAGGCGGAAAGTGGAGGCATACACCTGCTTTCCTGCATTTCCATCCGACCAACCCTCCTGGTGCAACAGGCGCCCCTCCGCGTCGAAACGGTAACGCTCACCCCAGATCAGGCGCCCCGGCACTCTGGTGGAAATTTCCACTGCCTGCCCTTCCCGACCCGGGTGGAAAATACGCAGGCGGTTCTGTTCCTGCTCCGGCGCCAACCGGGACATTTCCGCAAGAATTCGCGAAAAATCCGCCAGCGGCACCTGCCTGGCATCCTTCTCAATCACCGCCTTTTCGATATACAGCATCGATTCCACTTTTTCGACATTACCGCCGTAGAAAAGCCCGGCAACCGCAAAAGCCACCACCTGTGACAGGCCGATAAAGGCACCGGTGACCGCAATAGCAAGGTGAAAAGGCGAAGCCCAGACCCCCAGTCGATTGTGCAAATCCACCTGCTGCAACCGCCTGGAGCCGGCCATGCGCAGGGAAAATGCATCCCTGATAATATTTGGGTGCGCCAGCAGGCCGGAGAGGATCAGCGCAGTCATCAACACCCCGATCAATCCTACCAAAGGCACCCCCAACACCACCGGCAAATTCAGGGCAAAATGCAGGTAGGTAAGGAAATGCGTCCAGTCGTGGGCGACTTCGCCCTGCAGGGCACCATCCTGCCCCACATAGTATTCGGCACCGCCGGCCCGGACCGTCAACCGCGGCATAGCAGAATTGGGAATAGTAAAGGTGACCGATTTGAGCGCCTCACCCCGCTCCGCGGCCAGAGCTATGGCGTTCTCAGTGACGCTGCGGTAAACAGAGGGCTCCACCACCGCCAGGGCTTCCCGCTCGTCAGCCTGCTCCCAGCGTTCAAATTCGTTGTAAAACACCGCCAGTGTTCCACTGACACAGACAATATACAGCAGGGTAGACAAGGCCAGACCCAATACCGAGTGTCCATCGGTCATATCGCGCACAAAGGCGGGGCTTGGTTTGAGAGAAAGTTTCACATTTAATTCCTATTAACCCGGAAATTTATTGAGTTGCCGGGTTAACAACAAGTGAACATTGAACATAGTGTTTCAACAGGTCTATCCGGCCGGCATCAACCAGAGCCCACCAATCAGCGAAAAGGCCGCGAGCGTCGCGCCGGGACGCATCAGTATTTTGTCCGCACAACACCACACAACCGCCAGAGTCCAGACTGTGATGGAACAAAAAGCCGCTGCTATCAGGCGGCTGCCGTCCGCAATACCCAAAACCCCGAATAACAGCAGGCCCGCCACCACACCGCTCACCGCCGGCAAAATCACCACAGCGAAAAAACGCGCTGTGCCCCGCAACCAGAGCCTTGCTGGCCGGGCCGCGCCATCAGCTTTTCGCTGCCGCTCCGGCGCACTGGGGCCTGTCGGCCATTCTCCCGTGAGGCCGATCAGAATAAACACTGTCAGCATTGCGATAAGGGTGGCGATACTGATCCCGTATTCAACACCCAGCGCAGAACTCCAAACCCAAGCGGATAACAACAACAATCCCCAGCCGAGCAAGCTTCGCATGGGCTGCGTGCCCTTGTGGCGCCAGGCCACATACAGCAACAGAATACCTGCACAGGCACTGGCCAGTCCGCCTGTGATGATAAGGAAACCCGGCATTAGCGCCCCTCGCTGTTATTTTCTGTCATCCACTATCCGGCTAGGGCCTGTTGACACTAACACCGGGCAATGCAAAATTCCGGGACACCGATGTCACTGCCCCCGTCTCGGGCCCGGCTAGAGCCGCAAACTGATCGGCCCGGCTAACCACACGATTGCCGGACTATTAAAAGCGATAACGCGCTTCCGCGGTTACATAACGGCGCTCACCATAGAAACAGTCACCACGACTCAAACAGGAGGTTGTGTGAATCTCATCGGTAAGATTTTTCGCATTCAGTTGCAACTCCCAGTTGGCCACAGTGTAACCGATGGTCGCATCGTACAATACATAGGAGGGGTTATCGGTGGGGAAATCCGCAAATATGGCATCATAAAAGGCGATCAATGCGGGATTGCCGCCCGCGCTCTGCACCGCAATATCGCGGTTCTTATCGATACCCGTATAGCTATCGCCCACATAGCGGGCGCCAAGCCCCAGGGACAGGCCCGGCACCCAGTCGCTAAAATCGTAGTTACCCCACAGTGAAAGCTGCTCCTCCGGCACCGCCTCCAACTCGGTACCAACCTCGTAAAACGCAAGGCTCCTGGTCACTTCGGTATTTATATGACTGTAATTGCCCACCACAGCCAGCTTGCCCCACTGGCCGCCGACCTCCAGTTCGACACCGTCAATCTCTACCTCTCCGGTTTGCACAAAAATACCGTCCTGCCCCGCGGTGAGCCGGTTTCTCTGCACAATTTCGTAGGCCGAGGCCGTAATCAGGATACTGGTGCCCTGTGGCTGAAACTTGAGGCCGGCTTCCACCTGCTCCCCCTCTACCGGTTTAAAGGAACGGCTCAGACCATTGGGATCGGAAACTATGGGTTCGAAAGACTCGGAATAGCTGATATAAGGGGAAATGCCATTTTCAAACGCATACATCATACCGAAGCGCTTGGTGACAGCATCCTCTTTCTGCGGCCGGGTGTCCGCACCTGGATTATTACTGTCCACCTGGGATCTGGTCCCGTCCCTGCGAATCCCCGCATTGAAGATAAGGTTCCCTAGGTTGGCCTGGTCCTGCAGGTAAAAGCCCAACTGCTCGGCATCCGTGTTCGACTCGCTCCGCGGCAATTGCTCCAGCCCTTCCGGCACAAAACCGTACACAGGTGCAAAAATATCGATAGTTCCGCCAAGACCACGCCGCCTTAATACGCTGTTGTTCACCTCGGCATCCTGGCTGTCCAGGCCGAAGGACACCTGGTGTTGCAGCGGCCCCGTAGAAATTTTTCCGGACAGGCGCAGGTCAAAAATCAGCAGATCGCTGCTGGCATCGCTCATATAGACAGTCCGCGACACTTCGCGAATATCCTTTTGCAGACGCAGCGCAGAAGTAAAGTCGGCGTACATGGAGTTGTAGTCAACCTCACCTTCGGAGTAGCGCAGTCCCGCATTCAGGCCCCAGTTTTCGCTGAACCGGTGATCCACCCACAAACTATAGGCTGTCTGTTCCGTATCGTACTTGTCCCAACCGGGTTCGCTCAGGAAAACATCCGTGGGAATGCGACCATTGACATTGTCTATCCGGGTACCACCCCAGGGCAGAAAAGCGGCGGTGGTACCGGACTCGTCTTTTTGGTAATTGGCCAGGAAGGTAATTTCCGTATTGGCGTTCGGACGCCAGGAAATAGAGGGCGAAAAGAGGTTGCTGTTGTCCTCTACGTAATTGACTTGCGCATCCGCGTCGCGGCTGTAGCCCACCAGTCGGTAGAGCCAGGCCCCATCGCTGTCCAGTGCCCCGGTCACGTCGCCGGCCACTACCTTGCGGTCGTAGTCACCCGCCTGCAGCAAAAATTCACCGCCGAACTCACTCTTCGGGCGCTTGGAAACCAGGTTCACAATACCCCCGGTGGAGCCCTGGCCGTAAAGTACCGAGGAGGGTCCTTTGAGGACTTCTACCCGGTCAAATGCGTAGAGGTTCGCCCGGGAACTGGTATAACTGCCAAAAATGGACTGAAGGCCATCGATAAATAGTACCGGGTCCACACCTCTGACTGTGGACCAGTCACCCCGGGCATCCACTCCAAACAGGCCACCGTTCACCCCGGCTGAATACTGCAATACATCCTGCACAGACTTTGAACCGGTGACATCAAAGAAATCCCTGTCATACAGGGAAATAGAGAAGGGAGTCTCATCCACCGGAACATCCAGTTTACCGATCGAGGTCTCTCGCGACAGATCGAATTTGCCGGTTACGCTGACCTCTTCCAGGCCCGCACCGCCGCTCTCCGACGCCATCACTCCTGTAGAGCAGGCAGAAGCGACAGCCAACGGCAACAGTGCGCGTCTGAAGCCGGTTACCCGGGGGAAAATTTGCGGTCGCTTGGATTGGATTTTGTCCATGAAAGTCCCTCAATAGGCAAAGAGATCTACACCGATACACAGTTCGACGGTGTATGAGCGAATTTTCGCGCATACTAATACTAATCATTCTCACTTGCAATATTGCTACACTCTTCCTGCCGATAATTTCCCGCGGGTAAGGCTTTGCTCCTGACAAAAAGGCTGGGAGTCAAACAATTGGACAGGGGGGGGAACCACACGGGATGCCACATCTGTTGGCATTTCGAAATACAGTGACTGCTGGACGCCTGTTTACCCGGTCGCTCCATCAGTTGCCGGGTTGATGGGGAACAAGGATGCGCCACCACCGGGCTAACCCGGATATTTCATGATCCAGCCTAGAGCACAGTATTTTCTTCTGACTCTCGAAGATCCGCGATCGTAGGCCATTAATTGATCTACTCGACCGCAGAGTAACCAGTTCCAGTTCTGCCGGGCGCAATTGCCCCTTACCCCATTCTTTATTCCGTGCCGGAGCAGCACTCTTTCACCTATATAGGCATCAGTCTCGCCGCTGCCTTGCAGAAGATTTCTCTGTCTGGCATTGACGTCGGTAGCAGGAACCGCAGGCGCCGTGTGTTTTTAATCACCACAGCTGCGACCTTGATCAAGCGATTGCGTGAGGTGCCAACCGACGCTTTCGCCAGCGGCGTATTCTTGAGCTGTTCTCGCAACTCTTCGAACAGTATCCAGGCCAATGCCGAGAGCAGTAGCCGTCACTGATTCGGCCACCAGCGGTGGCAGGAAGTGCGGCCCGCGAACAGATCCAATTGCTGATCCTTGTGGCGATACTGGCGAGTGTCTTCGTGCGCTGACACCCTGCTTGCAGGACTGTGTCAAATCGCAGCTGATCGTGATCGTTGAGATCTTCATACCCAGCAGCAATCGCAAGCAAACGCTGTCGTACCAGTTGTTCCGCCTGGTGAGCAACTGAGGAAATGCGACGGGGATCATTAACGACATCGGCCACCGCGTGGGAAAGCCCAAGGCGGCGATCGCATTCACGAAGCAGCAACAAACCGGCATCGGAGGTTAAATCTCCACCAGTGAAGTCTGCGGTGATTTTGCGACGGGAAAGGGATGAAAAACGGATCTCAGGCTGATAGCATTTGGTCACGGCGGAATTTCTTATCAGACTGTTTTAAACACCAGCGATGATAAGACTTTCCGCCGTTCTTGTATCTGAACTCGCGCAAAATCAGGGTTACGCGGCTGACAATTCCAACCTACGTGCTGAGAGCCCGATGCACCTGAGCGGCTTCTACATCGGGGGGGATGCCATCAGAAAGCCACCCACAAAGTGGATCAGGGCCAGAGCGATGCACACGCAGATCAAGGCGACATCACTATTTAAGTATTACTTGATCCTGGTTGCGCAGTCTCAGCTGACTTATTATCGGGCATACCTAAAACAATCGTTAAGATATTCATTACCGTTGGGACAAATGGTACAAATACCAAAACCAAATCGAACACTGCGCCAACGATAGGGAAAGCGGCTAGATAACCTTTGCCAATAGCCTTGCCACGGCTATAAGCCACAAAAGCCATTATGGCATACGATGCGAGCATGAGGATATTCACAGTATTTCCCATATCCCCAATATCTGTACTGTCATCAAATGCAGCGCCAAGAATTGCGAACCTCCATAAATAAGTCAGCACCATGGCGATGAGATAAATTATTAAAAACTTTATATTGCTCATTATTTTCCCCGTAATTTAAAAAGCGGTTGTTCTTAGATTTATAGAAGCAGCCAAGTATAATGGATGGTTTTTTTATCGCAACACTAGCTCGCTAGCCTAGACAACCTTTCATTCACTTTTCTGGTCCAGAATGGCTTGGCTTTTTTGTTGGCCAAGATTTTCCTGTTCTATCTTTCCAGTGTATCGAGGTTAACATACTGAGGCCATCCAAAGGGGGCTTTGTAATCCCGTGTAATCAGTGCTGCTGGATGTTTGATCAATTTGGCGCGTATTGCTTTGCTTTGGTAAATCTGACTGTGTAGTGAGCTGCTGGAACAGCAGGATGCCCAGGATCGAGGCCATTGGGCCTGCGGCCCCTCCAATTCGATCGGCGGCCTCAATATCTGCCGCTATAGGGACAGTGGTAAAATGCCACCCTCTTGAATTGAGCCGATGTCGCTTTAGGTCTGTAACTATGAATACAGATCCAATTTTCGTGGGGCAAACAATTTGATTCTCTATAGTGGCGGTTTAACAGGCAATTACCGTTAAAGATCAAATGAGATAATAGTATTCGGCGCAATTAGTAGATATTGAGTCACGGATAGGGTTCAAAGCAGAGTTTTATGTGTGGCAAGAGGAAAGGGTTTTTTCTCGCCAATGGTAGGTACCATACGTTTGAGATTGCTCGATTGGTCAACGCACTAGCCCGGATATTTCATGATCCAGTCTAGAGCACAGTATTTTCTTCTGACTCTCGAATATCCGTGATTTCAGGCCATTAATTGACCTGCTTGACTGCAACGTAACCAGTTCCAGTTCTGCCGGGCGCAATTGCCCCTTACCCCATTCTTTATTCCGTGCCGGAGCAGCACTCTTTCACCTATATAGGCACCAGTCTCGCCGCTGCCTTGCAGAAGATTTCTCTGTCTGGCATTGACGTCGGTAACAGGAACCGCAGACGCCGTGTATTTTTAATCACCACAGCGGCGACCTTGATCAAGCGATTACGTAAGGTGCCAACTGATGCTTTCGCCAGCGGCGTATTCTTGAGCTGTTCTCGCAACTCTTCGAACAGTACCCAGGCCAATGCTGAGAGCAGTAGCCGCCACTGATTCGGCCACCAGCGGTGGCAGGAAGTGCGGCCCGCGAACAGATCCAATTGCTGATCCTTGATACGGTTTTCCATGTCTCCACGTGCGCAGTACAGCTGGCGGTATAGCGCCTCTCCATCACCGTCCAGATTCGTAGTCACAAACCGGGGATTGAAACCTCCGTGGGTATACTCGGCTTTTCCAATGATGCGTCGCCTGTGCTTCCAACTGCCCGCTGCGTATTGGAAGTCCTTGAACAGGGAGAGCTTGAATGCACCGTTGCGAGACCACTCTTTGGCAAGGTGCATGTAGCCACTGAGCATATATTCCAACCGGTTGTTACGTGCGATACCGACGATGTACTTCACTCCGTGCCGGTCGCACCAGTCCAACATTCGGTGGCGGCAGAAGCCGCTATCACCACGGAAAACGATCTCTACCTCGGGCCACTGCTTACGCAAGGCCTTGACCAGCAGCGCGAGAATCGCCCANGCCAGCGGCGTATTCTTGAGCTGTTCTCGCAACTCTTCGAACAGTATCCAGGCTAATGCCGAGAGCAGTAGCCGCCACTGATTCGGCCACCAGCGGTGGCAGGAAGTGCGGCCCGCGAACAGATCCAATTGCTGATCCTTGATGCGGTTTTCCATGTCTCCGCGTGCGCAGTACAGCTGGCGGTATAGCGCCTCGCCATCACCGTCCAGATTCGTAGTCACAAACCGGGGATTGGAACCTCCGTGGGTATACTCGGCTTTTCCAATGATGCGCCGCCTGTGCTTCCAACTGCCCGCTGCGTATTGGAAGTCCTTGAACAGGGAGAGCTTGAATGCACCGTTGCGAGACCACTCTTTGGCAAGGTGCATGTAGCCACTGAGCATATATTCCAGCCGGTTGTTACGTGCGATACCGACGATGTACTTCACTCCGTGCCGGTCGCACCAGTCCAGCATTCGGTGGCGGCAGAAGCCGCTGTCACCACGGAAAATGAGCTCTACCTCGGGCCACTGCTTACGCAAGGCTTTGACCAGCAACGCGAGAATCGCCCAGCTGTGTTTGGCCCCGTCCTGACGACAGTGCCGCAGATAACTTACCAGCAGGTGCCGTCCGCAGAAGACATAGAGTGGCATGAAACAGTAGCTATCGTAATAGCCATGGAAGAAGCGCTGTTCCTGCTCACCATGTACCGGGATATCGGTCGCATCAAAGTCCAGAATGAGTCGCCGTGGGGGTTTGCTATGTCTGACAATGAACTGGTCCAGCAACACTTTGTGTAGCTCTACCGCAACGGATCGATCCTGCCCCTGCTCGAAGCGGCACAG
>NZ_JBFRBC010000100.1:0-416 GCF_040932045.1 Microbulbifer sp. TYP-18
CACCAACTGCGTGGCCAGCAGCGAGTGACCGCCCAGCTCGAAGAAGTTGTCCTCCCGCCCCACCGGGGGAACCTGCAGCAGAGCCTGCCAGAGGCTGGCCAGCAGGGATTCTGTGGGGCCCTCTGGCGTTGCAGACCCGCTCTGCCATGTACCCTGCTCGAACAGCGGCAGTTTTCGTCGATCCACTTTGCCGTTGTCCGTTAAAGGCAACTGTTCGAGAGGCACGATAAAGGAGGGCAGCATATACGACGGCAGGCGCTCGGCCAGGTGTTCGCGCAGGGCACTGACCTCTTCAGCGCTCTTCTCAGCACTCGCCGCTTCCGTATCGCCCCCACGCATCACAACATAGGCCACCAGGCGGGCGTCCCCAGGCTCGTCCCCTGAATCCGCGCTGTTTTGCACCACGGCCACCGCAT
>NZ_JBFRBC010000101.1:0-283 GCF_040932045.1 Microbulbifer sp. TYP-18
AAGCTTGATAGCTGTGCGGCGCTTTTCTTCTTGAGCGGAAGCCGGTATTTTTCGAGCATCTATTTTATTCATGCTGCCATTATACAGAACTATAAGCGTGCCGGATTAATAACTGCAATTTCGTTACGCAGCGAGTAAATCTGCTCGCTGCCCCATCAATAGTTCGTTTGGTGATCGACAACCCCTCGTCTTTCTCGGACGGTCGTTGAGTCGATTCATCACCGCTTGCACCTCTTCATCAGTGACTTCATTGAAGTCGGTGCCTTTAGGAAAATACTGTCGG
>NZ_JBFRBC010000102.1:0-257 GCF_040932045.1 Microbulbifer sp. TYP-18
TTTGTAAAGGTCGCCACCCTCAGCCTTATCGGCGTAAACAATTTGATAAATCGTCTCATGGTGCAACGACACCTGCTTGTGCCTCAATAGGTAGTCCGCTACTTGTTGAGGACTCAGCTCCTGGCGAAGCAGCTTTTCTATCCAGCCTCTCACTTCATCGGTCACTTTGATCGCTTTATGGGCCGTCGTTCTGCGATTATTACTGAAACGCTGCGCCTGTGCGGGTCTGTAACCTCGTAAACCGCAGTTGCGCTTCA
>NZ_JBFRBC010000103.1:0-230 GCF_040932045.1 Microbulbifer sp. TYP-18
GGCGAATCAGCACAGCCGGGCCGAGTTCAGTGAGGCCAAGGCGGGTCTTCAGGACAATCTGGTGTCGGCAGGCATCAATCCCAACAGTGGCAAATTCAAAGCCGCCACCAATCAGATGACGGTGGCCGAAGGGAAGTCCACCGGCGAGACGGTGACCCGTGCCGGCAACAGCCAAAAGGACCAGTATGTCACCGGGTTGCAGAACATCGTCAACATGGGGCAGGGCAAGT
>NZ_JBFRBC010000104.1:0-223 GCF_040932045.1 Microbulbifer sp. TYP-18
CTCGTCGACATCGCCTGGCGCTATGTGACCGGCTGAAATCAGTTCTCTTAACCACTGGGCCGCAAATGGATCAATCTCGTTGTAATAAGCTGCCATCACTCACTGCCTAAACTGGGCCCCGTACTGGCGGCCCTAACGGTTACTGCTGACTGAGTGCGCCGGGGCGCTGGTTAAAAGCGATTACTACTACCGTGATCCAAAATCGTCTTTGACCCTGGTGATT
>NZ_JBFRBC010000105.1:0-223 GCF_040932045.1 Microbulbifer sp. TYP-18
GCATCTGGAATTGCTGAGTGGCGAGGAGCGCCGGCAGCAGCTTGAGCTGTGGAATGACAATGGGGCAGCCTTTCCCGCGCAGACGCTGCACGGTCTGCTGGAGGTCCAGGCGCAGGCGCGACCCGATGCGGTGGCCCTGGTTTGTCAGGATCAGCAGCTGACCTACGGCGAACTGGACCGCCGCGCCAATGGTTTGGCCCAGCATTTGATCGCGGCCGGTGTG
>NZ_JBFRBC010000106.1:0-221 GCF_040932045.1 Microbulbifer sp. TYP-18
GCAACATGGGGCGTCATATTCATGGCCCTGCAATCTTCCACGAACCCGGCGGTGTCATAGTTCTTGTCTGCACCAACCGTGCGCTTCTTCATACCGGGAAGTTCCGCCAGCGCGGTTTCGGATAATAAGTGCAATTGGATAAGGAGAGGGGCCAGCTGGTAGACTCCGCGCTTCTCCCGACCAAGAGACGAAGCACTGATGAGTTACCACCAGCTGACCGA
>NZ_JBFRBC010000011.1:0-125158 GCF_040932045.1 Microbulbifer sp. TYP-18
CTTGAAGGCGGGGAAAGCCCGCCACCAAGGCCCGTAAGGGTAAAAAATGGCCTTAAATCGTCTATTTGGGCCGAGAATTGCGGATTCAAACGATTACCGTGTTCGAATCTGAGTGAAAATCAACGGCCTGCTAGGTTGCTGCGCAATGCCAGCGCTAAGCACTGAATTTAAGGCTATTACATAATTGCGAGGGATTTCAAGGGCTCTCTACATAGCTACGGATGCTTTAAATTGGCCGGTTTATAAACAAAGAAAAAGGGGCGCTAAAGCGCCCCTTTAGTTGACGATTGCTGCAAGTTGTCTAGAACTCGTAACTCACGCCAGCCCATGCATAGCGGCCTCTGAAGTCATAGGCGCTGTTCCAGTCGCCGAAGCCGGAGACATCTTCAGGCTCTTCGTCGGTGACATTGTCAATACCTGCGGACAAACGCACCGCATCGGTTACAGTCCAACCTGCATTGAGGTCGAGATAGGTTACGGCGTCTATCGGCCGGAATGAACTTTCCCCATCGCTCAGATACCGGATATCAGTACCAACCTGCCAATCGTTGCCGTACCAAGTGGCACTGGCGAGGCCTCGCCAGTCTACATACAGGCCGCTGGTTGTGCCGACGAAGTTGACCAAATCAGTCTCAGTGCCGGATTGTTCATTGAACTCCTCGTACTCCAGCAGGTGCGTGGCCTGAGCACGCAGATCCAGCTGTCCTGCGTTGAAGTAGAAGCTCTTGGACACATCCAGGTCGATACCGCGGGTATCAGTTCGGCCAATGTTCAATTGCGCACCTTCGAGCTGGATAATCTGGTTGCCAGCACCGCGGGTAACAAATTGACAGGCGTCGGCAATCCCCTCCCGGTAACAGTCGTCGAGAATACGCTGTAAATCGGGGGAGGTGATGGTATCGTCGATATGAATATCAAAATAATCCAGTGTGACAGACAGATCTTCTACAAAGCCCGGTGTCCACACTATACCCGCAGTGAAGGTTTTGGCTTCTTCTGGTTGGAGATCTTCGTTGCCGCCGATATTGGTCGGTACCTGGTTACCGGCCTGGGTGAACCCAGGATTAACAGCTGAGCAGTTGGCACCCTGACCTTCGCCATTGGCCGGACTGGTATCACAAGGATCGATCAGGAATTCAAAACTTTGAGCCGTACCGCTGAACAGCTCGTAAATGCCAGGTGCACGAAAGGCGGTGGAGTAGCTGGCACGAAAACGCAGATCTTCGATTGGCGCATATACCAGCCCAAACTTCCCGGTGGTTTCGCCGCCAAAAGTGCTGTAGTCAGAGTAGCGCACTGCTACATCTGCTGACAGCTCCTTCGCGAACCTGGCATCCTCAAAGATCGGTAGGTTGAACTCTGCAAACACCTCAGAAACATTGTAATCGCCGCCAGTGGCATCCTGCTGGTTACCAAAAGTATCGCCGCTTTGGGTTTCCGGGCTCGGATTGAACTCTCCGGACTCTTTCCGGTACTCCAAGCCAGTGGCAAAACCCAGTGCGCCGCCCTGGAACTGTATCGACTCAATGTCACCGGACAGGGATGCCCCAACATTGATCAGTTCATATTCGTTGTCTTCGCGGTCGTTGTAGCGGAAGTAATCGATAATCTCGGGGCTTATTCCTCCGGCAAGCTGGACGTCCAACCCTGCCTCGCCACTTAGGACTTCATCCAGTCGAGCCCTGTTATAGGAGTTGCCGATGGAGTTTTCACCCTCATTTCTGCCATAGCTGGCGAATGAGTCCCAGTTCCAGCCATTGGCCAGATCACCACGGAGACCGCCTACGAAGCGGTAGGTATCAGTGGTTTGTTCTGAGTTGCGGGTGCCGCCGGTTACCGGCCGGATACGAAAGTCGTTGAACCCTTCAACCCAACTGTTGCCAGGGAAGGGGTTCACCGCGTCATCAGGATTGCTTCCATTGGCCACCCAGGCATTGAATGCTTCCTGCCATGTACTTTCCAATTGGTTCTGAATCTCGACTGGCAGGTGTTGCTCCGGATTTATGACAAGGCCCGTGCTGGAAAGCATTGGTTGTGCGGCCAATTGCTGGTTGGTGGTTTTGTTGGTGTAACTGAATTCACCGTAGGCCTCAACCGAATCAGTCAGAGAATAATTACCAGACAAGCTGAAACTGGTACGATCCAGGGCACCGGATAGCCACATAAATTGGCCGATATTGTAGGGCGAATAGGGGTTCAGACTGGTGCCATCGTCACCGACAGAAAAGTTGCCGTAATTGGTAAAAATATTGCCGTTAGGGGCTATAGAGCTAAACAGACTGGCCCACTCGCGGTCGTTATAAGTGATTTCATCCCGTGTGCTATGAGTGATGTTGCCAATTATGTTGCCGCGCTCACCTTCGTTCCCGAACGTAATCGAGAGTTCGCCATTCTCGCCGCCACCCTCTTCAGTAACGCCGCCACGGGCACTTATGCGTACGCCATCATATGAATCTTTCATGACCACATTGATGACACCCGCTACTGCGTCCGAACCATATACCGCGGAAGCACCATCGGTGAGGACTTCGATGCGATCTATCATGTCCACTGGGATATTGTTCATATCCACTGCGGAACTGACACCCGAAGCAGACGACACGAAACGGCGCCCATTGACCAGAACCAGAGTGCGTGCAGAACCCAAATTACGCAGATCGACAAATGCCAGACCCAGGCCGCCGTTGTTGTCGTTCGCATTGATTCCGGCGTTGCCCAGGGAGGGCAATTCGTTCAACAGCTCATCGATGGTGCCGACACCGGACCGTTGAATCGCCTCAGAGTCAACCACTGTGATCGGCCCAGTAGTAGATAGAGGGTCACGTGCGATACGCGAACCGGTTACTACAACTTCTTCCACAGCAGGTCCAGAAGTAGAGTTTTGAGCCATCACACCGGTAGCGGTCACAGTGCTAAGAGTTGCGACAGCAACGCTCAATTTGGTTTTGATCATACTGCGTCCTTATTAAACTTAAATAAATTTAAATTAAATTGTGCTTATGAAGTATTTATCGCGGATGCGGACTTTAATGCATTAAGGGTAAATAAGGAACTAAACTGACTATATTGCGGTCAACTTACGAACGCCAAGCTGGGTAAAAATTAAACTAAACGGTCATTTTTCGTTCTTAACTAGGTAGATTTATCCTACTTTTTGTATCTAGCAGTTAATTTTTTACAAAAAAAGGTGAATTTTGTGACAATACATTTATATTGAAGTGAGTGAAGGAGGCGAGGTTAATAATTGATCTATTTGTCTATTTATTAACCTATTTCTAAGCATCTGCAACAATAAATACAATAGGCCAATACAACTGGCTGTCAGTGGCACAAATCCATTGGGTGATAGTTACACCTGGGGGCAGGAAGAAAGTATCTATGGGGGCCTTTCGCCTCTACTCAGTGGAATGGACGTGGTTGTGGGAGGGAATCAGGCAAAGGACTCTTTTACCCCATCGAGAAATAGTTGCACCGCCAGCATCACCAGCACCATGCCCATCAGGCGCTCTACCGCGATTAATCCTCGGCCACCCAGTAGTCGTGCCAGGGGTGCCGAAGCCAGCAGAATAAGTGCCGATACCGTCCAGGCTCCCAGCAGCGCCAGGGTCCATTCGAGCAGCCGCTCCCCCTCGCTGTTGGTCATCAGCATCAGGATTGCCATGGTGGACGGCCCCGCCACCAGGGGCACTGCCAGGGGTACGAAGAAAGGTTCACCCTCCAACCGTTCGCCCATGATGCCCCCTTCGGAGGGGAATACCATGCGGATGGCGATCAGAAACAGAATAATGGCGCCCGCTATACGAATGGCTTCCTGTGAAAGGCCGAGCCAGGCCAGGAGAAACCGCCCGCCATACAGGAAAACCAGCAGCACCAGTAGCGCAAAGATCAGTTCACGCATAATGACGTAGGGCTGGCGCTTGGGGGGGACACTCTTCAGTGCCGCCAGGAATATGGGGATATTGCCCAGCGGATCCATGACGAACAGCAAAGTGAGAAAGGCAGTTAGAGTATCCATTTATCCATCAACTTGAGAAGGTGCCGGCGGCAATGCCCCGGTTTCCTGGCAGGCGAAATTGCGCCCCGACCGGTAGTGTTCCAATTTTAACAGACCACAGGGTCCGGCGTGGTGCCATAAGCTAAGGTTCACCCGCCCCCAGGTGGAGCGAGATCTGGTTGGCCATAAGCGTCAGGCCTGCAGTGTGGAAAGTATTGATGTACCGTGCCCGCTCGGCAGCCTTGACCATAGGTTCCGCCACGCCCAGGGCAATGGTCTTCAGGCTACCTGTCGCTATTCACACTCCCGCTTGCGATATTGGCCCGGCGAGCATCCGGTCACCTGCTTGAACGCCTTGCGAAAGGCGGCCTCGGATTGATAGCCAGCCTGCTCTGCAATATCCGCAATGCTGCGCTGACTGGTCAGCAGAATCTGCTGGGCATCACGCATACGCCACTGTGTAAGGTATTGCATGGGCGTGATATTGACCAGGTCGCGGAACCGATTGACAAACGCCGTCCTTCCCATGGCAACGGCTTGGGCCAGAGAGTCCAGTGTCCAGGGTTGCTGCGGCTCATTGTGAATCAGGTTGAGGGCCTTGCCGATTTTCGGGTCTGCCAGGGCGCCCAACAGGCCCCGTTGCTCGGCCTGGTGCATTTGCAGGCGTAAAACCTCGATAAACAGCAGGTAGGCCAGGTGATTTGCAGCTGCGAAACAGCCCATTTCCCTTGTCTGAAGTTCGTTGATCAAGAGGCCGACAATGGTACGGATCTGCGGCTGGGAACTCTGAACCCCAAAATCGAGAATCACCGCCGGCGGCATGGCATCCAGTAATGGCCAGGCAATTCGGCTGCTGAACTCAAAGAAACCACAAACCATATTGGCGGAAACCGCCTGGCCTTGGTCGATCGGTTGATTGACTTTGTCCTCCGGGGGCTCTTTTGACTCGCTGGACACCACATGTTGATGGTCGTAGGGAAACAGCACCAAGTCACCAGCCGTCAGCAGGGTCGGCTCCTGGCCGGGCCGATGCAGCCAGGCCTTGCCCACCGTCAGTAAATGGAAGGGCATCCGACGCGACCCCGAGGTATCGATTGCCCAGTGGCCGCAGAAGTCCCCATGGGCATAGACATCTACCTTCAACCCCAGGCCCTGCAGGATCCTGCTCAGGGCGTCCCTATCATCAAGGTACATAATAGCTCTCGAAATCGTACGATCTGACCGAAAAAGTGAACAAAGTAGCATTTTAAGTTCATATGGTCCTACTTTATAGTCCACTCCGCAACCTGGTTGCCAACACTGACTATCTGTATTTGGAGGAACTAAGCATGACAATCAGAAAGATCTTTGCCCTGTGTGTCCTGGCTAGCGGCCTATTGATGGCTGCGGTCGGCTATGCCGGCACACCGCAAAAAAACAGCGAAGGCGTGACTGTGATTCATCTTGATGAATACAACGGCTATTTCGAAGCCAAGGAAACCGTCGCTGGTTTGGAGGCTGGTGAGTACGAATTTGTTGTCACCAACAAAGCTAATAAACTGGTAGGATTTCAAATCCAAAACTACAAGACACACGCCCAACTGGACATGTTCCCACTGGAGCCAGGCGAGACACGCAGATCGCGGGTTACCATCACCGAGCAAGGGGTTCGTTTCCGTTGCCCCATCAACCCCACGCCTTGGTATGACCTGGACGTTGTCAAAGCGGCGAAATAATTCTAAAGCATATCTAGGGCCTGTTCACACTAACTGAGATAGCCCTACTGCTACTGGTTTTGTGGCCTGCAAGGCAGGAATTGCGCAGTGTGGTGGGTCCACATAAGCAATTTCTAACGCCGCAGGGCGCGAAACCAGCTGCAGTCCTTCGGGTTGTGCTGGAAAAGACGCCACTCTTCGTTGCTCGTCGCTCATTTGGAAAAACCAAACCGCGCTCCTCTTGCCTCGATTGGCCCCTTTTCTGTCACAACAGGGCCAATTCAGTGGTGTGAACAGGCCCAAGTGCAGATTCAATTCAGAGTATATCGAGATGCCGGTCCGGGTGGCTGGCATCTCGAGAATAATCGGAGGTTCCCTGGTTGCCGGCTACAGGATAGAACCCCCGCAAGAACAGGGTGACAATGCGGTGGGCTGTTGGCTCACATTCCCGCAACTGGAGGCTGTAAAGAGGGTGAATTAATATGAAACCCTATTTTTAGAAGTACTACAAAGTCTTTTTTCCCGATAGGGATCGCCAGGAATTTTTTCAATCAATTCAATTTATCTGGTCCAAAAATTCCAGCTTCCCACATTAATTTATTTCAGGTTCCCAGTTTAAATAGCTTTTGCTTCACCATTTTCCAGCAACCTGAAATACTGCCCGTTTTTGATCAGTAGACCTTCGCTTTTCCGGATGGGGAAACTGACTACATAGTCCTTTGGATGTTTTACATCAATTGCCAGAACCTTGTTCTTGTATAAGGCTGTGACTTTGCTTTGCAGTGTATGGCCAACGACCACCGCATTGGCGCCTACGGCTTCCAAACCCTGCTCAATCTCCCGCTGTGATAAGTCGTCCTTAAAGTAACCTCGATACCAGGCTGGCCCGGTTGTGCTGGATCTCAAAAAAGATTCCATAGTCTCGACAACTGGCGTGTAATATAGATTTCTATAGCTTTCGCGGACAAGGTTATTGATTTCCTGCAGGGAAAGATCGAATTCCGCTAAACGGGGATGAATGCCGCCATGTGTAAAAGCAATCTCATTAATCACCTCCAGAACATTTTTTGATGCCATCCAGCGGCCCAAAAATGAGTTTTCATCGAACAGGTGATACTGTTGTTTTCCCAGCATGCCTGCAATATAAAAATATTTTTTATTCGCAGACTGATAATTACCCTGTAGACTTTTTATTTCATGATTTCCGATTATAAAATGTACCTTTCCTCCGGCCAGTTTGGCAGACTGCTCTAACTTATAGATCCCCCAAAGGACTTGGGTTGTGGAGGCGCCGCGATCCACAAAATCGCCGACAAGCACAAGGTGACCCTGGCCAAAAGTCCAGTTTAATTGTTTGTCCGCCACACCGTGAGTCACCAAAAAATCCCTGAAAGCACTGAAATTGCTTTCAATATCCGATATGGCGACTATAGGCTCTCCGTCATCATAAGTTGTTTCTGGGGTTATGATTTCAGGGTCAATAGTGACAGTAAATTCACTGGCGTCTAATGGAAATGGAACAGCAAAACTGAGTGATCCATATTCGGTATTAAATGTTTCATCGGTATAAAATCCATTTTCTTTACTGCCTTTTATTCTTTTGGCAAACGGTAGATTGTTTTCATAGAAGACATGGACTTCCCCGCCCAGTTTATAGGCAAGTTTATCTTCAGATAAATGAGCATCGGCGCCAATATACAGTCCGAATCCAATCGCGCACAGAAATAGTAAGGTAAAGGTAATTCCAAAGTGTTTTAAGTTGGTGAAAATAACAGACACGGATTAATTCCTTTTATTGTTGGTTTAAATATGCATTTTCAATATGCGGGAAATCCTGGAGGTTAAATAGAATGTCGAAAAACCAATCAATATAGCCGTGGAAATCACCCATACAGTGCCTAGATCTTGGGCTGATTGGTCTGCTTGGCTAAATGAGATTATTAAACTGTTACCATGTTCCGCAATCCAAACGCTAAAAATAGAGGGGCTGATTAATTTGACTATTGCGGCTGCAATGAGGGCGATGCTGATGCCAAATCCAGCGCTGACAATTAAATAGTAGATGCTTTTGCTAATCCCTTTCCTGATTCCCGACAAAGGCTTTAGCCCTTTTGGAGGTGCAGCACCTGTAGTAACATGCTCTATATATCCTGCTGCCAAATCCCTTGGAGTGCCCAGTCTGGCTAAAATCAATTCAATTTCTGTATTGTCAGATTTTTCCTGTAGATCGAGAGAATCATAGATATGACTTTCGATTTCCCGAACTACTTCCAGAGCTTGAATTTCACTTATTCTGGATAAGTAAATTTCCAATTCGGATAAGTAATTATGTATTAGTTTGCTTCGCGCCATATTACTTCCTTTTATCCTTTAATTCACACTGTTTAAATAACTTGTTAATATCTTTAACAGACCTTAGCCACCGGTTTTGAAGTCCATCCAGCTTGTCTTGCCCTGCAGCGGATAATCGATAGTATTTACGTGGTCTGGACTCACCTTCTTGTAGCCAATAGCTTTCAATAACACCTTCACGCTTTAGGCGATCAAGGAGAGGGTACAAGGTCCCTTCGGTAATCTTCATGGTTTCAAATTGATGAAGGCTGTGAAGAAGCTGAAGGCCAAACTGGGCTTCGTGGCCAAGCAGGGCCAAGATCACCATTTCCAGTGTCCCTTTTCGGAACTGCACATCCCATTTATGTTCGGTAGGCTCCAAATTGTATTCCTTCTATGTATTGTCAAGTAACTTTGTACTGCAATGTAGCCTTGTAATGCATTTTGATTTGAAGTGCAAGCAAATTCTTAATTCCCGAAGCTTGGTGCTACTCCTGCCCGCTCCCAATGGGTGCTTTTTAGCCCATGTTCCTTTTGAACGGATCTACTTACTGGCATCTGTCCGGAAGTGGAGATGCCAAAAAAAAGTTGTATGCGCCTAAACAGTGACTGATTACCACAAGATAATAATAAAGAAGGAGTGGGTGGCGAGTGGTCGTGGGGTGCAGCGTCTTCGAGCAAATGCTAAACCGCTCCGCGACTTCGGCAATGCTATGGATTAGTTTAGACAGGCTGTTGAAAAATACTTTTTCAACAGCCTGCAGACTTGATCTGACAGTCCGTATTAAGGCATTCGCGATTATGCGTTGACACTTTGTTGGCATTTTGGCGGGATTTTCAAAGAGTAAGGTTAAGGCACAAATCGCTAACCCCTTGATTTTACTGGTACCAGAGGCCGGACTCGAACCGGCACGGGTTTTACCCCAACGGATTTTGAATCCGTCGTGTCTACCAATTTCACCACTCTGGCACAGGTGCCGAGGTATTGGGAGGCGCCTCGGCGAGGGGGACGATTATAGCGATGGCCTGGAAGCGGTCAACCGGATTTGGCGGCGGGGCGCCTTTCCGTTACCCTTCGCGCCCCGAACTACTGACATAGCGGAACGCCTAGACTCTAGCCATGCGCCGCCAGGACTTCCATTTTGACCTCCCCGATGAGCTGATCGCCCGGACCCCCACCGAGGAGCGGCGCGGCAGCCGTCTGCTGTGCCTGAACGGGGGCACGGGAGGGCTGCAACACCGCCGCTTTGCCGACTTGCCGGAACTGGTAAAACCGGGTGACCTGCTGGTGTTCAATGATACCCGCGTAATCCCGGCAAGGCTGTTTGGGCGCAAGGCCAGTGGTGGCAAGGTGGAGATCCTGGTGGAGCGGGTGCTGGACAGGCGCCGCGCTCTGGTCCATATCCGCTCCAGCAAATCCCCCAGGCCCGGTAGCGCCATTCTGCTGGAGGACGATACCGAAATACAGATGCTGGCCCGGGAAGGCGTGCTGTTCGAACTGGAGTTCCCGGCGGAGGGGGTGCTGCCGGTGTTGGAGCGGCTGGGCCATATGCCCTTGCCCCCCTATATTGACCGGCCGGACGATGACTCGGACAAGGAGCGCTACCAGACGGTATACGGCCGCCATGCGGGCGCGGTGGCGGCACCTACCGCCGGTTTGCACTTCGATGAGGCGATGCTGGCGGCATTGCGAAGCAAGGGGGTGGAAACGGCCTTTGTCACCCTGCATGTGGGTGCGGGCACCTTCCAGCCGGTGCGGGTGGACAATATTTTTGAGCACCGGATGCACAGCGAAGTGTTGCGGGTGCCGGAATCTGTGTGTCGAGCGGTAGCGGATTGCCGGGCGCGGGGCGGGGCTGTGATCGCGGTGGGCACCACCAGTGTGCGTGCCCTGGAGAGTGCCGCGGCCGGTGGCCAACTGGCGCCTATGGTGGGTGAAACCGACATTTTTATCTATCCGGGTTACCGTTTCCAGGTGGTGGACCGGCTGATTACCAATTTCCACCTGCCGGAATCGACCCTGCTGATGCTGGTGAGTGCCTTTGCCGGCTATGGCCATACCATGGATGCCTATCGGCAGGCTGTGCAGCAAAAATACCGCTTCTTTAGTTACGGCGACGCTATGCTGATCGATCGCAACGACGACGTGCGGGGGCTGGATGACTAGGGCCTGCTCACACTAACTGAGTTGGCCCTAGCCGGGCAGGCGCGGGGCGGCGGAGTTTCTGCGGAGCGTTTAACCGTTGTTTTGCTCCCAAATTTTGACCACCGAGGATTGTTGATGAGCGGTTCCACATCTCGCCCAGAGTGTTTTATGCAGTTCGAACTGGACACTGCCGACGGCAATGCCCGCCGCGGCCGGTTGCGCTTTCCGCGCGGGGTGGTGGAGACGCCGGCGTTTATGCCCGTGGGGACCTACGGTACCGTGAAAGGTATGTTGCCGCGGGATCTGGAGGCCATTGGTGCACAGATTATTTTGGGTAACACTTTTCACCTGATGCTGCGCCCGGGCACGAAAGTGGTGGCGGAACACGGTGATCTGCATGATTTTATGCAGTGGCGCGGCCCCATTCTGACGGACTCCGGCGGTTTCCAGGTGTTCAGCCTGGGGGATCTGCGCAAGATTTCGGAGGAGGGGGTTTCCTTCCGCTCGCCCGTGGATGGCAGCCCGGTGTTCCTCACCCCGGAGGGGTCCATAGAGGTGCAGCGGGAGCTGGGCTCGGATATCGTCATGATTTTTGACGAGTGCACACCCTATCCGGCCACTGCGGATGCCGCGCGCAAATCCATGGAGTTGTCCCTGCGCTGGGCGGAGCGCTGCAAGAGTGCCCACGGCGATGGGGCTTCGGCGCTGTTTGGCATAGTGCAGGGCGGCATGTATCCGGAGTTGCGCGATGTGTCGCTGCGCGGTCTGGAGGCGATAGGTTTCGACGGCTACGCCATCGGCGGCCTGTCGGTGGGCGAGCCCAAAGAAGAGATGCTTGCGGTACTGGATCACCTGGTTCAGCGGATGCCGGCGGACAAGCCGCGCTATCTGATGGGCGTGGGTAAGCCGGAGGATATCGTCGAGGCGGTGCGCCGGGGTGTGGATATGTTCGACTGTGTGATGCCCACCCGCAACGCGCGCAACGGCCATCTGTTCACATTCGAGGGAGTGGTAAAAATCCGCAATGCCCGGTATCGCCACGATACGGGACCACTGGAGACCGGCTGCGATTGCTATACCTGTGAACACTTCTCCCGCGCCTATCTGCACCACCTGGATCGCTGTGGTGAGATGCTGGGTGCACAGCTCAATACCATTCACAATCTGCGTCACTACCAGCGGCTGATGGAGCGGCTGCGCGATGCCATCGCGGCCGGGGAGCTGGAGACCTGTGTGGAGGACTTCTACCGGCGCCTGGGGCGCGAGGTGCCGCCACTGGCATCCTGAGGGCAAGGGGGGTAGCCGGCGCGGCCGTTTGCGGATGGGTGCGCATTGTACCCCCGCGTTATCCCCGTATAATCGGCGCAGATTCCGGACGGGTGCGGCCGTCTTGCCACTGTGTGGCCAGGCCCCGGCACCGCCCGAAATTGCCAAGTTTTATGGCCCGGCAGGGTCGACCAGAACAATGAGAGCAGCATGAATCGCTACCCACTGTGGAAATATCTGTTGATTGTCGTGGTTGTGGCACTCGGCTTCCTGTACGCCGCGCCCAACCTGTACAAACCCGATCCGGCGGTGCAGATCTCCGGCCAGTCCAGTGCCCTGACTATAGGCCCGGCTGTGCTGGCCAAGGCGCAGGAGGCGCTGGATGCGGCCGGGATCGAGTATTTTGGCGGTGAGGTGGGCCAGAAATCGGTGTTGTTGCGGCTCACTGCCATCGAGGAACAGTTGCCGGCCAAGCGCGCGATTCAGGATGCGCTGGGCCACAGCGATTACGTGGTGGCCCTGAACCTGGCCTCCACTACTCCCGAGTGGCTGCGCAACCTGGGTGCCAGCCCCATGAAGTTGGGCCTGGATCTGGCGGGCGGTGTGCATTTCCTGCTGGAGGTGGACACGGACACCATAGTGCGGACCAACCTGGATGGTTACGCCCAGGACCTGAAGGCCAAGCTGCGCGCTGCCAAGGCGCGCTATCGCAGTGTGGACTTGGTGGACAACCGTGAAATCGTTGCCCGCTTCCGCACGGAGGAGCTGCGCGAACTGGCCATGTCCACCATACGCCGGGAGTTTCCTCAGCTGCAACTGACGGAGTCCGGCGGGGGCGACAACCTGGAGATCCGTGCCTCCCTGTCGGAGCAGGAAATCAAGCAGTTGGAAGACTATGCGGTAACCCAGAACCTCACCACTCTGCGCAACCGGGTCAATGAGCTGGGCGTGGCCGAGCCGATCGTGCAGCGCCAGGGGCGCAATCGCATCGTGGTGGAGCTGCCGGGCGTGCAGGACACGGCCGAGGCCAAGCGTATCATCGGCAAGACCGCCAATCTGGAATTCCGTATGGAGGCGCGGCCCAATACGCTGGTGACCGACAAGGAGTACTTCGAGTACCGCGACGAACAGGAGGCTGCCGCCTATGGCGGTGCCTGGCTGGAACGCAAGGTGATTATCAAGGGCGACCGCGTCACCGATGGCCGGGTGGGTTACGACGAAAGTGGCTTTCCCCAGGTGAATATCACACTGGACGCCCGCGGCGGTGAACTGATGCACCGGGCCACCTGGAAGAATGTTGGCCGGCGGATGGGCACCCTGTTTATCGAAACCCGCTTTACACCCCAGCCCGGGGTCGATGCCGAGGGCAACGAAACTATTGTGCAGGTGCGCTCGGAAGACAAGAAGATTATCAGCCTGGCCACGGTGCAGAGCGCACTGGGACGCCAGTTTCGGGTTACCGGACTCGGCAGCCCGGCGGAAGCCCAGGAGCTGGCGCTGCTGCTGCGTGCCGGTGCTCTGGCCGCGCCCATGTATTTTGTGGAAGAGCGGGTGATTGGCCCGTCCCTGGGGGCTGACAATATCGATGTCGGCGTCAAGTCGGTACAGATAGGCCTGCTGGCGGTGCTGGTGTGCATGCTGTTGTTTTACCGGGTGTTCGGGCTGGCTGCCAATATTGCCCTGGCGGTCAACCTGATACTGCTGGTGGCGGTGATGTCGATTCTCGGGGCCACCCTCACGCTGCCGGGCATAGCGGGTATCGTGTTGACGGTGGGTATGGCGGTGGATGCCAATGTGCTGATTTTCTCCCGCATCCGGGAAGAACTCAGGAACGGTATGCCTCCCCAATCGGCGATCAGCGCAGGTTTTGACAATGCGTTTAGCACCATCGTGGACGCCAACATCACCACCTTGATTGTAGCGGTGATCCTGTACGCGATTGGCTCCGGGCCGGTGCAGGGGTTTGCGGTAACTTTGTCCATCGGCATCCTGACGTCCATGTTCAGTGCCATTCTCGGTACCCGGGCGCTGATCAATATGTTCTACGGCGGTCGCCGTGTACAGAAACTGTGGATTTAAAAGGGGCTGGCCATGAGTGAGACCAAGGTGGAAAACGGCAAGATCACCGAGTACATGGGCAAGCGCGTGTACGATTTTATGCGCTGGCGCAAGCTGGCTTCGGCGGTGTCCATCGCGATGGTGCTGGCATCGCTGGTGGCACTGGCGATGAATGGGCTGCGATTTGGGCTGGATTTTACCGGCGGTACCCAGGTGGAGGTGGGTTATGAGATAGCGCCGCGGGTAGAGACTGTGCGCCAGCAGTTGGAGCAGGAAGGCTATGCCGGTGCTACGGTGGTGCGTTTCGGTTCCGACAACGAGCTGCTGATCAAGCTGCCTCCGGAGGTGACCGCCGAGCAGACGCAGGCGACCGCGGGAGAGCGGGATGCCACCCAGTCTATCGGTGACAAGGTGGTGGGCCTGCTGCGCCAGAACAGTGATGGCGCGGTGGAATTGCGTCGGGTCGAGGTAGTGGGTCCGCAGATCGGTGAAGAGTTGCGGGACGACGGCGGCCTGGGCATGCTATTCGCACTGGTTGTGGTGATGGCCTATGTGGCGCTGCGGTTTCAGTATAAGTTTTCCGTGGGGGCGGTGACGGCACTGGCCCACGATGTGATTATCGTACTGGGTTTTTTTGCGCTGCTGCGGCTGGATTTCGACCTGACGGTGCTGGCGGCAGTGCTGGCGGTGATCGGCTATTCCCTCAACGATACTATCGTGGTGGCGGACCGCATCCGCGAGAATTTCCGCAGGGTGCGCAAGGCGACTTCCGCAGAGATTATCAATATCTCTATCAGTCAGACCCTGGGCCGTACCTTTATGACCTCATTCACCACTTTGCTGGTGCTGTGGGCACTGCAGTTTTTCGGTGGTGAGCTGATTCACAACTTCTCACTGGCCCTGATTGTGGGTGTGGTCGTGGGCACCTATTCTTCCGTTTACGTCGCCGCCAACGTGCTGATGGTTATGAACATTAGCAAGGAAGACCTGATGCCGCCGGTGAAAGAGGGTGCCGAGCTGGAGGAGATGCCCTGAGCGGGCCGTTGCGGAAACGGGCGGGAGGGCAGCCTGTGCGGTGCTTTCCCGTGGGGCTCAGGCCCGTGGCTTTTTGCCCAGGGTGATGTGTCGCGGGCCGGAAACATTGGTCTGGCCGCTCACGCCCTTGGGAACCTGCTCAATTTCACCACCAGCGGCAAGAAACGCCTGCACCTGCTGCTCGATGGTTTCACGAGTGTCAACAGGGGCGCTGGGTTGTTTGCGCTTGGCAGTGCTGGAAGCTTTTTTGGCCACGATAATTACCCGATATCTATACGTGAACCGGCCATTCTACAGTGTTTTGATTAAAAAATCACCCCCGGGCGCAGGCGCCTGCCGCGCGTGGTTGCGCCGGGGCGGCCTCTATCCCTGTCTGTTGGAAACTGCCAGCTATCCCTGAGCCCTCGTGACGGCGCCACTGAGCAGCGTTTTGTTCGCTTTGCGGGTGGTCCATAGGGCCGGCGATGCCGGTTATTCGGAGAGCGGCCAACCCCCCAGTTCCCGCCAGCGGTTGACGATGTGGCAGAACAGTTCCGCTGTTTTTTCCGCATCGTAGTGTGCTGAGTGGGCGCTGTTGTTATCGAAGCCGAATCCGGCAACCTGGCAGGCTTTTGCCAGTACGGTTTGCCCGAAGGCGAGGCCGGCCAGGGTCGCGGTATCGAAACACGAAAAGGGGTGAAAGGGGTTGCGTTTGATCCCGCAGCGCTCCACCGCGGCATTGAGGAAACCGAGGTCGAAGTGGGCGTTGTGGGCTACCATTACCGCGCGGGTACAACCGTGTTTTTTGATCGCGGTGCGAATCTGGCGAAACAGCTCTGGCAGCGCAACCTCTTCCGGCAACGCCTCCCGCTCCGCTGACTCCAGATCGATGCCGATAAAATCTAGCGCCGACTGCTCCAGGTTGGCGCCGGCAAAGGGCTCCAGATCAAAGCTGTGGGTCGCCTGGGGCAGCAGTACGCCGCTGTCATCCATATCCAGGATCACCGCGGATATTTCCAGCAGGGCGTCGGTGCGTGCGTTGAAGCCGCCGGTTTCCATGTCCACCACCACCGGCAGAAAGCCGCGGAAGCGCTGTGCCAGCAAGGTTTTTGAGTCTGTGGGTTCTTCTGCAGGGGTCACTCGAAATCCTTTACTCGGCCTTGTCGACGAGGCGCCAGTTCAATATTTCACCCGCGGCCAGCGGGATTAGCTGTCCGTCGCCCATGGTCAGGCTGGCGGGAAGCCGCCAGGGATCGCGCGCCAGGTAGATGCTGCCCAGGTTGCGTGGCAGGTCGTAAAAGTCCGGGCCGAACTCGCTGGCGAAGCTCTCCAGTTTGTCCAGTTTGCCGGCCCGCTCGAAGACTTCGGCATACATCTCGATGGCGGCAAAGGCGGTATAGCAGCCGGCGCAGCCACAGGCGTTTTCCTTTTTGTCCCGGCTATGGGGCGCCGAGTCTGTGCCGAGAAAAAACTTGGGATTGCCACTGGTGGCCGCTTCGATCAGCGCGGACTGGTGATAACTGCGTTTCAGAACCGGCAGGCAGTAAAAGTGCGGGCGTATGCCGCCGGCCAGCAGGTGGTTGCGGTTGTACAGCAGGTGGTGTGCGGTAATGGTGGCACCTACGCCGTCGCGGGCGTTTTGGACAAATTCCGCCGCGTGGGCGGTGGTAATGTGTTCCAGGACTATCTTCAGGGTCGGGAAATCCTGTACCAGGCGCGACAGGATATTGTCGACGAACATCTGTTCGCGGTCGAAGATATCGATATCGTCATGGGTGACCTCCCCGTGCAGCAGCAGCTTCATGCCGCAGGCCTGCATGGCCTCCAGGGCGGGGTAGATGTTGGCGATATCCGTGACGCCGGAGTCGGAGTTGGTGGTGGCGCCGGCCGGATACAGCTTGGCGGCCACCGCGCCGGCCCGGTGGGCCCGCTCGATGGTTTCGGCATCGGTCCGGTCGGTCAGGTAGATCACCATCAACGGCTGAAAGGGGTTGCCGGGGGGAATCTGCTGGCGGATGCGCTGCTGGTAGGAGAGCATGTCTTCGGCATCGACCACCGGCGGCACCAGATTGGGCATCACTATGGCGCGGCGGAACTGGCGTGCGGCATCGCCGACGGTTCTGCCCAGGGCTTCGCCATCGCGCAGGTGAATGTGCCAGTCGTCGGGAGTGCGAAGGGTGATCCGCTCCATAGTGTCTTACCGCAGGTTGGCCGATTGCGTCTTGGGGCGCAGATGCTACCGGAAGCCCGGTAGAATTGCGATGTGCCTGGCATTGTATATTAATCGAGCTATTTGGGTGCGAGGGTACCCCGGCGCTGGCCGGCGGCGGTCGGAGAGGCTACAATCGCGCCCGGAAAAAGGGCGGCACTGCCGCCGTTCCTGGGCACATCTCCAACAATAATTCTCCCAGACTGACACTCTAATTGAACTCCGCAGGGTAGTTGCGCCCGCGGCATTGTTACCGGTGGCGGCGTCCGCCGGCAGGGGAAACCGATGAGCAGGATCGACAAGGTAGTGCTGGCGTATTCCGGAGGGTTGGATACCTCTGTGATAGTGCGCTGGCTCCAGGACAGTTACGACTGTGAAGTGGTCACTTTTACCGCGGATATTGGCCAGGGCGAAGAGGTGGAACCGGCGCGCGCCAAGGCCGAGGCACTGGGGGTAAAAGAGATCTACATCGATGATCTGCGCGAGGAGTTCGTGCGGGACTTCGTCTTCCCCATGTTCCGGGCCAACACCATTTACGAGGGCGAATACCTGCTCGGCACTTCCATCGCCCGGCCGCTGATCGCCAAACGCCTGATCGAGATCGCGAACGAGACAGGGGCCGACGCCATCTCCCACGGCGCCACCGGCAAGGGCAACGATCAGGTGCGCTTCGAGCTGGGTGCCTATGCGCTAAAACCCGGTATCCAGGTGATAGCGCCCTGGCGGGAGTGGGATCTGAATTCCCGCGAGAAGTTGATGCAGTACTGTGCGCAGCACAAGATCCCGGTGGATTTTGCCTCCGGCAAGAAGAAGTCCCCCTACTCCATGGACGCCAACCTGTTGCATATCTCCTATGAGGGGGGAATCCTCGAGAACCCCTGGGCGGAGGCGGAAGAGGACATGTGGCGCTGGAGTGTGAGCCCCGAGGCCGCGCCCGATGAGCCCACCTATATTACGCTGACGTTCGACCGGGGCGATGCCGTGGCCCTGGATGGCGAGCCACTGAGTCCCGCCACCATGCTGGCAACCCTGAACAGGCTCGGGGGCGCCAACGGCATAGGCCGGCTGGATATCGTGGAAAACCGCTATGTGGGCATGAAGTCCCGCGGCTGCTACGAAACTCCCGGCGGCACCATACTGCTGAAGGCCCACCGGGCCATTGAGTCGATAACCCTCGATCGCGAAGTCGCGCACCTTAAAGACGAGTTGATGCCCCGCTACGCGCAGTTGATTTACAACGGTTACTGGTGGTCGCCGGAGCGCCAGATGCTGCAGCTGGCCATTGACGATTCGCAAAAGGTGGTCAATGGCGACGTGCGGCTGAAGCTCTACAAGGGCGGCGTCACCTGTGTTGGGCGCCGGTCGGCGGACAGCTTATTCGACGAGCGTATCGCCACTTTTGAAGAGGATGCCGGCGCATACAACCAGAAGGATGCGGAGGGATTCATCAAATTGAACGCCCTGCGTCTGCGTATCGCGGCCCGCAAGGAGCGAAAACTGATCTAGATCAGTTTCTGCGGGTGAATGATGCGTTTAAATCGTCGCCTGCGGGGCGGCTCGGACTACTTTGATTGGATGTAGCTGTAAATCTAACGGCGGGCTGCCGCATGTTTAGTGGAAACGAACCTTACCAAGCAACGGAAGTAATAAAATGACGACAACCGTGGCAAAGACCGGCCCCGCGCTGGACTATGACTACAAAATCGTACGCCAGTTCACCATTATGTCGGTGGTCTGGGGCATCGTCGGTATGGGTGTCGGGGTACTGCTCGCGGCTCAGCTGGCGTGGCCGGAGCTGAACGACTTTTTTCAGCCATTCAGCCACTTTGGCCGCCTGCGCCCCCTGCATACCAACGCGGTGATTTTCGCGTTCGGTGGCAGTGTGTTGTTCGCTACTTCCTATTACGTGGTGCAGCGCACCTGCCAGACCCCGCTGTGGGGGGGGTGGCTGGTGCCGTTTACCTTCTGGGGCTGGCAGGTGGTCATAGTGGCGGCGGCCATCACCCTGCCCATGGGCCTGACCACCACCAAGGAGTACGCGGAGCTGGAGTGGCCGATCGATATTCTGGTGACAGTGATTTGGATCGCCTATGCGCTGGTGTTCTTCGGTACCATCGCCCAGCGCCGCACTTCCCACATTTATGTGGCGAACTGGTTCTTTGGCGCCTATATCGTCACTATTGCCTTCTTGTACGTTGTTAACAATCTGGAAGTGCCGGTCTCGGCCTTCAAATCCTATTCCCTGTTTGCCGGTACCACTGATGCCATGATCCAGTGGTGGTACGGCCACAATGCAGTGGGCTTTTTCCTGACCGCGGCTTTCCTCGGCATCATGTACTACTTTGTGCCAAAACAGGCCGGTCGCCCAATCTATTCCTACCAGCTGTCCATAGTGCACTTTTGGGCCCTGATCTCCATCTACGTGTGGGCCGGCGGCCACCATTTGCACTATTCAGCCCTGCCGGACTGGACTCAGAGTCTGGCGATGATCATGTCCGTGATTCTATTGGCTCCGTCCTGGGGGGGCATGATCAACGGCATCATGACCCTGTCCGGTGCATGGCACAAGTTGCGCACCGACCCAACCCTGCGTTTTCTGGTGGTGTCCCTGTCTTTCTACGGCATGTCCACTTTTGAAGGCCCGATGATGTCCATCAAGACGGTGAATGCCCTGTCCCACAATACAGACTGGACCATCGGCCATGTGCATTCCGGTGCCCTGGGCTGGGTGGCGATGATCTCCATCGGTGCCCTCTATCACCTGGTGCCGGTGCTGTTCCACCGCAAGGAGATGTATAGCGTGAAACTGATCAATGCGCACTTCTGGCTGGCGACCGTGGGCACGGTGCTGTATATCGCCGCCATGTGGGTCAACGGCATCACCCAGGGGCTGATGTGGCGCGCCTTCAACGCCGACGGCACCCTCACCTACAGCTTTGTGGAGAGTGTCATCGCCAGCTATCCGGGCTATATCGTGCGCTTTATCGGTGGTGCTTTCTTCCTGATCGGGATGCTGCTGATGGCCTACAACGTGTACCGCACGGTGACGGACAAAGAGAACTCCGCCCAGCAGGACAACACAGTGCCGCTCGCCCAGCCCGCACAGTAGGAGACCAGGCAATGAAAAACCATGACATCGTCGAGAAAAACATTGGCCTGATGGTGCTCTTTATCATTGTCGCCATCAGCTTCGGAGCGCTGGTGGAGATAGTTCCACAGTTTTTTATCAAGGCGAACAATGAGCCGATAGCGGGACTCAAGCCCTGGGATCCGGTGGTTCTGGAGGGCCGCGATATCTACATCCGCGAGGGCTGCCACGTCTGCCACACGCAAATGGTGCGGCCGCTGCGGGCTGAGGTGGAACGTTACGGCCACTATTCCATGGCGCAGGAGAATGTGTACGAACACCCCTTCCTGTGGGGTTCCAAGCGCACAGGTCCGGATCTGGCCCGGGTTGGTGGCCGCTATTCCGATGAGTGGCACAGGGCCCACCTGTACAACCCGCGCAATGTGGTGCCGGAATCCAATATGCCCGCCTTTCCCTGGCTGTTCGACAATGTGGTCACCGGTGAGCACACCGCCAATAAGATGCGCGCTCTGCGCTTCGCCGGTGTGCCTTATACGGATGAAGATATTGCCAAGGCGCGCGAGCCGTTCGTGGGTGGTCGGGTGAAGGAAATCGACGCACTGGTGGCCTACCTGCAACAGCTGGGTGTCCTGGTGCAACAGAAGCGCTGAACAGGGAGTACCCACAGATGGATATCAATGTATTGCGTCAGATCGCTGTCGTACTCGGAGCTGTGGCCTTCATCGCCATATGCTGGTGGGCCTTTTCCCCCAAACGCAAAAAGCGCTTCGAAGAGGACGCCCAGCTGCCATTCGCAGATGAGGAGCAGTCGCGGCGCGCAGCCTACAAGGCGGATGGAAAAGATATAGAAGACGAATCGGCCGCGGGTGGGGGACAAGAGCACCCGCCTTCGGCGGAACAGAACAAGGGGCAGGACAAGCAATGAGTACATTCTGGAGTTTATGGGTCATAGTACTCACCCTCGCCAACCTGGCACTGATCATCTGGGTGTTGTTCGCCAACCGCAAGGTGGCGGTGAGCGATCAGGATGAACCCGGTAACGAGACCACCGGACACGTCTACGACGGCATTGAGGAATATGACAACCCCCTGCCGCGCTGGTGGTTTATGCTGTTTGTCGGCACGCTGATTTTCTCCGCCATTTATCTGGTCATCTACCCGGGCATGGGCAACTTCAAGGGCATCGCCGGCTGGACCTCCGTGGGGCAGCTGGAACGCAGCCAGGAAAAGGCGATGGAGAAATTTGACCAGACTTTTGGCCAATACGCGCAGATGCCAGTGGAGCAGATTGCCGAGAATCCCCAGGCGCTGAAAATGGGTGCGCGCATTTTTGCCAATAACTGTGCCGTCTGCCACGGCGCCGATGGTGGCGGCAACTATGGTTTCCCCAATCTCACCGATGATGACTGGCTCTACGGCGGTACTCCGGAAAAGATTCTGCAAACCCTGTACCAGGGACGCCAGGGGGTGATGCCGCCACAGGAGCCGATTATCGGTGAAGAGGGTGTGCGAAATACCGCCGAGTATGTGCTGGCGCTGAACGGCCTGGAGCACAATGCGGAGATGGCCGCACAGGGCAAGCAGGTGTTCGACCGCGTATGTATGGCCTGTCACGGGCTGGACGCCAAGGGAAACCAGGCAATCGGTGCGCCCAACCTGACCAATAATATCTGGCTCTACGGCAGCAGTCGCGAGCAGATTCAGCACACCATTCGCGGCGGTCGCAGCAACCAGATGCCGTCGCAGAGCGACAAGCTGCGCGACGACAAGATCCGCCTGGTGGCCGCCTATGTATACAGCCTGTCCCGGCAGGAAGAGGTGGAGCAGTGAGCCGCCGCTGAGTGGTAGCACCGGCCCCATCCGCCGCCGGCGGGGGGCCTGACAACACGGGCGCGCAGGGACGAAGAACAAAAGCCTCATTGTTTAGCTGACGAAGAGTGCTCCCCGCTGCCCGGAGCCAAAGTGAGGTTTTTGGTGAGTGATCTGATCCCCACTCGGGAAGAGCAGGAGGGCGATGGCCAGGTGCGCTATCGCATGCTCTACGAGTCCGACGATAAGGTTTATACCCGCCACATCAGCGGCATTTACACCCGCGTGCGCAAATACACCGGTCTGCCGCTGTTGGCCGCTTTCTTCTTTATACCCTGGATCAATCTGGAAGGCCGCCAGGCTGTGTTGTTTGATCTGCCGGAGCGCAAATTCCACATTCTCTGGTCCACTTTCGGCCCCCAGGATGGCTTCCTGCTGGCCTGGATACTGATCATGGCGGCGTTCGCGCTGTTCGCGGTCACCACCTGGCTCGGGCGGGTCTGGTGTGGTTTTACCTGTCCGCAGACGGTGTGGACCATGATGTTTATGTGGGCGGAAAGGCTGTGCGAGGGGGACAGGGCCAAGCGCATCAAACTCGACGCCGCGCCCTGGAGCCTGGAAAAGGCCCTGCGCAAATCCGGCACCTACGCTATCTGGCTGTTGATCGCCGCCGCCACGGCGCTGGCCTTTGTGGGTTATTTCTACGGTATCCGCGATCTGGTGGTGGATCTCGCCAGCCTGAAAGCACACCCGCAAGCGGTTTTCTGGGTGGCTTTTTTCACTCTGGCTACTTTCTTTAATGCGGGTTTTTTGCGCGAGCAGGTCTGCAAATACATGTGCCCTTACGCGCGTTTCCAGTCGGTGATGTACGACCAGGACACACTGGCGGTTCAGTATGATGCGCGCCGGGGCGAGACCCGCGGGCCGCGCAAGAAAGGTATCGATTACCAGTCTGAAGGGCTGGGCGACTGCATCGACTGCTACTGGTGTGTCCAGGTCTGTCCGGTGGATATCGATATCCGCGATGGGATGCAGTACGAGTGTATCAACTGTGGCCTGTGTGTGGACGCCTGCAACAGTGTCATGGACAAAATGGGCTATCCGCGCGGACTGATCCGCTTTACCTCCGAGGACGAGCTGGAGACCGGCAGGACCAACTATCTGCGGCCGCGCCTATTTGGCTACGCATTGGTGCTGGCGGCGATGGTTGGATTGTTCAGTTATCAGCTGCTGACGCGGAGCCCGGTCGAGGCGGAAGTGCTGCGCGACCGGGGCGCCCGTATGTACCGGGAATACCGCGGCGATATCCAGAATGTCTACACGGTGAAAATCAATAATATGGATCGGACTGCGCACGAGTTTTCCATTCGCGTCGAGGGCCGCGAGGGTGTGGATTACTCACTGCGCAAGCCGCGACAGATTTACGTGGGGTCCGGGGAAATTTATGCGGTGCCGATTCGCGTCAGTGTGCCCAAGGATCAACTGCGGGATAGCAAGCACGATATCCATATCGTGGTGCAAGCGGTGGATCAGCCGGAACTGCAGGACCGGCACCAGACAGTTTTTATCGGCCCCAAAAGGTAAGGGCAGGGAAAGAGTGACGGGCTGCGGGCCCTGAGAGGCGGTTAATATGGTGACGAAACAAACCACCAAACCCTGGTATCGGGAACCCTGGCTGTGGCTGGTGATGGCGCCACTGGTGCTGGTGGTCCTGGTGACCCTGGTAATGGTCTCCATCGCCGTGCGCTACGCCGACGATACCGTCAGCGACACCTATTACAAAGACGGCCTCATGTACCACTACACCGCCGAGCAGGATGAAAAGGCCCGCCAGCTGGGACTGGCGGGCCTGTTGCAGTTTGAGGGCCAGGCGGTGACCCTGGAACTCAATGGCGATTTTGACTTGCCGCCACAGTTGTTGCTGACCCTCAGCCACCCGGTGGAGGCGAACCTGGATCGCAATATTTTACTGTCCCGGGTTTCCGCCAGCCGCTATAGCGGCAGCTTCGACGGGGATATGCGGCACCGCTGGTACCTGCGCCTGATGCCGGAGCTGGATCCGGACCGGCACCTGCAGGCGGCGTGGCGCCTGACCGGGGAGATCAATTTCGACCTGGGTCGGGCCGCTCCCCTCAACCCGGCGAGCCAATGACAGCTGTCAATTGTTTTCACTGCGGTCTGCCGGTAGCGCCCGGCAGTTCCTTTCCGGTATTGATCGGCGGCACCGAGCGGCCCATGTGCTGCCCCGGTTGCCAGGCGGTGGCGGGGGCCATTGTCGCCGGCGGCCTGGACAGTTTTTATCGCTACCGCGATGCGCGCAACGAACGCCCGGATCAGGGTACGCCGGATCCCTCCCAGTGGCAGGCATACGACCTGCCCGAGGTGCAGGCGGAGTTTGTGCGCGATTCGGACCAGGGAGCCAAAATCGCCGCACTGCTGGTAGGCGGTATCAGCTGTGCGGCCTGTGTGTGGCTGATCGAGAAACACCTGGGACGCCTGGATGGGGTGGAGCGGGTTTCCGTCAACGCCAGTACCCAGCGGGCGCAGATTTGCTTCGACCCCGCCCGGTTGCAGCCCAGTGCCCTGTTCACCGAACTGGCGCGTATCGGTTACCGCCCGGCCGCGGCCACCGCCGGCAACAGCGAACAGCTGATCCAAACGGAGCGGCGGGCGGCGTTGCGCCGCCTGGGTGTGGCCGGGCTGGGCACCATGCAGGTGATGATGTTCGCCGTGGCGCTTTACTTCGGTGCCGCCACCGGTATCGATCGCGAACTGGAACGCTATCTGCGCTGGGTCTCCCTTCTGGTCGCCACACCCGTCGTTTTCTACGCTGCGCGACCATTTTTCGCTGCCGCCTGGCGCAGCCTGACCGGGCGCCATTTGAGTATGGATGTGCCGGTGTCGCTGGCTATCGGGCTGGCCTACGCCGCGAGCTTTTACGCCACTCTGTTCGATGTGGGCGAAGTCTATTTCGAGTCTATCTCTATGTTTACCTTCTTCCTGTTGCTGGGGCGGACGGTGGAGATGCGCGCCCGCCACAGGGCCGGACTCGCCAGCGGTGGCCTGGCGCAGCTGCTGCCCCTGACTGCAAACCGAATGGGAGCGGATGGGACCCGGTCTGTGCCGGTGACCGCCCTGCGCGTGGATGATCGCATCCTGTTGCGACCGGGGGACACTATCCCCGCCGATGGCGAGGTGGTCGACGGCAGCAGCGGCGTGGACGAATCCCTGCTCAGTGGAGAGGCAGCCCTGCAGCAGAAAGAAAAAGGCAGCCAGGTGTTTGCCGGCAGCGTCAACGGCGATTCAGCGCTGGAGGTGCGGGTGACTGCAGCGGGTAAATCCACACGCTTGTCGGCCATCGAGCGACTGGTGGAGGATGCGCAGCTTCACAAGCCGAAACAGGTAGCCCTGGCGGACCGTATCGCCGGTGTCTTCGTCGGCGCGGTGTTGGTTATTGCGGCCGCAGCCTTTGCGGTGTGGTGGCAGATAGATCCGCAGCGGGCCTTTTGGGTGGCCCTGTCGGTACTGGTGGTCACCTGCCCCTGCGCCCTGTCCCTGGCCACCCCCGCCGCACTGGCGGCGGCGACCCTTAGGCTGCAGCAGCTGGGACTTCTGGTGGCCGGGGGACACCTGCTGCAAACATTGCCGGGGATCACACGGGTTGTGCTGGACAAGACCGGAACCCTGACCCTTGGGGAGCCCCAGGTGGTGCGGATTCAATTGTTGCGGGAAAGCTGGTGCGAGCAGCAGGTCCGGCAGGTGGCCGGCGCGCTGGAATGGCAGACCGGCCATCCCCTGGCGCGGGCCTTTCGCGCCTGGTCCGGCCAGCTGGCCGCATCTGACGTACGGGTGCACACAGGGCAGGGTGTCGAGGGACGGGTCCAGGGCCAGTGCTTGCGCCTGGGCCGCCCGGATTTCGCCGCCCAGGCCGCACCTGCGATACCCGGGGGGGAAGGGCAGTGGCTGCTGCTGGGGGACGACGACGGACCCATCGCCTGGATACTGATCGGGGACCGGCTGCGCCCCTCCGCACAGATGGCGTTGGCGCAGCTGCGGGATGTCGGACTGAAAGCGGAGCTGCTCAGCGGCGACCCCTCCCCTGAGGTGGCGCGCCTCGCTGCAGTGGTGGGTATCGACCAATACCGTGCCGGTGTCTCACCGGAAGACAAACTGGCTCATTTGCGCAGCCTCCAGGAGGCCGGAGAACGGGTGCTGATGGTGGGCGACGGCATCAATGACGTGCCGGTGCTGTCCGGCGCCGATGGGTCCGTGGCCATGCTGTCCGCCGCCGACCTGGCCCAGTCCAGGGCGGACGCCATTCTGTTGCGCGGCGATCTCCGGGTATTACCCCGGGCGTTGCTGCTGGCGCGTCGCTGCCGGCACATAATCCGTCAGAATCTGCTGTGGGCCCTGGGTTACAATGCACTGGCGCTGCCGCTGGCGGCCTGCGGGCTGGTCCCGCCCTGGGTGGCAGCACTGGGCATGTCGGCCAGTTCGCTGATCGTGGTGTTGAATTCACTGCGCCTGTCGCGCTGGCAGCCGGCGGGGGAATCCCGCCCATCCACAACCAATGTAGCCGGTACGGCCCTGGCCGGACCGGGAGATCACTGAATGAGCAGTCTGTATTTCCTGATCCCCATCGCCATCCTATTCGTCGCCATCGCGGTGAAAGTCTTTTTCTGGGCCGTCAACAGCGGCCAGTACGACGACCTGGAAACCGAAGGGCGGCGCATCCTGTTCGACGATGACCGGGAGGGTGCAGGAGTACAGGGCGGCGGCGAGGCGCCGGCGGAGCCGGAGCAGCGCCCGTGACCGACTGGGGTTTCATCGCCGCGGCTCTGGCAGTTGGATTTCTCGGCAGCGGCCACTGTGTCGGTATGTGCGGTGGTATCGCCGGTGCCCTGGGCATGGCCTCCGACAGCGGTAAAACTGAATGGCAGCAGCTGCTGTCCTACTCCGCCGGGCGCCTGGGCAGCTATACACTGATGGGCGCGATCGTCGGCGCCCTGGGCGCGGCACTGGTGCCGGCGCTGGGCCCGCTGCGTGTGATTGCCGGGGTCATGCTGGTGGCCATGGCACTGTACATCGCCGGCTGGTGGCGTGGGCTGGTATGGCTGGAGCGCGGCGGCGCTTATTTGTGGCGGTATCTGCAACCTCTGTCAGCGCGGCTGCTGCCGGTGCGTTCTTCCTCCCAGGCGCTGGCCCTGGGTGCTGTGTGGGGCTGGCTGCCCTGCGGCCTGGTCTACAGCGCGCTGACTTTCGCCCTGGCCCAGGGCGGCGGCGTGTCGGCGGCACTGGCGATGCTGGCCTTCGGGCTGGGTACTGTGCCCGCAATGCTGGCCACCGGGGCGGCGGCTTCCAGTGTGCGCGGGCTGGTACAGAAAACCGGGGTGCGGCTGCTGTTCGCCGGTGCCATTCTGCTGTTCGGCCTCTGGACCATCTGGGGCGGGCTCGGCCACGGAAACCACGGTGCTCACGGCCCGCACAGCGCACCGCAAAGCGGCCAGTCGGAGCACTCACACCACCACTGACCGAGACCGCCGCTTACAGGTCGATGCGCAGGGACAGATCTATGGCTCTCAGGTGCTTGGTCAGGCTGCCGCAGGACACAGAGTCCACCTCCAGTTGTGCCAGCTGCTTTAGCCGCTCGCTGTCGACGCTGCCGGAAATTTCGATCTGCGCCTTTCCCCGTGCCAGTTCCAGTGCGGTTTTGGTGTCTGTGTCACTGAACTCATCCAGCATGATCACATCCGCCCCGGCCGCCAGCGCCTGGCGCAGTTCGTCCAGGCTCTCCACCTCCACTTCCACCAGCGCGTCCGCCTTGATAGTGCGGGCCTGGGACACTGCGCTGGCGATACCGCCGGCGGCGGCGATGTGGTTTTCCTTGATCAGAAAGGCGTCGTAGAGCCCGAACCTGTGGTTGTTGCAGCCACCGCACAGAACCGCATATTTCTGTGCGCTGCGCAGACCGGGAATGGTCTTGCGGGTATCCAGCACACGGATCTGGTTGTTCCCGGCACAGGCCGCATAGTGGGCAGCGACAGTGGCGGTGCCGGACAGAGTCTGCAGGAAGTTCAGCGCGGTGCGCTCGCCGGTCAGGATAGAGCGCGCCTTGCCTTCCAACTCCAGCAGCACTGCACCGGCGTCAACTCTGTCGCCGTCGTCAAAGCGCCAGGTCAGCCGCAGGTCCGGATCCAGCTGCCGGAACACTTCGTCCACCCAGGCGCGCCCGCAAAGGGTGCACGCCTCCCGGGTAACGATCCGCGCCCGGGCCCGCCGGTCCGCCGGGATCAGTTGTGCGGAGATATCGCCCGTACCCACATCTTCCGCCAGTGCGGTGCTCACCGAACGGTTCAGATCGTGGATCAGGTTGGGAATCACAGAGTCTCGGGGGTGCATGACAAAATCTCAAAACGACGCGGCGCAAGTTTACCAAAAAGGGTGCGCTCCAGCAGATTGTTGAAAAGCCTTCCCTGGCTTTCCCCAACCCGGGTTTGCGGCGCATGTACGCAAACCCTCCGCGACAAATCAAGCAGTTACACGCTTGACTTGCGACCCGAACATCCCAGTTAGGGCCTATCCATGCCCCGCCCACGGAGGCGCATTGTTATTTGCTGTAGCAGGCCTGCCAAAGATTGACCGGACGGCTGTGACCGCGATCACAAAGTCGCGATTTGCACTTGCCAGGGCCAGAGGTTGAGGGGGTAGAATCAAGGCGCCGAAATTTGTCTCGTGGCTCTTGTAACCTGTCGTAAACCGCAATTTTCCCCGAATTGTGGTGCGGGGAGCGGCGAGCTGCCCCTGAGCGGGTGCACCTGCTGGTGGCCGGAAAAATGGCTGTCAGCCGGGTGTCCGCCTGGGTATAGAGGGCGCCAGCAAGGTGTCCGCCAGTTACGCAGAGGAAGATGTGGATAAAAAACAGCACGGCAAGGTGGTCTCCCTGCGGCATAGAGGTAACAGTGCCCCAGATATTTCTTTAGCAGCCGAAACAATACTGTCTCCGGCGGTGACTGCACTGCGGGACTACGCCACCGAGCAGCTGCGCGAACGGGTCAAGCAGGTGTTCGCCAAGGTGGATGATTCGCTGTTCGCCATGGCGGAGCGCGCGCACCGGCAGGAGGAACAGGACGGTTTGTTTCACGCCCTGCGACTGTTGCGGGTCGAGCGCGGGCGGGTCGTGGACTGTCTTGTGGGCAATATTGCCGAAGCCTTCCAGTCACCCGCAGAGTCTGAAGCCGGCGAAAGTGTGGGTGCGGAAAACCTGTCGCTGGTACACAACGATGATCTGGAGCAACTGGTCGCGGTCGATACCATGGTGGCCAGTGCCAAGCGCGCCTACGGCGAGCAGGTCACCGAACTGACACTGCGCCTGGATACGCTGTACAGCGAAAAAATCTCCAACAAGAACAACCCTATCGGCGTGGATGCAATCTGTACCGCCTGTGTGGAGGCGGTGCGTCCGCTCAATCTGCATATCCGCGCCCGCCTCACCCTGCTGAAGAAATTTGAGCAGCATGTGGTGCAGCATCTCGACGATTTTTACCAGAGCGCTAATCAGCTGTTGGTGGGGCAGGGGGTGCTGCCTACGCTGCGCCAGCAGCGGCGGGAAGCCAGGCGGCGGTCCCAGCCGACGACTCCCGGGCCCGGTCCCGGGATGGCCCGCGCTGGGGGGCAGATGACACCGGGGGGGCAGGCCCCCGGCGGCCCCGGCCCGGAACTGGGCGCCGGCGGTGGCCACTTCGCCCCCGGACTGCTGCCTGCTACGGCGGGACTGGCGCCCATGGCACCGAGTGACCTGGTGATGCAACTCGGCGCCCTGCAGGCCCAGGCCAGTGCGCTCACTGAGCGGCCTCAGCTGCTCGATGTGAACAGTCTGCTGCAGCAGCAACTGGTGGAACAACAGCGTTCAGCGTCCCTGGCCAAGGCGGATCGGGACGTCATCAAGCTGGTGGAAATGCTGTTCTCGTTTATGCTTGACGACCGCAACCTGGCAGAGCCCATCAAAAGTCACCTGGGGCGCCTGCAGCTTCCGCTGCTCAAAGTCGCCATCGCCGATAAATCCTTTTTCAGCAAAGGCGGCCATCCGGCACGCAAATTACTCAATGAGCTGGCGGATGCCAGTACCGGCTGGCAGGCCGGGGAGCAATACGAGACGGATCCGCTGTTCTGCGAAGTGGCCAGGGTTGTGGATTCGGTGGTGAATGAATTCGAGGAGGACATCTCCATTTTCGACCAGCTGCTGCAGCAACTTCGCAGCTTCACCGCGAGGGAGAAAAAGCGCGCGGCAATGCTGGAACAGCGCATTGTGGATGAAGCGGATGGTCGAGCCAAAACCCAGGCTGCGCGGGCCCGCGTGGCCGCGGTATTGGAGGCCTTGTCCGCCGAGCGTGAATTGCCCGGTGTCGTTTCCGACTGGTTGGAAAAGGTGTGGAATCACGCCCTGTTTCTGATCTGTGTCAAAGAGGGCAGCGACAGCGAAGCCTGGGCAAAGGGTGTGAGGACAGCGCGCGACCTGATCTGGAGCGTCGAGGCCCCCATGCCGGAAAATCAGCAGCAGCTGCAACAATTGCTGCCGTCCCTGCAACAGCGGCTGCGGGATACGCTGGAGATGGTGTCCGTGAGTCCCTTCGAGGCGCGGCGGCTGTTTGGCGGGCTGAAAGACATCTATCGCGAACAGTTCGCCCTGGCGCAGCGCATTCTTGCCGAGCGCGAACAGGCCGCACAGGCACAAGAGACCCCACTCGAAGAGACTCCCGCTGCGGAGGTCGTCGGGACAGCGGAAGTCAGCGGCAGCGAGGTGGAGGCGCCTCTGCCTGAAGTGGAGGAATTACAGGAGGTCGCTGCGGCGGCGGAAGTGGTCGCCGAGCCGTCTTCTGGCGCGGAAGAGGTGGCGATTTCTGAGGAGGACCCCCACTGGCAGCAGACGTTCCGCCTGTCCCAGGGCAACTGGTTTGAGTTCAAACGCTCCGACAGTGAACAGTTTCGCTGTCGCCTAGCTGCGGTAATCCGGGATATCGACCAGTTTATTTTCGTCAATCGCAACGGCGCCAAGGTGGCGGAGTTTTCACGCCGGGAACTGGCGCTGGCATTGCGCAGCATGGAGTTGATGCCGCTGGATGACGGCATGTTGTTCGAGCGGGCACTGCAGTCGGTTATCAACGATGTGCGCCGCGGCACCAGGAGTCATACCTAGGACCTGTCGACATTGCACATGCGCAAAGCCTCCACGACAAATCAAGTGGTTTCACGCTTGATTTCCCCCCTGTATATACCTGTTCGAGACAGCAGGCGGCTGGCAAAGCTTTCTTCAGCAGCCTGTTAGGCGCACACCGTTTCCCCCACCGCGGAGTGCGCTTGGCGCTCGCCCACCCTTTTTCTATTATTGAACCGTTGCCCCAGTCGATCCTTTAGCAGGCTGTTGAAATTCGAAGAATTTCGACGCCTGGTACCGGAATATGGATGTTCCGGCAAAATCAACGACGCCTAAGCCGTTGATTTTGGGAGAAAAGTGAAAATCACATTTTTCGCTTTTCGTGTTTTGAAACAGGCAGGATGCCTTTTTCAACAACCTGCTAGTAGGTGGCAGAGGCGACAAGCCATTGGGTGGGGCGTTATCTACTGGTCAAAAAGCCAATTTATTACCCTGGCGCGGCAGCCGGGCAACAGTGGGGTATCGGTGTGAAGTATCAGTTGGAATCCGGATGGCTGGCGGGGGCCCGCAGAGTACCCAGCCCCCACTGCGATCAAAGGCCCGCGGACACGCCCATCGAACTGCTGGTGATTCACTGTATCAGCCTGCCGCCGGGACAATATGGCGGCTCCCATATCGATGATTTTTTTTCCGGTGCCCTGGACGTCGACGCGGATCCCTATTTCGAGGGGATTGCCGGGCTGCGGGTATCTGCACACCTGCTGATCGACCGGCACGGCCGGGTCACCCAGTATGTGCCGCTGGACAAGCGCGCCTGGCACGCCGGGCAGTCGTCCTTTTGCGGTCGCAGTGACTGCAATGACTTTTCCGTCGGGATTGAACTGGAAGGGCTGGATTCGGACAGCTACACCGACGCCCAGTACCAGGCATTGGCGGAGGTGACCGCCGCTATCATGCTCGCCTACCCGGGCATTACCTCCGACAACATCACCGGCCACTCGGACATAGCCCCGGACCGCAAGCTGGATCCTGGTCCCGGGTTCGACTGGGGTCGCTACCACACAGAGTTGAGCGCCCTGTTATCGGATACCGCCTAATTGCCCCGAATCGCAGCATCAAGGGTTTTTCCGCTGCAGCTCCGGCGTTATTCTTCCCGCACGAGTTTACCAAGTGGGAATTGCTATGGCTCTGCTGACTGTATTGCTGGCCCTCGGCCTGGTCCAGCTATGGGGTTCCGGCGCGCCGGTTCACCGGGATGCTTGGTTCGCCTGGTGGCACCGCAAGCTGCCGGGGTCCCTGAGGGACAACCCCGGCCTGCTGCTGGGCGCCACCGTACTGCCGCCGGTGCTGCTCAGTGCCGTCATCATGGTGCTGGCCGAGGCGCTCCTGGGCCGGCTCGGCATTTTGTGTGCCGGGGTACCGCTGCTGCTCTATTGTCTGGGGCGCGGGAACTTCAATGAATGCGTGTCCACATACCTGCGCAACTGGTACCAGGGCGATTTGACTGCGGCGCGGGAGGCGGCGGCACCGCTGCTGAAAGAGCTGCACGAACAGGAGGGTGCCACCCCGGAGCAATTGCACGAACAGGTGTTCCGCGGCGCCGCCTATACCGCCTTCGAGCGCCTGTTCGCGGTGCTCTTCTGGTTCGTCCTGCTGGGAATTCCGGGCGCCCTGTTGTTTCGCCTGAGCGCCCTGTACGCCGAGTTGGACGAGTCGCAAGGCGATCCGGAGCTGGCGCAGCGCTGGCTGTGGTTGCTGGAATGGGTGCCGGTGCGCGTGATGGGCTTCAGCTTCGCTATTGTCGGCAATTTTGTCGGTTGTTTTCGCGCCTGGAAAAACTGCCTGACCTGCCGCGAGCGGAGCACGGATCAGGTACTGGAAGTGTACCTGGAGGGGGCGCTGGGGGGGATAGATGCCAGCCAGTGCAGTGCGGGCGTGGAGACCGGCGAGGCGCAGCGATATTGCGGCGCCCAGTTGGAAGGCCTGCAGGCGCTGTTGTCGCGGGCTCTGCTGCTATGGATCACCGCGCTGGCCCTGGCGGTGCTGTTCGATATCTGAGTTTCCCATTGGTACCTTGTAGGTGAACTGGTACTAAATTTGGAATTTTGTCCCAATTGTCCGCTTGACGTGGGGGCGCTGGAGCGGAATATTGCACTCTGCGTGGTCACGGGCACCGGTTGCCCGGGTACCTCGCCGGCACAGGCTCAACCCTTCGTGTAAATAAAAATGCAGAAGAGAAAATAACCTCAGCGGGAACTATCAAATGGAAGCGGCAACCACGAAATCTCCAACAGCGGCAAACAGTGAGAGTCTCAACGCCCCGGCCCTGGTCGCGGGTCTGCGCTCTTATTTCAGCAGCGGCACTTCCGCCGACCTGAGCTGGCGGCGCCGGCAACTGATGCGGTTGCGGGATATGCTGGTGGAAAACGAAGCCCGGTTCATCGATGCCCTGCACAGCGACTTGCACAAGGCGCCCCAGGAGGTGTTTACCACCGAAATATCGGTGGTTCGCGGTGATATCGACAATGCGCTGAAGAATCTCAAACGCTGGTCCCGCATCCGCCGTGCGGCCACACCGCTGGTGGCGCAGCCGGGCAAAAGCTATATCCAGCCCGAGCCCCTGGGGGTGGTGCTGATCATCGGCGCCTGGAACTATCCTCTACAGCTGCTCCTGTCCCCCCTGGTGCCGGCCATAGCCGCCGGCAACTGTGCCGTGGTCAAACCGTCGGAACTGGCGCCCGCCACCTCTGGCCTGATTGCGGAATTGCTGCCCCGCTATCTGGACCGCGACGCCTTCGCCTGCGTCGAGGGCGAAGTGGCGGAAACCACCGCCCTGCTGGAGCAGCGCTGGGACCACATCCTCTACACTGGCGGCGGCCAGGTGGGCAAGATAGTGATGACCGCAGCGGCCAGGCACCTGACGCCGGTAACCCTGGAGCTGGGGGGAAAGAGCCCCTGTATCGTGGCCGATGATGCAGATATTGATGTCACTGCGCGGCGTATCGCCTGGGGCAAGTTCACCAATGCCGGCCAGACCTGCATAGCCCCGGACTATTTGCTGTGCACCAGGGCCACAGCGGAGCGGCTGCTGCCCGCGATCGAAGCCTGTGTGCGGGAAATGTTTGGCTCAAACCCCCGCGACTCAGCGGACTACGGGCGCATCGTCAACGACCGCCACACCCGGCGTATCGCCGCTTACATCGGCGACGGAGAGGTGGCCTTTGGCGGCCAGATGGATATGGGCGCGCGCTATATCGCTCCCACGGTGCTGCGCAAGGTGCCGGTAGAATCCGCGGTAATGCAGGAGGAGATTTTCGGCCCGGTACTGCCGGTGGTGGAACTGGAGCATATAGGGGAGGCCGAGCAGTTCGTCAACAGGCGCGATAAGCCCCTGGCACTGTACCTGTTCACCCGCGACGATGGGGTGACCAAACGGATTCTGGCCCAGTGCAGTGCCGGCAATGTCTGTATCAATGACTGCATGATGTTTATGGCGGCCCATGAGCTGCCGTTTGGGGGTGTCGGCCCCAGCGGCATGGGCGCCTATCATGGTGAGCATGGCTTCAAGACCTTCAGCCACTTTAAGGCGGTGATGAAGCGCAGTTACAAGTTTGACCTGAGTGTGCGCTATGCGCCGTTTTCCGCCGCCAAGATGCGCCTGCTGCGCTTGCTGCGCTAACAGGCGGCTGAACAGGGCGACAATCCAGTGGATGAGGGATCATTTATTGGATTGATGGCTTAACAATTGATAGCGCAGTGTCACTGTACAGGGCGGATCTGCGTACCGCCGCTCACCGGAGAAGCACCGAGTTTATGTCCGTCGCCAGCCGCGATCTGCCCACCAGTGCAGATGTTTTTACCGCCGCACAAAATATCGCCGGGCGGGTGCATTGCACACCGCTGATGCGCAGCGGCCTGATCGACACTGCCACTGGCGCCAAACTATTTTTTAAGTGCGAACACCTGCAAAAAGTCGGCGCCTTCAAGGCCCGTGGTGCGGCAAATGCCCTGGCGCAATTGCCGGCGGGGGTTGAGCGTGTCGCAACCCACTCCTCCGGTAATCACGGTGCCGCTCTGGCCTGGGCCGCGGCGCAGAGGGGCCTCTCCTGCACCGTTGTGATGCCGCAAACGGCGCCTCGGGCCAAGCGGGAGGCGGTGGCGGCCTACGGTGCCGATATTGTCCTCTGCGGCCCGACCCTGGCCGATCGCCATGCGGCGCTGGAACAGGTGGTGGCCGCTAGCGGCGCCCATGTGGTGCCGCCGTTCGACGACAGCCGGATCATTGCCGGCCAGGGCACTGTGGCGCTGGAGATTATTCAGCAGAGCCGGGAACTGGGTGCAGTGCCGGATATCCTTGTCGCCCCTGTGGGCGGAGGCGGGCTGCTGGCAGGCATTGGTCTGGCGGTGGCAGCGCTGGCGCCGGAGATGCTGGTTATCGGCGCAGAGCCCGCCGGTGCCGACGACGCTCAGCGCTCACTGCACGGCGGCAGCCATGTTACCGAGCAGACACCGGAGACTATCGCCGATGGTTTGCGCACCACCCTGGGCTACCGCAATTACGCCATAGTGCGGCGCACAGTACGGGACATAGTCACGGTTTCCGAAGCGGGTATCGTCGATGCCATGCGGCTGTTGTGGACCCGCACCAAGCAACTTGTGGAGCCCTCCGCTGCGGTCGGCCTGGCCGCAGTGCTGGAGCACGGCGCGCGATTTCGCAAAAAAAATGTCGCCGTGGTGCTCACCGGCGGTAATATGGATCTGGACAGGGTTTCGGAATTGTTTCCACCGGGGGGAAATGGCGAGTGAAAGCACTGACTATGGGGCGCAACCGGTTTCCGGGGGCGGGATTTGTAGGGGCCGCGGCTGCTAAACTGGTGGCTGTCACAGCACTACTGGTAACTGCCACTATGTCCTCTGCCGCCGAATTTACCCTGACATCCACCACCATGAACGCCGGCGCGCGCATGCCCCTCGCCCAGGTTTACACTGGCTGCGGCGGCGAAAATATTTCCCCCGAACTGAGCTGGAGCGGTGCGCCGGAGGGAACCAAAAGTTTTGCATTAATGGTATTCGACCCGGATGCACCCACCGGCAGTGGCTGGTGGCACTGGGTGATGTTCAACATTCCGGCAGGCGTCACCAGCCTGCCGGAAGGGGCCGGTGATCTCAAGGCCGGCATGGTTCCCGAGGCCACCCAGGTGCGCAATGACTACGGCAGCCCCGGCTATGGTGGTGCCTGTCCGCCCCCAGGGCATGGGGACCACCGCTACCAGTTCCGCCTCTATGCCCTCAAGGTGGAGGAGCTGCCGCTGGACGACGATGCCACACCGGCGATGGTGGGTTTCAATGTCAACGCCAACAAGCTGGCGGAAGCCGGGCTGGAAGTGCTGTGGGGCCATTGAGCAAGCGGCAGCCTAAGTGTGAACAGGCCCTAGAAAAAATATGACTGGAGCAACGATCCGGCAAGCCGTATTCAACCGCCGCATGTTGATCTGTGTCGCCACCGGATTCGCCTCCGGTATGCCGCTCTATGTGCTGGTGCAGCTGGTGCCCGCCTGGCTGCGCTCGCAGGAGGTCAGCCTGGCCACCATAGGCCTCTTTTCCCTGCTGGGTCTGCCCTATACCTGGAAATTCCTCTGGTCTCCGCTAATGGATCGCTATGCGTTTCCCCTGCTGGGGCGGCGCCGGGGATGGATGTTGGCAATGCAGATAATGCTGGTCGCATCCATTGCCACCCTGGGTATCTTCGATCCCCAGGTGGACATTTGGAGCATCGCCGTACTCTGTTTTGCGATGGCATTTTTCAGCGCCAGCCAGGATATAGTGCTGGACGCTTTTCGGCGTGAAATTCTGCCCAACCGGGAACTGGGCCTGGGAAATTCCTTCTATGCCAATGCCTACCGGATATCCGGGCTGATACCGGGTTCCCTCAGCCTGATCCTGGCCGATCACCTGCCCTGGAACCTGGTGTTTCTCACCACTGCCGCCTTTATGGGGGTGGGCATAGTCACCACCCTGTTGGTCAAAGAACCGGAGCACCCGGGCGAGCGCCCCAAAAGCCTCCGCGATGCGATGGTTCTGCCATTTGTGGAGTTTTTCACCCGCAATGGCACCAAATCCGCACTGCTGGTGCTGGCGTTTATGGTTCTGTACAAGCTCGGGGACAATATGGCGACGGCACTGGCCACGCCCTATTACCTGGATATGGGCTACAGCAAAACCGACATAGGCCTGGTGGCCAAAAATGCCGGACTCTGGCCGGCGGCCATCGGTGGTTTTCTCGGTGGCCTGTTGATGGTGCGAATCGGGATCAACAAGTGCCTGTGGATTTTTGGCGTTATCCAGCTGGTGTCCATTTTCGGCTTTATGATTTTGTCGGAGGTGAACGGAGACCGGGTGGGAACTCCCGGCTTCGAACCCAGCTTATGGCTGTTGGCGATAGTGATCGCATTCGAATACCTGGGGGTGGGGCTGGGGACAGCCGCCTTCCTCGCCTTTATCGCCCGCACCACCAGTAAACTGCACACGGCTACCCAGCTGGCCCTGTTTTCGGCTCTGACCCTGTTGCCGCGCACCGTCGCCAACGCCTCCACGGGTTTTCTGGTGGAGGCCATGGGCTGGACCAATTTCTATCTGCTGTGTGCCGCCCTGGCCATACCCGGGATGCTGCTCCTGTTCGCCGTCGCCCCCTGGCGTGGCGATAGTGAGCAGGAGGAGGCCGGTAGTCACCCGGATGATCGCTGACGCGGTGCAAAAGCGGGCCGGTTATGGTCGCCAGCGATATCTGCCCAGCTCCACCCGGCCATTAAACAGCGTCACCCCCTCCCGTTCCAGCAGCTCTCGCTGTCGCGCGGCGCGGGGCTCCGGCAGGGATATTCGTCCCTGGGCGTTGATGACCCGGTGCCAGGGCAGCTTGGTGCCCTTTGGCAGCTTGCGCAGCGTCTGGCCGGCCAGACGCGCTGCGCGCGGGTAGCCCGCCATTTCGGCCAGGTCTCCGTAAGTGACCACTCGCCCTCTGGGTATTGCCGCCAGTACCCGGCAGAAGCGAGATATGGCATCATTGGTTGGAATTGCGGTCTCTGTTCCCACGATAAATCCACTGTATTTTAATCACTATAAAATCAACGCCATGGTTGTGCTTCGAGCTGTATCCAAACTGACCAGTATTCTGGCGCTTTCACTGTCCCTTGTCTCCCTTCCCGTAGCGGCGGGGATACTCACCCTCAACAATGGCGACCGCATCCACGGCCAGCTGGTACTGGTGGAGAGGGAGGCTGTGGTCTGGAACTCGGAGACCTTCGGGGAGATCCGGCTCGGCAAGGACAAGATACTGTCCCTGGATACCGACGTCGAACTGAAAATAGCCGGGCGGGACGACCCCTGTACCCTGGCCGGGCACCGGCGGGAAAAATGGGAGCTCTACTGTAAGGAGGGTTCCGGTTACCTGGTGGACTTCCCGGCGGTGGAGCGCGCCGAACCCTATGCCCAGTTCCTGGGGCACCCGGTGGTAGTGCACGGCAGTGTCAGCGTTGGCGGCGTGCTGGAGAGCGGCAACCGGGAGCGCGAGGACCTGGATGCGAAGGCGAAGCTGGATGTTCGCCACGACGACTGGCATCACCTGGTCGATGTGCTCTATCAGAACCAGGACAACATCGAGGTGGAGGGGCTGGAAAAGTACCGGTTGGGTTACAGCCTGCGCTGGATCTTCGCCCAGCAGTGGTTCGCTGCGGCCAATACCTCTGTGGAACGTGAGGAGGCGCGCAACCTGGATCTCAGCTCCAAATTCGGTCTCGGTCTCGGCTACCTGTTTTACGACACGGACAAAAAAACCTTGTCGGTGGAAGGTGGTCTGAGCAAACTGCGGGAGCGGTTTATCGATCCCGCCCTGAGCACAGGCCAGGACGACCTCTATGCAGCGGCACGGGCCGCGGTGAATTACCGTTACAAATTTGACCTTGGGCCGGAAGTCTACTTCGACCAGGAACTGCTGCAGTCGCTGGACAGCAGCGACGATTACCAGAGCAGCGCCAAACTCGGCTTGCGAATGCCCCTGGCGGCAGGGTTGCTGATGGAGACCGCCTACTACTGGCTGTACGACAGCACCCCTTCCCTCGAAAGTGTAGAGGAAGATACAAAGCTGACCGTCGGTGTCGGCTACCAATGGTAAAACAACGATCAGTGAGGAACAGAATGAAGATTGCCAACAGCGTTATTGCGATTACCGGCGCCGGGCAGGGTCTTGGCCGGGCCATGGCTGAACACCTGGCCGGCGCCGGCGCGCGCCTGGCATTGATGGATGTCAACGGGGACGGGCTTGGGGAAACTGTGGCCCACTGTCAGGAACTGGGCGCGGAAGCGCGCGGCTACTCCGTCAACGTGGCAGACGAGGAACAGGTGGAGCGCGGCTTTACCCATATCGTGGAGGACTTTGGCGGTCTGCAGGCGCTGGTCAATAACGCCGGCATTATGCGCGACGGCCTGCTGCTCAAGGTGAAGGACGGCAAGGTCGCCGACCGTATGTCCCTGTCCCAGTGGCAGTCGGTGATCGATGTGAACCTGACCGGTGTTTTTCTCTGCGGCCGCGCCGCTGCGTCGCTGATGGTGGAGACGGGGAAGGGCGGTGTCATTGTCAACATCTCCAGCCTGTCCCGCGCCGGTAATATGGGCCAGACCAACTACTCCGCCAGCAAGGCCGGTGTCGCCGCCATGACCGTCACCTGGGCCCGGGAGCTGGCCCGCCACGGCATCCGCGTGGCCGCTATAGCGCCGGGTTTTATCAATACCGATATGGTGGCGCAGATGCGTCCCGAAATTCTGGATTCACTGGTCAAGCAGGTGCCCTTGCGCAGGCTGGGTGAACAGGGAGAGATCGCCGCCACCGTCGATTTTATTCTGCAAAACGACTTTGTCAGCGGGCGTGTGCTGGATATCGACGGCGGCGCCCGGATCTGACTCGGCTCTCTGTCCACAAAAGGGGCGGTCGTGCGGTCCGGGCCAGTTCCGGTCAGGAAATTCGCGCTACGCCGCCAGTTCTGTGGTCGGACAGTATCCACTGCCACAGCTGTATGTGCCGGGCCCGGAAGGCGCCGGCGCAGGACAGCAGATAGTAGCGCCACATGCGGTAGAAATGGCGGTCGTACTGCCCTGCGAACTGCTCCCAGTGCCGCTCGAAATTACTGTGCCAGGCCATCAGGGTCTGGTCGTAATCAGTGCCGAAATTGTGCAGGTCCTCGCACACTAGCAGGTGATCCACTGCATCGCCGATCTGGCCCGCGGAAGGCAGTTCTCCATTGGGGAAAATATAGTGCTCTATCCAGGGATCGGTGGTGGAGTGACGCTGGTTCTTGCCGATGGTATGCAGTAGGAAGAGGCCGTCCGGTTTCAGGCAGCGCTTGGCCACCTGCATAAAGGTGCGGTGGTTGCGGCGCCCGACGTGTTCGAACATACCCACGCTGGCGATGCGGTCAAACTGCTGCCGCAGGTTGCGGTAGTCCTGCAGGTGCACCTCCACGGGCAGGTCCGTATAGTGCTCCCGCACATAGGCCGCCTGCTCCTTGGACACCGTGATGCCCACACATTCAACCCCGTAGTTCTGTGCCGCGTAACTCACCAGGCTGCCCCAGCCACAACCGATATCCAGCAGGCGCATTCCCGGCTGCAGACCCAGCTTGCGGCAGATAAGGTCCAGCTTGGCTTCCTGCGCCTGGTCCAGGGTCTTTGCCCCCGCGCGCCAGTAGCCGCAGCTGTAGACCATGCGCTGGTCCAGCATGGCGGCGTAAAAACTGTTGCCCAGGTCGTAGTGGCGCTCGCCCACCTCGAAGGCCCGGCGGCGGCTCTGCAGATTGATCAGGTGGCTGCGCAACAGCCTCAGGGCGCTGCGCCAGGGATTGATAAGCCGGGTCAGGTCCAGGCGCAGAATACGAAAGAAGAGCTGGTCCAGAGCGGCGGCGTCCCAGTCCCCGCGCATATAGGATTCCCCCAGGCCCATACTGCCCCGGGCCAGTATCTCGTCCAGTGCCGCCGGTCGGTGCAACCGCATGTCCCAGGGGCGGTCGCCATTGATGCGAATGTCCGCCTGTTGCAGAATTTCGTCCAGAAGATGGCGTTTGCGCACTGACACCACAGGTGCCAGGGTTTCCTGTTGCTCACCAGCCATATACGCCTCCTATGCTAAGCTGTCTGATCGTCGTTCCTGTACCATTAAGCCGGTAACCCAGTGGATAATCCCTCATCTATTGGATTACGGCTCTTGAAAAACTGCGCAATTACGTGGAATCGTTGGCTTTCCTCGGGCTTGCGCCAGCCCGAGAAATAGCAGCGTCCCTTGCCGTCACTCAGTGCCGCTCTAGTGCAGTGGGCACCAGCAGATTAGAGTACCAAAAACCCCGATGGTTGCCGTGCCGGCCATCGGCGCCTGGTCCACAGTGGCTGCGGGCTTGAGAATTGTCGCCATAGCCCACATCTATGGGGTTCCGGGGAATAGAACCAGATCCTACCGAAAATAGCAGTTACGCTCCAACCCAAAAGCGGGCTGCGCCAGAGGAGCGACAATGCGTCCACTATTGCTGATCTTCATTATCCTGCCCATTTTGGAGATGTGGCTGCTGATCACCGTCGGGAGCGAGATAGGGGCGCTGCCGACCATCGGCCTGGTGTTCCTGACCGCCATTGTCGGGCTGGTATTGCTGCATCGGCAGGGGCTCTCCACCCTGATGCGCGCCCAGCAGAAGATGCAAGTGGGGGAGCTGCCGGCGAGAGAGATGGCGGAGGGGGTGTTTCTCGCCGCCGGAGGCACACTGCTGCTGACCCCCGGCTTTATCACCGATGCACTGGGTTTTGCGTGCCTGGTACCCGGCCTGCGCCAGCTTCTGCTCGGGTGGCTCCTGCGCCATGTGGTGGTACAGGGCCGCAGTTACCAGGCCGGTTCCCATCGCCGGCCCGGTGGTCACGACATCATCGAAGGGGAGTTTTCCCGGGACCAGCGGGAGCCCCACAAGCGCAATCTGGATAAAAAATAATCAATCTGGTGGGGCTAGCGGAAACCGCCCGGTATCGATACACATTTTTTTGCTTGCGGCTGTTGAAATATGCAGTGTCGCCCATAGATAGGGTCCACCCGAAGATTTTGCCCCGTGTCTGCCGTCAGCCGGGGTGCCTGGACCGGAGGTCCTCAGACTGAGGGTCTTCCATTTGGAAAACCTTAAAACGACTCAATGGAGAGCCTATCCATGAAAATTCGTCCTTTACACGACCGCGTCGTAGTGCGCCGTAAGGAAGAAGAAGAAAAGACTTCCGGCGGCATAGTTCTGCCGGGCGCAGCCAAAGAGAAGCCCAATCAGGGTGAAGTCCTTGCCGTGGGCGAAGGCAAGCTGTTGGACAACGGCGATGTACGCGCTCTGTCGGTGAAAGTAGGCGACACAGTGGTTTTCGGCCGCTATGCGGACAGCAACACCCTCAAGGTGGACGGCGAAGAGCTGATCATCATGAATGAAAGCGATATCTACGGTGTGCTGGAAGGCTGACCGTAGCTTCTATTGAAACCGCACACAAAGAATTTGAGGAACAAGAATCATGGCAGCAAAAGACGTTAAATTTGGTGACGACGCCCGCCAGAAAATGCTGAGTGGCGTAAATATCCTGGCTGACGCCGTCAAGACCACCCTGGGCCCGAAAGGCCGCAATGTGGTACTGGACAAATCCTTTGGCGCCCCCACAGTGACCAAGGACGGTGTCTCCGTAGCTAAGGAGATCGAACTGAGCGACAAGTTCGAGAACATGGGTGCACAGATGGTGAAGGAAGTGGCCTCCAAGGCGTCCGACACCGCCGGTGACGGCACCACCACTGCCACCGTACTGGCCCAGGCCATCGTAACCGAAGGCCTCAAGTCCGTCGCCGCCGGCTTCAACCCCATGGACCTGAAGCGCGGTATCGACAAGGCCGTAGCGGCGGCCGTCGATCACATCGCCGGACTGGCAACACCCTGTGAAGACAACAAATCCATCGCCCAGGTAGGCACCATCTCCGCCAACAGCGATGAGAGTGTCGGCACCATCATCGCCCAGGCGATGGAAAAAGTCGGCAAGGAAGGCGTTATCACCGTTGAGGAAGGTTCCGGCCTCGAAAACGAGCTGGACGTTGTCGAAGGTATGCAGTTCGACCGCGGTTACCTGTCTCCTTATTTCATCACCAATCAGGAGAACATGACTGCCGAGCTGGAGAGCCCCTTCATCCTGCTGGTGGACAAGAAGATCTCCAACATCCGCGATCTGCTGCCGCTGCTGGAGCAGGTGGCCAAGGCCTCCAAGCCGCTGTTGATCATCGCCGAGGACGTGGAAGGTGAAGCCCTGGCCACCCTGGTGGTAAACAGCATGCGCGGCATCGTCAAAGTGGCCGCCGTAAAGGCACCTGGCTTCGGCGACCGCCGCAAAGCCATGTTGCAGGACATCGCCATCCTCACCGGTGGCACCGTAATCTCCGAAGAAGTGGGTCTGGAGCTGGAAGGCACCACCCTGGAGCATCTGGGTACCGCCAAGCGCGTCACCCTGTCCAAGGAGAACACCGTGATCGTGGATGGCGCCGGCGATGTCAAAGACATTGAGGCCCGCGTCAAGCAGATCCGTGCCCAGATCGAAGAGTCCTCTTCCGACTACGACAAAGAGAAACTGCAGGAACGCGTGGCCAAACTGGCTGGCGGTGTTGCAGTGATCAAGGTTGGCGCCGCCACCGAAGTCGAAATGAAAGAGAAGAAGGCCCGTGTGGAAGACGCACTGCACGCGACCCGCGCCGCCGTTGAGGAAGGTGTGGTTCCCGGGGGTGGTATCGCCCTGGTGCGCGCCATCCAGGCGGTTTCCGTAAGCGGTGACAACGAAGACCAGAACCACGGCATTGCCGCCGCCATGCGCGCCATGGAAATGCCCATGCGCCAGATCGTTGACAACGCCGGTGACGAAGCTTCCGTTGTAGTGGACAAGGTGAAGCAGGGCGAGGGTAACTTCGGTTACAACGCCGCCACCGGTGCCTACGGCGATATGCTGGAAATGGGTATTCTGGACCCGGCCAAAGTGACCCGCGCCGCACTGCAGGCAGCGGCCTCCATCGCCGGCCTGATGATCACCACCGAAGCCATGGTGGCGGAACTGCCGGAAGACAAGCCCGCGGCTCCCGATATGGGTGGTATGGGCGGCATGGGCGGCATGGGCGGCATGATGTAAGCCAGTTCATCCAGTCTGTCGATAAAAAGCCCCGCATTCGCGGGGCTTTTTTTATGAACTCGAAAATTCCAATAGTTGATTCCTTTTCGACCGGTTTGTCTTTCTTGAAACTCTGTGCGATTACGCGGAATCGCCGGCTCTTCATGGGTGTGCGCCAGCCTTCGCCTTTTGGTGGTGCATCCAGGTGTTACATTGACCCGACAACTTATTGAGTTGCCGGGTTAATAGCGGTGCGGAGTCCCGGGGGGAGCACTAGCGGCTTACAACGCGGCCCAAACCTACCACGTGACCGGAGATATCGGGCTGGCGTTCCAAAATGGCATAATCGCCGGTATCTCCGCCGCGGCCTTCTCTGCACTCCCCGGCGGCTGGAGCCCGACAAATATAGCCGTTCGGGGTGTAACCGGGGGTATACTGGCCAAGCTGAGTGGGGGCAAATTTGCCCATGGCTTTATCTCCGCGGGCGTTGGCGGTGGTTTTGGGCAGGACACCCATATAGTCACCCTAATGCTGGTGTCGGGGATGATTTCCGAGGCGACAGGGGGCAAGTTTGCTCATGGGGCGGCTACTGTGGCTTTTACAGCAATTATAAAGAAGGTAATTGTTGGTGGTTTGTCTAAGCTAGCAAGAAATACTGGTATTGTGGGTTCGGAGTTGGAGGGTTTATCTGAAGAGCAAAAGCAGAAAAACTTTGACAAAAACCTCGCGTCTTTTGAGAAAGCTCTTAGTGTCATTGATGAAGTGTCAGACTTGGAGGTTCCTAGTTTTACAGTAGTCGATTCCAGCGAGCTGAACGGCAACGTAGCTGGAATTAGCTGTGGTTTATTCGGTTGCGATGAGAATATACTTGTGTCAAAACAATATCTTCAGACTGGACGTTCAGCTATAGACTTCTTGCGCACAGCCTACCACGAAGTCTTACACTTCAATGACCCCAGATACATTAATGCTCACACAAGTTTTCTGCAAAAGTTTGGTGTGATGTCATCCAGGCATGAAGAAATTTATACTTTGGATCGACAACTTGAGCATGGGGGATTGCGAGGGACTTTAGAGAGAGATATATATAATGCTTTCACAAATGAATGAATTCAAATCTTGGTATAGAAATCCTATCTTTTTTTTCATTGGGCTGATGTTCATAGTGGGGATTGTCATGCTGAATTTGGATTCTCAAGATGAAATGGCTCTTGGGAAAAGCGACGCACAATTAATTGATTTATCTATATATGATCAAGCTCTCAATATGGTTTTTCAGGATGTTGGCTCTTACCCATCAAATGAAATTGGTTTCAGGGTGCTTTATGCAAACGAGCTTCAGCACAAAAATTGGAACGGTCCTTATCTAGGTAGGGAAATGAAAAGCATAGATCAATGGGGTAATCCGTTGATCTACAGATATCCTTCCAAATGTGGAATGAATAGTAAAAAGTTCGATCTGTATTCAAGGGGACCTAACGGCATTGATGAGTGTGGAATTGGTGATGATGTCACAAAAAAATAGCCTTATTCTCCGGCTCAAGAAGCTTGTTACTGAATAACGGTACCAAGCATTTCCATCACATATTTCTATTTCGTGCGCGGCAGATGTCCGATCAGTTCGACCTACCGCTGTAGTCGCGGTGTTGGGCCACGCTTGCCTTTAGCGGTCTTGCTGGGTTCGCCGACGATGCCTTCTCCGCACTCCCCGGCGGCTAGAGCCCGACAAATATAGCCATCCGGGGTGCAACCGGGGGTATACTGGCCAAGCTGAGTGGGGGCAAATTTGCCCATGGCTTTATCTCCGCGGGCGTTGGCGGTGGATTGGGGCAGGACACCCATATAGTCACCCGAATGGTAGTGTCGGGGGTGATTTCCGAGGCGGCGGGGGGCAAGTTTGCTCATGGGGCGGCTACTGTGGCTTTTACTGCAATAGTACGCGCAGGTGTGAAAGCTGCCAGAGAACCTACTGCGCAAGAGGTAACTTACGCTCGACTAGCAGAGGGAGTTTACGATCCTGATTACACTGGTGACGATGGTTACGTCAAGTCAGGTTGGATGATGAAACTGGCTTGCAGGCAGCTCTGTTTGTCCATGAAGAAACGGGGCATAGCGTGCTTGCTTTCGCAGGTACAAACGGTGGCTCGGATTGGCCTGCAAACCTTCGGCAAGGAGCTGGGCTTAGCAACAGGCAATACACCCAGGCATTAGGAATGTCTCGACTCGTTTACGCGAATACGGGCGGAAATGTCCATTTTGTCGGGCATTCACTAGGTGGGGGACTGGCGGCCGCTTCGGCAATTGTGAACGGAGGTAGTGCAACTATATTTAATGCAGCAGCAGTTCATTCGAATACCGTGGGAGGTCTTGCTCCAATGCCGGGATCAATAACACACTTATATAGTTCGTTTGATGTGGTGCAGGGAGTTAATGCAATAAGTCTGGGGCAAGTTTATGGAGAGCAGGTATCACTGGGGGCGGCAGGTTGGCACCCCATGGACAGTATTTGTAAGGCGATGGGGTGTTAATCATGAAATCAGTAAAAGTCAAAGATATTTTCTTGGCGGCTGTTATTTTTTTGAGTGCAGGTTGTCAGGCGGAAAACATCGATCTCAATGATATGGTTTCATCTGAAAAGAAATTCAACGAGCGACAGAGCAAAGAAATTGTTGCTCAAATGTCTCTGAAGACGATGTTCCCTGATCAGGGCGCGAGAACATTAGCTGAGGCTGCCGGGAAAGGCCAAGTGGCTAAAGTTGAAGAGCTTGTGGAAAAAGGGGTGGATGTTAATTTTCGTGGTACGAAGGACGCTACCCCATTATTCTGGGCAATGAGAAATTTAAACGGATTTGAAAAGCTGCTGGAATTGGGGGCTGATCCAAACGTGGTTTTTGCCGGTGGTTCAGTTATACATTGGTCAGCTATGAATAAGGATTTACGCTTTCTAAAGGCGGCATTAGAACGCGGTGGAAACCCTAATCTTGTTGCTGGACAGTTTGGAGAAACCCCCTTGTTTAAAACAATAGGAATTAAAGGGGAAGACAATAGAGAAGCCATGCTCTTGCTGCTCAGTGCTGGTGCAAATATCAATGCTCAGACGAGTGGTGAAGTCTTTGGAATGTCCATGGGTGGGAAGACCCCACTTATGGCTGCAGCGGATGTAGTTCGGTTTGATATTGTTGGTGAGTTATTAGAGTTAGGTGCAGACTATAGCCTTAAGGATGATAGTGGTCGTGACCTCGTTGATAGAATCACGTCTGTAAAGGGTCGTTTTGCCTCTGGTAGTGAGCAAGAGAAGTCGTTAAAAAATGTAATATTGTGGCTTGAAAGTCGAGGAGTTGATGTTCCGAACTAAGTAATTTCAATAAATTGGGTCAAAGTAAAATCTCGACATCTTTTTCATCACCCTGAATCACCTATTAGGTAGGGCTGATTATCTGCTAAAGAATAGTTCCAAGCTATGTTGAACTGCATTGATAAATTCTGATAGACGGCAAAATTAACCGGGCGGAGAATTCACGAACCAGACCTGATCTGGCAGAGCCCCAAAAGAGAAGCCGGTCACCGTCAGGTCAGGTCTGTTCACTACATTTCTAATCCGGACTTATTGACCCGTCGATATTCCTATATCAGGTCACTCAGTTTCAGTAGTTTCAGTGATCCAATCCAAAGCTGGTGCAATACGGTGATGGGTTGCCTGTTCATAGCCGTAGGCAGCCTCGATCAATAGCGGTCCGGTATTTGCACTGGAGAAAAAGGAAATGCCAGGCTTTGCCTGGCTGACAGAAGTAGACCAAAGCTCGGTAAGTTGGGAGATATCCCCTTGTTGACCTTGCGAGAAATTGTATTTTATTGGTTACTTCGGCCGATCTTGCTTTCGCCTTATCGCAAATACCAGGCTATATACGGAAATTTATAGTACAAGTTCTTTAAATTCTTAAATCCATTGAGTAACCCTGGATTGTTTGGTTTAAGATTTGTGTTAGTCATCGATGCTTGATAACCCTGAATTTTACTGCTGTTTGGTGTGCATATGTTAAATACAAAATGGTTTAAATTTCTTTTGACGGGATTCACTCTTGCTTTTCTATCCTGTAATGCCTTGGCGGACGAGGTTGATTCAAATTGGTGGCTGGAGAGTAATGGTGCAAAAGTGTACTTGGAGGTATCCGGCCGGAATTCTTCCAAGCCACTAATCCTGTTTTTGCATGGAGGACCGGGAGATGTGGAGTTGGGGTTGATCCCATTCCAGGTAGGTGTTGGGCGGGCACTTGAAGAAAAATATTTAGTTGCATACCTTCATCAAAGGGGAGCAGGCAGGTCTCTTGAAGTAAGGAAGGATACGCTAACAATAGAGAACAATATTGAAGATGTACGTAATATAGTTTCTTTTCTTAAAAAACGCTATAAGAAAGATAATATAATTTTAATTGGTCATTCATGGGGTGGAGCGCTTGCAGCCCTTTATGCAAGGGAGCACCCTGATGATTTGGAACAGGTGGTATTTATTTCCTCTTATCAAAGTGCAGAGGAACAGGCACAAACCAGCTTAAACGCGACGCTGCAATGGGCGAAAAAGGAAGGTAATCAGTTGGCTATACAGGAGCTGAAGCAGTATCAGGAATCTCCCACTGAAAACTATCAGCTTCTCTCAAAATGGGCAAGTAGGGCAAATGGCGGTATAGCTAACGGAGTCGATATTAGAGGTTTCATAGCAGACGAAAAGATTAATGAACAGTTTCCTGGCTGGCAGGAGCGGCGGGGAAATCTAGCTGCAGAAATGGATAACGAGCTTCAGGCTATGAGTGTTAGTGGAGATATCGATCACCTAAAGCTTCCTGCTCTATTTATAGTTGGTGAAAATGATACAATCACTACTCCTTCGCAGGTGAGCGCTGATTATGAAAGGTATAGAGGTAGTAAGTGTCTAATGATACTTAAGGACAGCCATCACCTTCCCTTTATGGATGCACAGGAAAAGCTTGAGAAGGCTCTATTTGGCTTCTTAGACAATGGTCACTGTGCAGCTTGACTATTATTAATAGTGGATGACTCTGCTTACTTTCTGGATACGCTAAAAATTACCTATACCGCAGGCGGCGACCTCCATTACTGGTATGGGGATCACCACAAAAGTGAATGAGACGGGGCTCTGGGGAGCGCCCATTGCCCCCGACATGGCTGGCATAATGTGGGTAAGCTCTGTCGGCGAATTGGAAAAATATTATAAATTGAAATTTTTCCAATAGTATCCGCTGCCGGAATTTATCTTTTGCAGGCTTATACAACAATTAGGGCCAAATACTCCTTAATAGCTCTGACTTTGGTCTGAGTATCGGCTTCAAAGCCCGTTTGGCGCAGCCAATGATCCTTGCTTGTGGCTTAGACCTTTCCGGCAGATTCCCTACACAGCGGGCCTGTGGCGTCACCGGGCCGCTGTTACACCGTTCGTAAGGAACAGCCAGCATTGGCTTTTGTTGGGCGGATGATTAAGCGCCAGCGCTTTCTCCGCTGAGATAGTACTGAATTAAGCAGAGGCGTTCTTGTTTTAGTGAACTTCTGACCAAATAATTTTGTCTCAAGCACACATATTTGGCTGAATTATAAACAGGTGGGTCTCTATGGACCGGCGGAACTTCTCAAAACTCGTTGTAGGCGCTGCAACCTCTTGTGCACTGTCCCAAATACTTTTAGTAAGAAATGCTTTTGCTGCCAATGATAAGGAAGAGGTTGACGAATTTCGGCGACTTGTACGTTACCGTATTCTCCAGCAACACGCGGCATATGCAGCAGTTGCGGGCACTATAAATTCTTCGGGTCGTTGCATTATTACAGTGCGTGATCCGAATGCCGGGGACGGGTACCGGCTGGGCGGCGATACAATTTTTGAGATCGCATCGCTGACTAAGGTTTTTACCGCGTTGCTACTGGCGCTAGAAGTCGTGCAGAAGCGCGTACGGCTTGATGATCCGCTGCAAAAATATGTGCCAGACGGCATAAAAACGCCCACCTTTGAGGGGCGGCAAATCACTCTTGCCGACCTGGCAACGCACAGCGCTTCGCTACCGCTACGGCCAAACAATCTCGCCACATCGGCACCCGATGCGCTGAACAAATACGCGGGTTATACTCTGAAGCAGCTCTATGGCGGTTTGCCAGACTACCACTTGACTCGCGAGCCAGGTGCCCAGTTTGAATATTCAAATCTGGCCTTTGCACTTTTGGGGCAGGGAATTGCTCTCAGGGAAGACAGCTCGTTTGCAGAATTACTGCATCGCCGTGTGGTTGAGCCTTTAGGGTTAAAGGATACCGCCTTTGAGGATGATCCCCGAGAGGCAGGAAGGCGCGCTCAGGGCCACGACTTTTATCTCGACCCGGTGGGCCCGACAAGCGATGGTGCTCTCTCGCCGGCTGGAGGTTTGCGGTCCACTGCTAAGGATCTTCTGTCTCTTCTGGACCTGTTCATCAATGGTCGCGGCCCCAAGGATCTGGTGGCCGCCGCACGTCTTATATTGTCGGTCGACAGGCCGGGAGATGACGAAGTAACCCGCATGGCCCTGGGTTGGCGTAAAACGACTATCCACGGACAAACTTACTACTGGTCGAATGGCAGCAGCGACGGATCGCGTACATTTATGGGGTTCAACCTGGCCAGGGGTTTAGGGGTTGTCACCCTGGCGGATGCTGCGAGTGGCGGAGGGCTGGACGATATCAGCCGGCGTTTCTTAGATCCCCGGCAGGAGGTGTTCACTCAGATCTTCCCTGAGCCTGTCTTTGTAACCTTGCCGGAAGGAGTGCTGCTGAGAGCGGTTGGTCGCTACGAGTATGGGTCGAACAGTGTACTCGAAATCAGCCGGGGGGCCACCGGCCTGATTGTTACGGCGGGGAAAGCTCAATTCGGAATCCGGCCACAATCGCCCACACTATATTCGTCGAAAATGGTGCCTGGAGTCAGTATGGAATTTAAAGGAGCTGAGGTTGGTCCCGCTCACGCGCTCGTTGTCCTTCAAAATGGGGAAAGCTACGTCCACAAGCGTAAAGAATGATTCGTTCAGTGATTTATCTCGCACTATAATTGTTGAGCTTTCAACGAATGGATTATTGCCTCAGGAAACTCGTGGAAATGATGGAATAAATTGCGTTGGAATCCGCTTAGCGGCATCTCTTTGTACCATATCAACTTAGCAAATTATTTAATTACAGCTTTATATTTAAAGTTGGTTTTCACTGCAAGGCTTCAGCTAGAAAGTTTGTCGATGTTTTTCTTAATTCAGAAAGTATCTTTTTGGATAAGTTAAAATCAATGTTTCCCAGAATATGTTGGAGACTAATATCGGAGATTCTCTCTACAAACCTGCAACTGATTTCAAGAGTCATCAGCAGGCTTTTCAATCTGGTGGCACCGCGATCTCTGTTGGCAATACAAATAAAATCGATGTTGAATAGAATGCAGAAACAAACACAGTGAAACGAGTCAGTAATAACCAGTCTGGAATTATATATTTCTGTTAGCCATTTGTTGACCTCTATATAGTTGGACTTATCATAGAGTTCAGTTATCTTAAGATTTAGTCTGCTTGAAAGTCGTCTTACATCATTATAAAAAATCTCATCTTTATCGAGTTTGTATACGGCAATGGAATTTTTTTTTGCCTTCGAATCTAGTAGGTGATAAAAGGTATCAGCTCCAGCCAGCAGGGTAGGATCAAGGACATGCTCTGCATTTACGTTAAAAATCTTTTCGCATATGGTTTTTCCTGAAAACTCCCTGACAGAGACAGCATGGAATTTGCTTATTTCAGCAATAATCGTCTCGGTCAATTCCTGGTTGGACTCCCATCTGTCCCTACCGAAGCTGGCTGCATAAGAGATTCTGCGGCAACTGGTTCTACAAAAATCCAGGAAGTATGATCCTGGATTGGGGGCAGTGTATTCCGGTCTCCAGACTTGATCACTCCCTACAATGACTGCATCATAGTTGGTTTTATAAAGTGACTTGGAATGAGGATAAATCCTGGAAAGCGTCATGTTTCGGCTTCTGAATTTTTCGAATACCGTGTAATTTTTGCCGTTTATATTTCTTATACAATTCTTAATATAAAACTTGATTGCTGATTTTTTGTTTCTGAAATCAATAGTTTCAACATCAAAACCCATTTTTTTAACCACTGTTTCCAATGCATACGCCTGTAAAACAGCTCCATAGTTATGATTTCCATGCTGTAAGTTTAATATTCCAATATTTTGTACTTTGCCAGTTTCGGTATAGGAATTATCAGAGCATGGTATAACTCTTTGCTTCAGGTACTTTGAATAGTGAAGATGCTTCTTTTTCTCATTCATAGTAAAGTTATCATTTATAGAGCTGTGTAAGGTCTACTTTTCCATAGTCAGCATGGTTATCTTCTTTCGTTATTAAACGACGATCATAATCGCATTCAATGTCAGCCAAAATAAAGGAATGTTCGATAAAACAAAAACAAGAAACCTTAATTCAATTTTATTGGTCAAAGCCTGGATCAGGCTATGAATAATCCTGAGTCCGACATAGCCCCAGGCTAAATAGAGATTTAAGCCGCTCCCTTCCCCTAGAAGAGCCAATGAGATAGCTAATGCATAAAATACTGTAGGTTGCTCCATTAGATGATTGTAGTTATCCGCTTTCCAGCGAACCCTTGCGGGCAAACTCGCCATTTGCACTCCTTGCGGCGCACAGGGGTCCATTTTCATTTTTGCCGCCTGGATGGCAGGTATGCGCGTTACATACATCCAAATCCACATTATCATTGACCAGGTAACCAGGCTAATGACAGGTCCTAGTATTTGATTTTCAATATCCATCTTTTCACCTTTATTTTGAATAGTATCTATAGAATCTGAATTTCATGTCTAATTAGACGCAAAGTCAATAGCCTTTGCGACGAATAATCTTTCCTATTGATTAAATGGGAAATCTACGCCGGATAGTGTCTAGCCTTGAGAATACGGTGATCATGACTTTTCCCAGTCATTGGCAGTCTGGCTGGAAAGCGGCTTTTAATAACCTGTCAAACTAATATGATCGGCCCAGAAATAAAATTTTGACATCTTTTTCGACACCCTGATTAATACATTGGCGGTAGTATCTGGCCATATTTGGAGGGATATGTCCATGGCCAAATTTCCTTGCCTAATATCCGTCGACTTTTCACAGTATCTATTTCGAGAGGTAATAATCGACAGGTTTGGCGCTGTTGCGCATGAAGTTTAACTGGTTGAGCCGGGCGTGGCAGCGGGGAGTGATGAATCGAAAAAGGAAATCGAAATTTTATTCCAGCGTATAGTTACGGAAAAATCTGGGAAAATGCTTCATGAATTTATATATCAGGACAGGTGCCAGAATTTTATAAAAATTACAAGTTTGTCAAAGAGGAAAAGGAGAGTCCAATGAGTAACAATGGCGGTAAACAAAATGAAAACTGCTGCAAAGTAACATTGCGGTCTTCTTTATTGAATAAATTTCCTCAGTGTCTCCAGATTTTTCTCGCCCTGCTTATGGCCCTGTTTATTCCTGCGGCCTTTGCGCAATGGGTGAACTATGAGGGACATCAGATCCATCCTGTCGACCTTACGCCGGATGGCAACCGGCTACTGGTGGTGAATACTCCGGATGCGCGCCTGTCGATTTTCACGATTGACGGCTCCGGCAATCTTGCTCTTCAGGCCGAGGTGCCAGTCGGGACCGAGCCGGTCAGTGTGCGGGCGCGTACCAATGGGGAGGCCTGGGTGGTTAACCATATCTCGGATACTATCAGTATTGTTGACCTCACGCCGGGGAGCGAAAGAGTGCGCCAGACCATCAAGACCGGCGATGAGCCGTCGGATGTGGTCTTCGCGGGAACCGGCAATCTCCGCGCTTTCGTCTCTATCTCCCAGCGCAATCGGGTCGACGTCTACGCCGCGGCCAGTCCCGGTACGGCGCCCCTCTTCCAGATCCCGATTGATGGCGAGGACCCGCGCGCCCTCGCGCGGAACCCGGCCGGTACCGAGGTCTACGCTGCTGTCTTCCATTCCATGAACCAGACTCTCAGCGTGTCGGGAACTATCGGCTCCGCTGTTCCCGCCGGATCGACGCGCGTGACCAGCACACAGAGCCCCTACGCTGGCGCTATTGTGCCTCCACCGCCCGGCTACAATGCGGCCAGCCCGCCCCTGGATACACGGCCCCTGACCTCGACCATCGTAAAGTGGCGCGACTGTGCCGCCAGTCCCGGGGCCGAGTGGTGCGACGATAACGACAACAGCTGGAATGCGCTGCTCGGCGGGTCCAACCCGATTCAGATGCCCGACCGGGATGTCGCGATCATCGACGCAGACGCGGCCAAGCCAGCGGTTTCCGGCTATACGCCGAGCGTGGGCACGCTGAACTTCGGCATCGCGGTCAACCCCGCCAATGGGCGGCTCTATATCTCCAACACCGACGCCCGCAACCATGTGCGCTTTGAACGTGGTCCGGAAATTCTGGGCGATGGAAAAGGGGACGAGAACGGCATCTGCGATGACAACGAAGCCCAGAATCTCTGTCTGCCGGCCCTGAATGGCCACCTGGTGGACACCCGGCTCACAGTGGCGGACGGGACAGCGGTGGTGGGTAGGGTGGACCTCAATCCACACTTCGACTTCGACACCGATCCCATCAGTACGGTGGATAAAACGCTGAGCATCGGTCAGCCCAATGGAATGGTTTTCCACAGTTCCGGCGACAAACTGTATGCGGCTGCGCTTCTCTCACAAAAGGTGGCGGTCGTCGATACCAGTGCTCTGCCGGGCACCCTGGTGGAGCGGATTGATGTCGGAGAAGGGCCGACCGGAGTGGCGCTCAAGGAGAGCGCAGACCGGCTTTATGTACTGAATCGACACGACAACACTGTCTCGATTGTCGATACCGGGTCGAATCTCCAGTTGTCCACCGTGTCCCTCTTCAATCCGGAGCCGCCCGAGGTGACCGACGGTCGGCGGTTCCTCTACGACGGACAGCTCAGCAGCGGCCGCGGTGATATTTCCTGCGCGACCTGCCACCCCTTCGCTAACTTCGACCTCCTGTCCTGGGACCTGGGCGATCCGCTGAAACTGCCACCCTTCGACCCGCGGCCCGCCCAGTCCCCGGGGGGCGCAGGTGCAGTGGAATGCGGCACCAACCCCAACCAGATCGGCTGTGGCCCCTTCCACCCGGTGAAAGGGCCCCGGACGACCCAGACACTGAAAGACCTCGGAGGAACGGGACCGCTGCACTGGCACGGCGACCGGGAAAATTTCAATGCCTTTAATGCTGCCTTCCCGGGTCTGCTGCGGCGCCATGCGCAGCTCCCGGCGAACGATATGCAGGCCTTCACCGACTTTATCCTGACGGTAAAATTCCCCCCGAACCCGAATCGAAATCCCGACGACACGCTCTCCGCCAGCGCCCAGGCGGGGTTGACCGAGTTCACCTCGATGACCCGGGACAACCCCTTCCAGTGTTCGGACTGTCACTCCCTGCCCACCGGGACCAATGGCAAGTTCATCAATGCCCTTGCGGACCAGTCGAGTCAGGCCATGAAGGTGCCACATCTTCGCAACATGTACGAAAAGGCCGGGCTTCTCGCGCTGCATCCCGATCCCTCCGAGCCGGTTCCCACCGAGACACGGGGCGGCTTTGGCTTCGCCGACGAAGGCCAGATCGACACATTGGTGACCTTCCTCGAAATCCCCGTCTTCTCGTTTACCAACGCCTCGCAGATCGATGACACTGTTCAGTTCATGATGGAGTTCGATACCGGGCAGCCGGCGATGGTGGGCGACCAGTTTACTTTCGATGGAGCGAACAACGCCGACGCCGTGCTCAATATGCGACTCGATACCTTCCAGCAGGCCCTGTTCGGCGGGAAAGTGGATCTCGTTGTGAAGGGTATCTTAGGCGGTATTCCGCGCTCCTTCCGGTGTACGGCGGTCAGCGCGGTGACGGCCAGCTGCCAGCCTGACCGCGTCGCCGAGTCCGCAATCGATTCGGACGCACTGAAGGCGATGGCGGCCGCGGGTGCCGAACTCACTTTCTGGGCGGTGCCCGCGGGGTTTGGCGAACGGATAGGCCTGGACCGGGACCTTGACAGTTTTTATGACCGGGACGAACTGGACGCTGGCTCTGACCCGGCCGACCCCCAATCGACCCCTTAGTGCCAACAGACTGGAGTGAAGGAAGGCCCTCCGCCGCAACGCTGGAGCCGGGTGGGGCTCACTTGAGCAACGGAACAACTCCGGCCTGTTGCTCCGGTCGGGGATCTTCGGGTCGCAGTTCAAGTGTGTGACACCTTGATTTTTTGAGGAGGGTTTGCGGGCGGGCGCCGGAAATCTCGTCTGAATATCCCAGTTGGATTGATACTTTGGGCGTGACCGATTCTGATTTGTTGAATTAATCAGAGGCATCCTGGCCTAAAATCCAGCGAATTTCCTCGGCATCTTGATCTCGCCGACGTCCCTCTCCGACCGATTACTGACCAGCCTGCTACCACAGGCACAAGGGACAGGTATGGCGCCATGTCATGGCTGTTGTTCATAGAACCTTTGGAAAGGGGGCTATCTACCAGTTTCGTGAAGTTCAGTCGACCCATCGGTGGGATACTTGATAATTTCTTGATCTGCGCCTCTTTTGCCCTCAGTATACTTCCAAAATACCGAATCTATTAGTAGTCTCAAAATTGTCTTTACTGCAATTTCAGCATTTTTTGCAGAAAGGCTTAAAAAATAGGCGTTTCCTCAGGGGGGCCTGAAAAACTGTCAAGACAATTATGGGACCCGAAATTAAGTAGACCTGTTGATTATCCGTTCAGATAAAGCAGGCAGACAAAAGAACAAGTGGGGATCTCAAATGCGTTGTTTTGTTGGGCTAGCATTGCCTGTGCTTCTGTTGGCCTTTGGCTTTCATGCTGGTGAAGTTGCTGCTCAGTCTGAAATAGAAGTGACGTCTTCGGAGGGCGGGGCGCTACCCGACGGGGGTACCGACGCGCAGGGTAACGAGCCAGTGGGCGTTTCCAAGTCGGTTACCTACACTATATCCAATACCGGTCTCACCGACCTGACGCTGATGACGGCCTCCGCTTCTGCCGCCAGCAACGTCACCATCGACTCCGTCTCATCAATGGGCTCGGCCTCCGTTATTCCAGGGGGCACAACCAACTTTATTGTCCAATACACGCCGAGTGCACCCGGGGCCTTCTCGTTCGAGTTGAGTTTTGTCAACAATGACGGGGATGAGAACCCATACAACTTCACGGTCAGCGGCACCGCGCCAGGGCCCGAGATAGAAGTGACATCTTCGGAGGGCGGGGCGCTACCCGACGGAGGCACCGACGCGCAGGGCAATGAGCCAGTGGGCGTTTCCAAGTCGGTCACCTATACCATATCCAATACCGGCGGCGGTGACTTGACGCTGATGACGGCCTCCGCTTCTGCCGCCAGCAACGTCACCATCGACTCCGTCTCGTCAATGGGCTCGGCCTTGGTGACTCCGGGTGGCACAACCAACTTCATTGTCCAATACACGCCGAGTGCAGCCGGGGCCTTCTCGTTCGACCTGAGTTTTGTCAACAACGACGGGAATGAGAACCCATACAACTTCACGGTCAGCGGCACCGCGCCAGGGCCCGAGATAGAAGTGACGTCTTCGGAGGGCGGGGCGCTACCCGACGGAGGCACCGACGCGCAGGGCAATGAGCCAGTGGGCGTTTCCAAGTCGGTCACCTATACCATATCCAATACCGGCGGCGGTGGCCTGACGCTGATGACGGCTTCCGCTTCTGCCGCCAGCAACGTCACCATCGACTCCGTTTCGTCAATGGGCTCGGCCTCGGTTATTCCAGGGGGCACAACCAACTTCATTGTCCAATACACGCCGAGTGCACCCGGGGCCTTCTCGTTCGACCTGAGTTTTGTCAACAACGACGGGAATGAGAACCCATACAACTTCACGGTCAGCGGCACCGCGCCAGGGCCCGAGATAGAAGTGTCGTCTTCAGAGGGCGGAGCCTTGCCCGACAGTGGCACCGACGCACAGGGCATTGAACTGGCGGGCACTGCCAAGACGGTCACCTATACCATTGCCAATACCGGCGGCGGTGACCTGACGCTGGCGACAGCCATAGTTTCCTCCGCAAGTAATGTTGCCATCAGCTCCATCTCGGCACCGGGCTCGACCTTGGTGACTCCGGGGGGCACTACCAACTTTAATGTCACCTACACGCCGACTGCAGCCGGGGCCTTCTCGTTCGACCTGAGTTTTGTCAACAACGATGGGGATGAGAACCCATATAACTTCACGGTCAGCGGCACCGCCAACACGCTAGCACCCGAGATAGAGGTATCATCTTCGGAAGGTGGGACTGTAGCCAGTGGTGAAGCCGACGCGCAGGGTAATGAGCCAGCGGGCACTGCCAAGACGGTCACCTACACCGTGTCCAATACCGGCACCGATGATCTGACCATCGCGACGGCCACCACATCCGCTGCCAGCAACGTCACCATCGACTCCGTCTCGGCACCGGGCTCGACCACGGTTTCTGCCGGGGACAGTACTACTTTCACAGTCAGCTATACGCCTGATCTGGCGGGGCCTTTCTCATTTGAACTGAGTTTTGTCAACAACGACGCGGATGAGAGCCCTTACGCCTTCACTGTCAACGGGATCGCTACGGGTGCGACGGCTGCAAGCTTGCGAATTGTTTCAGGATCAGACCAGTCAACCGAAATCAACACACAATTCGACGATCCCCTGGTGGTGCAAGTGGTGGATGCCGCAGATAACGGGGTTGAGGGTGTGGCAGTCGCGTTTACCGCTCCAGCCAGCGGAGCATCGATAATTTTTGCGGCGAGCGGTACGAGGACTGAAATCGTAACGACAGGGCCTGATGGTACGGCGACCAGCTCGACGATGACTGCAAATGGAACCGCCTCTCAGTACAGTGGCGGAGGTCTGTTATCCTATTCTATTGAAGCAAGTGTCAACGACCTGGAAAGTATTTCCTTTTCCCTGACGAATGAAAGGAACGCAGCGGCGGACATCCGTAAAACACAAGAAGTCATCGCCTCCTTTGTGACCAATCGCGCCGATGTGATTGTTTCCAATCAACCTAAATTTGTGTCGCGTTTAAAACACAGATTCTCGGGTAACCAGGCCGGGGGAAATAGATTGAATTTGGGCGCGACGCCCAATGCTCAATCCGGCAGTTTCCAGTTCAGCCTGAGTGGATTTAAGGATTCCAGCAGCCGACCAATAAATTTACCTAAGTCCCGGGCCTCGGTTCAGCGTAACAGCGGCTCTGCGAAGGGTGTTCCATTGCCTCACCTTACGGGCGTTGCCAGTGGCACAACCTTGCCCGATGGCAAAGATATATCCGCGTCAATCGATGCGGATGAACAGGCAGGCATGTGGCAGAGCTCGCAGTCCGATTGGGATGTTTGGGCATCGGGCACATTCGCACTTAGTCAGAGCGACGATTTTGATTTAAGCTCTGGTCTATTCTTTTTGGGGGTAGATCATAGCTACAACGAAAATACGGTTTTTGGCTTGGTGGCCCAGCTGGATACTGCCGAGGAAGATAATAGCCGGGAAAACACCAGCGCGGATGGCATTGGCTGGATGGCTGGACCCTACGCTGTACTTCGCCTTGAAGAAAACTTCTATTTTGACGGGTCGGCTACCTATGGCAGATCGTATAATTCGGTCAACGCTCTAGGTCTGTTCGAGGACGATTTCCGTACCGAGCGCTACCTAGTGCAAGGTGGACCGACCGGCGATATCAAAATCGGTGATTTAACTACAATTAGCCCATTTGCGCGCTTCACTTATTATTTTGAGGAACAGGAAAGCTATACGGATTCGCTGGGGAGGGTCATTCCCTCTCAGGATTTTGATCTTGGGCGACTGGAGTTTGGCCCAAGGATATCCTGGAATCTCGCATCAAGCGGGGGCATGCTGTTTACGCCCTATCTATCCGCATCTGGAATTTATGATTTTGACAAGCTTCAGGATGCTGTACCGACGAATGCAATTTTGATATCCGCTGACGAAGATTTCCGCGCACGTCTGGAAATGGGTGGATTACTGATAATTCCGGACGGCAATACCCATATCTCGTTCAATGGCTTTTATGACGGTATTGGAGCTTCCGGTTTCGAATCGTACGGAGCTACGATCATACTAGACATTGCATTTTAAGGGTTTCGCCCGACATTCCCCCTATGACTGTCCGGTTCGACATCTGCTGTCCCGAATAGGGGGATTCGGGCTATATTTCAGGCGTGTAACAAGCTCGATTTTTTGAAGGAGGTTTGCGCAGAGGCAGCGCAAACCCGAGCTGACAAAAGCCACGGAGAAATTTTAAGCAGCCCACTTTTTTTAATTGTTCGTTCTGGTTTACCACATAAGATCGTCGGGAATCTTGAAGTCTGCGTAAGGGTCGTCTTTGTCGTCCGGAGCAGTGGCTTCCGCAGGCATCACCACGATATCACTATTGCGCTCGGCGATTTTATCGGCAATTACCCTGGGGACCAGGTCAAAGCGTTCTTCCATCGCGATAATTACCAGTCGACCGGCTATCAGGTGGTCGCGCAGGGCTTCTGTCACGTAAATCGTCTTAACTTTCTTGTCGAAGGTAAAATTGTAGGCAATTTCACCATTGCCCTGTGGTTGGCGGTTATTTTCCACCAATTGTTTGATTTGTGCGGCGATGGCTTTCTGCCGGGCTGCAGCATCGCGTTGAGCGTTTAGCGCGCGATCCCGTGCCACTTTATCGGCGCGGCTTTGCTGCACGGCCAACTTGGTTTCATCAATTGGTGTTTCTGCAGACTTTTTGGCAACTTTTTGCTGCTTGCGCTTTTCCTTGTTGATTTGCTTGCTTTTCTTTTTGTCCACAAGTCCGGCCTGGAGCAGTTGGTCTTGAAGTGAAGCCATGGTGCATTCCCTAAAATAACGTGTTGAAACAACTTGCCGCTGCCAAGCTCGACGGGACAGCAATCTGATCAAATTTTAACCAGGTTGTTGTTGGAAATCTAGCGCAGTGATTTTACCTGAATTCGGCCCGGGCTGCCCCATTGATTGCCTGTTCAGGGGGCGCCTGGGTTGGAGATGCGTAACCTGACGGACGAATGTACCGTTTGCCAACAGAGTAGAATAAACGAATTGCGCCAGAATGAAATCCTGACATTGTGTTCCTTATTAACCCGGCAATCTACTAAATACCCTCTCATTTATGGGGTTGCCGCCCTTGAATACTCACGCCTCGCGCAACGCCTTGCCAAGGGGCACTACAGGCCCCGCTGAGGTAATACTGAATGAAACAGGAGTTCCTTAACGCGTGGTCGGAAAAGCCGTACAATCCGTGCCGGGTATAAGAATTATCAAAAAGAACAGCAAATTTCTTTACGCATCTCCTCTAGAAGCTTCGCGAAATCACTGCTCTGAGCGGTGAGCTGGTTTGCCCAATAGTCATGTCAATATGGATTACCTATGGAAAGTGAACTGATTTCACTGCGCGCAGAACTGACTTTGCTGGAGCGTGACCACCGGCGCCGCCTGGAGACCTTTGAGCAGCGGTTGTCGGCCCTTGAAGCGCAACTAAAGGGGAAAGGGCAGGAAGGAACCATTCCCGGGGGGAGTGCCGATGAATTGCCCCTGGCTACAGGAGCGGATACTGGGGCTGGCGAGGGGGCTGGGCACACCCGGCCCGCAGCCACATCCGCAGTATCGGCATCGCCGGAACAGGAACCCCCGCAACCCGCAACTCCGCAAACAAAAGCGAGTGGAGCATCAGTAGCCTCACCGTGGTTACAGGAGGGTTTGTCTGGCTTTTTGGCGCCGACCCTGGAGCCGCTCAGTCGGCTATGGGAACCCCTTGCGGGTTTTTACCGTCACTACCAGCGGCAGGGCAGGGCGCCGGTATTCTTTATGACCGCAGTGGGCATACTGGCACTGATGTTTGGTTTTACGTATCTGCTGCAATTCTCATTCAATAACTATTTGGGGCCGGTGGGCAAAGTCACCCTGGGTTTCCTCGTCGCGGCGGCGACGACTTTTGGCGGTGTTACTTTCAGCCGGCGCATGCCCCATATGGCGGACTATGGTTCTGGCCTGATTGCGCTGGGAGTGATTCTTCTCTACCTGTGTGGTTACTTTGCCGGGTCCTACTATCAGCTGGTGCCAACGCCGGTGGCCCTGAGTCTGCTAGTGGCGATAACCGGGCTATCCTATGTGCTCGCCCTATTGTTTGAAACCCGGGTCGTGTCCATGGTGACGCTGCTTGGCGGCTCCACCATGCCTCTGGTAGCGGATCACTTGGACCCATCGGCAGTTATCTATCTCAGTTACTTACTGGCACTGTCACTCGCTATGCTGCATTTGTCCAGGCAGATACGCTGGCCACAACTCGCGATGGTGACCATGGCGCTGAGCGCCGGTATGTTTGAGTTCTCACTTTCAAACCTGGATGAAACAACACCAGTCTGGTGGCCGCTGCTGATAGTACACGGTTTCTTTTACGGCTTTGCCCACTATGCCTTGCGGGGGCTGAGTACTGAGGAACTGGAGGCCGGGCAGCTGGACCGAAGGCGCCTGGCCATTATCGCGGCGAATCTGCTGCTATTTATCCATATCAGCTGGTCCCTGGTGCCAAGTACCCATGCGCTGGGGATTGTATGGCTGCTGAATCTCCTGCCCTGGGTGGCGCTGGCCATTTTCTCCCGCAGGCTGTTTGGCTACGGAGCCGCCAGCAATTCCGCCCGCGTGGTGCACTATATGGCTTTGCTGCACGGTGGCTTGCTGGCGGGTCTGGCCATTTTGGCGTTGAGCAGCCCCGCTTTGCTGGGTATTGTATGGTGCCTTGAAGGTCTGCTGCTGGTTTTTCTGGGTGCCCGCTTTGGTTTTCTCAGCGTGCGCAGTGAGGGTTATATTGCCCTTGCAGCCGCGAGCCTGACCATGTTGTGGCAGGCTGTTACCTGGGTGGCCGGTGGAGTGGTTCCCGCTCCAATACTGCTGTCACTCAATGCAGATGCCGGCTGGGGAAACTGGCTGGCACTCTGCGGGGCAGCCTTCGCGCTCACCCGACTGTTGCAGCATTGGGCCCACCGAATCAACCCCGCAGAGCAATATATAGCTAGTCTGGTGGACAATGCCTTTGGCGTTTTTCTCTCGGCCAGTTTTCTTTTATCTGTGGCTATCCTCTGGCCTCAGGGCACCTGGTTGCTGGCCCTGTTGCCAATGGGCTTTTTGATCTGGCGAGGCCAGCGCAACGGCTCAGCATTTAGCGAATGGCTGGGGTTGGCCCACTACCCACTGCTGTTTATCCCGCTGTTGGCGAGCGCATGGATTGTGGGCAGCTTCCATTTCTATGACCAGGTACTTTATGGAAAAATCGCCAGTGTGGAAGCCTTCCTCAGCTTGTGGTTAATTGCAGCGCTTTATCAACGGCTGGAGGTGCGGTCCAGCGGTTTTTCCCTGGCGATGAATTTGCGCAAACTTTTTTATACCTTGCTACCGTTGTGCTTCCTGCCGACAGTCTTCTATAGGGCCAGTGATTATCTCCCGCTGGCTTTGTGGCTGTCCTGTGCTATTACCCTGCTGCTGTATAGCCGCCTGAGGCTGGAGTTGCTGCAGCGGGAGCTGCGGATTCTGATTGCAGGAGCGAGCCTAGTGGCAATTCTCGGTTGTGCCCTGCGGGAATTTGCCGACTGGCAGGGCATGGCCATGACCGGGCTGCTGTTGGGACTGGCCTCGCTGGTGGGGCTCCTGTGGCTTGGCCAGGGATTGCAGAGAAAACCCACAGGCCGGGATTGGCAGCGGGCGCTGCACAAGGCGCTCAACCCTGTTTTTCCATTGACCTTCTACTACATGGCGGCTGCGCTGTTTATTAGCAGCTACGCCCTCAGCCGGGATTTTGGCCTGGCCCTATTGTTGAGCCAGCTGTACTTCGCCGGCCTTTATATATTCAAACCCAGGCTTGCACCGTTGCGCAACCAACTAACGGCATTTTATATGCTGAGCCTGCGCCTGTTTGAGCTGCTCACCTTAACGCAGATTATCGCGGTGATTGCCGGCTCCAGCAAAGCGCCCCTGCTTGGAATCTATAATTTGGCGGCCCTGGGTATCGCCACTCTGCTGGTATATCAGCGATTCTTTGCCAATCGTGCTATATGGCGCGGGCGTCGCCTGTTTAACCTCTGGGCATTGCACCTGGCGGCCATTCCGGTTTACATCACCCTGCTGGCACAGGTACTGGAAACCATGTGGCTGCCGGCGGTATCTTTTGCCCTGGTGGTGCACGCAACGCTGTTGCTATTCCAGACCCTAAAACCTGCGACCAAGGAATTGCTGAAGCTATCATTGCTTTTGTATGCTGTAGCTGCATTAAAAATCCTGCTGTGGGATATGCAGGATTTTTCCTTATTGCAAAAGATCGTGGTCTGCATGTTAGTGGGTTTGTGTATGCTGGGAGCTGCATTTCAGTATCAGAAATTTCTGACGGCGAGAAAATAGCAAATGATTTCAGCCGGAAATAACCATTCAGGCATGAGTTACATAAGCAGTTCTCTTGCTCAGCCGTTAAACGTCGGTGTTCACCAAGGGATACACCACGTTTTCTGGCCGTCAAGGCTGACAGGCCCTCGGTCTCGAATCGTTTCACCCATCCGCTCATAGTCGCGGTGTGGTACCCGCTATCTCTGCAACCTTTTTCTGGGACATTCCCTGCTTCCAGAGCTTGATAGCGAGTTTTCGTTTTTCCTCTTGAGCCGAGGGAGACAGTTTGCGGGAAGCTTCATTATTCATATCCGCATTATGCTTCATTTACTTGATTGCCGGGTTAATAGAATGCAGTAGTCTCAATACCATGCGGTGTAAAAGGTTCAAGCCATTCAGTTTCTATTAGGTTGGTTCTGTAGTAGCGTGCTCCCCGCTTTCTACAGGGCACCTGGTACTCTTCTATCACTATGACTCTCCAACAAAACTTTGACCAAACTCGGACGCACCTGCTCGATCGACTGATGTTGGTCATGGCTGTCTGCTACATTCCGGGGATGGTGATTATGAGCGTCCGCGCCTATGAGATCGGGTGGGCCCCCAACAACACCGTCAGGCTCGTCTTATATTGCTTCTTTTTGCTGTTGATTTTCTATCGAAAACGTATTCCTTACCTTGCCCGGGCGATCCTCTTCGTGGGCCTGTGGTGGTTAGCTGCAGCTATCGGCTTCTTTCTCTCAGGCCCGCAAACTGACGCCAAGAGTGTACTCATTCTGATCACCATGATAGCCATGTTGTTGTTGCCGGTGCAGGTAGGGCTTTTTCTCATTGTGCTAACAGCACTGACCATTGGGGCAGTCGGTGTCGCTGTGGTTGGCTGGGGGTGGAGCTTCCCTATCGATTTTGAGACTTTTATCCGGCAACCGAGCACCTGGGTGCTGAGCGCCTATAACCTGAGCATACTCGCTGGCATCTCCGCCTACACCGTATGGAAGATGATCGACACTCTGCGCCGTACCCTGGAGCAAAGCCAGCAGCGGGCAGAACAGCTGCAAACTGCACGGGAGACGGCTGAAGCGGCAAACCAGGCTAAGAGTGTCTTCCTGGCGAACCTGAGTCACGAACTGCGTACTCCACTGAATGCCATTCTCGGTTTTTCGCAATTATTGACCGCCGCCCCCGATCTGCAACCGTGTTACCAACGCCATGCCAGGGCGATTCAAGAGGGGGGAGAACATCTGTTGGTACTGATCAATGACCTTCTCGACCTGGTGCGCATCGAAAACGGCCGCGTGGAGCTGGAATTGACGGCATGGAAACCCAGGCAGCTGTTTCCGGATTTAATCCGCCTGTTTCAGTTGCGCGCTGATAACAAGAAACTCTCCCTCAATCTGGTGATACCAACCACCCTGCCTGCAGCGCTCGTTTGTGATATTCGTCTGCTGCGCCAGGTGCTGATCAATCTGCTGGGAAATGCGATAAAGTTCACCGACCACGGCAGCGTGTCGCTGGAGGTAACTTATAGCGATGGCCTGCTTACCCTTTCGGTTACCGATACAGGGCCGGGGGTTGCCGCCAATGAATCTGAGAGAATCTTCGAGCGATTCCATCAGGTACACACTAAAGGCGGGGTGGAAAAGGGTCTGGGATTGGGCTTGAGTATCAGTCATCGACTGGTAGAGATAATGGGGGGAACACTCGGTGTGAAGAGCCGGGTCGGCGAGGGGAGTACCTTCCGGTTCAGTATTCCCGTCCAGCCGGAAGCACAGCACCAGAATATTAACCGCTCTGCCCCGGTTACCCCCGCTACTGGCAAGGTCCCCAGAATCCTGGTGGTGGACGACGTCAAACCCAATCGCACCTTATTGGCAGAGTTGCTCAGCCCCTTGGGGATTCTGGTGGATCAGGCTGAGAGCAGCGAGCGATGCCTGGAGCGGGTGGACAATCATCCGCCAGATCTGATCATCATGGATCAGCGCATGCCCGGGTTGGATGGTCTGGAGACGGTAGCCATTTTGAGAGGTAGAGGACTCCGGACACCCGTTGTTATGATCAGTGCCTCCAGCTTTGCAACCGACCGGGAGGCGAGTTTACAGGCTGGTTGCCAGGCTTTCCTACCCAAACCTTTCGAGCTGACTCAACTCTTGGAGATCCTGGTGGAGCTAGGTATCATGGTGGCCGAAGCTGAACCTTGTGTTGCTGTTACACAGAGCGAACAACTGCCCAACGTGGCGGATGCCGTCCCCCTGGTCGATCAGGCCCAACTTGACGGCCACTGTCACGCCCTGCCACCGTCAATCTTCAGAGCGGTACTGGAAGAATTTGAGCAACACAGTGCCACCTGTCATGTTGCTTTGGTCGAAGCCTTGAACCAAAACAGAGCAGAGGCGATAACGCACAGCGCTCATCGTCTCGCTGGCGTGGCGGCCATGCTGGGGCTGAAAGCCCTGTATCTTGCCTGCGACCGAATTGAGGCTTCAGCCACCACCATAAGCGAATCGCAAGCGCGACAGGCTGCGGTTGAGGTTTCTGAGCTGTACCAGACTACCATCCAGAGTTTGCGGGATTATGTGATCGATATCCCCGACGACATTGAGAAGCGTGATCATGCGGATACTATTGGTTGAGGATGAGCCGGTGTCCCGCTCGTTGATTGTTAAGTATCTCAACAGCCAGGAATATCAGGTCGATGCTGTGGGCACAGGTAAAGAAGCTCGGCAAATCTTTTTCTCGCGCAAGCCCGGCATCGTATTGTTGGATATTCTGCTACCGGATTGCGACGGACTCGCACTGATCGATACGTTCCGGCGGTCCAATCCCAGGATTGGTATCATCATGATCTCGAAAAAGTCTGCCCCCGTGGACCGCGTGGTTGGCCTGGAAATGGGGGCAGACGATTATCTGCCGAAACCCTTTGAGCTGCCGGAACTTTCAGCACGGATCAAGGCTTTAAAACGCAGAGATCGTCTGCTTTTGACTGAAGACAGCAGATACTACCAATTCAATCATGCCAGTCTGGATTTTGGGGCACGATCTATCCGCTACGCGGATGGAGCCAGTGTAGCCTTGAGTGACGGCGAGTATCGTGTGTTGGCGGCCTTAACCCGGGTATCCGGTAAAGTCGTACAGCGCGATCGTCTGCTCAACATCCTGCGGGCCGATGGTGAATCTGGCTCGACCCGCAGTCTGGATGTCATCATCAGCCGCCTGAGGACCAAGCTGAAGCATAAACAAGAGCAGCAGGTAATTATCACAGTGCACGGAGTTGGTTACCGCATTGTCGAAACAAACAGCGAGCCTTTGTTGGAAAATAGCTGATAGCGAAACGTCCTCTCTTGCAAGATCACTATTCAAAAAATATCGATTAGCTGGTCCACATCCGGCTAATCCATCCGCCGTCTTAATCAATCTCTAATCACCCTCTAATTACTCCCCGCAAAAAAGCACCCTGCAGAGAAAAAGCCGCTGAAAACCTTATAACACTGCGTAAGAAACCCGCTTATGCAACCAGTCATACACATTAACAATTCATTAAGAACTGAACGTAAGACTCGTTTAGGAGGAAACGTTAAAGTTCTGAACCATCGAATTTGAACCAGAAGCCAGACTCCAACTTTCCGGGCGTGTGCCTATGCCAACTTTGACGAAATCCGGATTTGGCAAGACGATGTCAGCGACCCGTTGAACGACATCGGCAGGGAGGCCTCCGATCCCGCACAGCTAATAATTCCGGTGTTTAACCTGGGGCGTTACATGAATGAATAAAAGTATAAAAGCATATACGGACATTTTTGATTTTGAGAAACAAACGGAAATACCCGCACAATGTGTCAGCAGGGAAGATAGTTGAGGTGCCTGGTTATCTTCATCCTGAAGTATTCAGAAAAGCCATTTTGGATTCGGGTGCAAATAAATTTTATGTCACCGATAGTGATGGAATGATAAACGACGAGGATGCCTGCGACGACAGTATCAATTTTCTGGCTGCACCTGATTTCATTCCTGTTTCCGCACAGCCTGAAAAAATACTCTGTGATATTACCGGGGATAAGAAGCGGCTCTGCGACACAAGAAAAATGTGGTTGATGGCCGGGGAACGGTTTGTCATCTGCGTCAGCGATTCCGATATCAGTGTGGCGCGAGCCCTGATCCGCTTCGTCGATAGCAACGTCATCAAAGGCGCTATCATTTTGCGCACGATCATGGCGGAAAATCTACAGTCGGGAATAAATAAAACCTCTTCGGAGAAAGCAGTTTCCTGCCTTCCCTATCGAGACATGCTCCATCTTCGTTTACTGCTTGAGGCGGTTCATCCGATCAATGCAGTTAAATTAACCAGTAGCTTGGGTTGCAGGAACATCGGCCAGGCAATAGCAATTGCCCCCGACACCTGTGTTACCACCTCGCTAGGCAGCTGATGCACCCGCACAGTTGCATTCTCAACATGACTAAAAAAGGAAAACAGAATGTCATATCAGGAATCATCTATATATCATCTCCCGGATACACCAAATGCAAATAACACAGGTGCAACTGCGGTATTTGACGGTAGCCTCTACTATCTGGGCAACATGAACGGTAATCATGCCATCTCTGAATCGAAGGGTACTTTGGCAGACCTGAAGTCCGGCGATTTCGACTCATTAACTCAATCGAGTGAATGGCAAATCAAGACAATAAAAACCGCAAAGGGCACCTCTTTTTACACGAGACATGCGATCTCAGCAGTTGTGTCAGAACTTTATCTGTATATGCTTTGGATTGACAATGCAGACAATCAGACTCTCAAGATTTCGCGAAAGTCGAGAGTGGAGGATGTCAAAGGGATTCAAAGCACAGGAGGCTGGTGCGAGCCGATACCATTTACCTATGAGGGAGACACACCAAATATGCTTCGGGCTTGCTGTATTACCAGGCTCCCGAACCAATCTTTACTGATTGGTTGGCAAGAGCAGGATGGAAAGACTATGCGGTTTTCCGAGGTGGACATCGAACAGCAATTGAAGGATGATGCTCAAGGGCTAACTTTGAGCAACCCTTATACGATGAAGGGCGGAGAAAATGAACAGAAATCAACGCTTGGGAGTCAAGTCACCGCATGTAGTTTCATTTGTCTCGGGAAAATCTATGTCGCTACCGGGCAGCATGAAGACAACGAAGCTTGGATCACTATTTTTGAGCACAAGGGTGAAGAGCTCTCTGATGGTGACTCTGCCGTTATCAATCTTGACGGAGGCTTGCGAGGCGTTTATGCAGCGTTAGACCCTATAGGAAACCCCAGATTCTATTATTGTCGCAGCAATGATAAAGATGTGGTATTTCGCAAGTTAATTCTGAATGATCCCGAAACTAATAGTGATCTAAGTAACATTGTCGGTACCTTGACACCTGAGACATTGGTGTGGAATAGCCCTCATTCCTCTGAAAAGATGCCTTTGGCTTCATTCATCGTCGGCAGTCCCTACAAAGAAGTTGATGGTAAGAGACAGAGTGTACCGGAAAATAGTCCGGCATTAGAAAGTTCAGATAAAAACGAATATTATTATGACATCTACGAGAACATCTTCTTGGTCGATGATCACATTAAGGGTAAGTACTCAAACTATGGATCGCTTCGCCGCACGGACGCTGCTGAAATCTATAATATCTCAGATACGACAGGAACCTATGGAAAAAGCCAATACAATACTTCTTCTTTAGTCGTTCGTGCACTCTTTGATTCCCCGATGCCATTTCCAGAGTCCAACACTACGGAAGCCCCTGGCTCCGACTATGCCCGTCGCTCTCACGGTTCCATTCATTACCTCAGTGAAAAAACCAGCTCTCGGGAAGTTCAACACGCGGTGATGGGAGAGTTTGGATACAATTATCTCGTTAAAGGGACGAAAGGCATCGCGCCATATTTTAACTTTCAGGCAGGCTTTGGGTTATCAGGTAAATGGTCAGAGGCGGTGAGCAATCAAGTGCTGGATGAAATCATCCACACGACCCAAACAGATGATGAAGGCGAAGTAGTTCCGGATGGCACGGTATTTTGCTATGGCACAGTGATGGTCCGAAACGACGTCCACATGCTTGATAATAATGGCAAGCTGGATACAAACTCGCCTTCGATTGTATCCCTTGTGCCGCGCTATACAGAGGCGGTCGATCTCGACTTTACGAGTTATTATGTGACACCTGGTGATCTAACCTCGTATACCGAGAGCGCGATCAATGAAACAATGAAACAGTTGGAAGATCAATTGAATGAGCGCATAGACGCGCGAAATCAGGCGATCGCAAATGGTGACTATGATCCCAACCAAAAAGGGGGGCCAATGGCTGGAATTCTACCTCCGGGTATGGATGAATGGCCATATGCACCATGGGGAAGTGACTATGTCGGAAAAGTTCTCCGACCTAACCAGGTGGCTCCGAAAGATGCCAACATCGCATGGACAGAAGCGTCTGAACAGGTGAAAACTTACACCGGCAAAACGACCAAGGGAACCGAATTTGGCTGGGATGTCTATGCCAAAATTACAGCTGGCGCGTCTGGAGGAGAAGGCATCGAGTTTTTTGGATTCGGCGAAGGTATCTATGGCGAGGAAACCCTGACGATCGGCGCCAAATATGAGGGCAGTATCAACACGGTCGATGTCAGAGGTCAGATTCTTCAGGTGGATCCACTTGACGTGCCAGCGCCGATAGAAGATGACGGTGTTAGTGAATACGGCTTTCAAGTCATGATGCTCAAGCCCAGCAAACAGTGGGTGGATGAATTGTGGGTTTTCTGCGATGACCCCGAACTCCAGGCGAAAATCAACACAAACTCTAAACCGTTTCGTGTCGCCTACCTGCTCTCCTATGGTAAGTGTAAAAATGGAATAAGCATCACTTAGTAAGGTAAATAGAGACCCTTCTCTCGGTTTCGCAGATCGGAGACGATGCGAAGGGTCTTAGGTTCCATTTAACAACCATATCAACTCAACTGAACTGTTCGCAAGAACAAAGGATATAACCCCATTTCTACAATATCAGCCAGGTAAGTTCTACCAGTACTGACCTGGCTCCAATCATTGTCAACCAACACAGGGTAAATTAGAACAGCAACCCCCTGTAATCTCCAATGCTGTACCGGTCACTTGCATAGCTTTGTGAGAGCTATACAAGCTTTTACTCTAAATGTGATCAGTGTCACAAAACTCCATATCGATTGTGCAAAAAGGTTAAAGTTTAAGGATTGGCTGGAAGGGGAGGCTTAGGTTAAAACCGAACAATAATGCAAATTTGTAATGGACTGTAATAACAGGCTTATTGAATGGTTACAAAGAGAAGGATTAAAATTCCGCCACGAATAATCCATAAATACAGAGGAAATTTATGACGCATCCAGTAGTTCCAAACCTACCCATCCTGGGTGGGGCGATGAATATTTTCGAAGGTGGTTTTTTAACCGATCCAGTCTGGTTGTCAAGTAATGTTACCGAGTCGTTATTTGAACCCTGGGATACCAGTGACAGCAACTGTAATATCGTTATTGACGATAAATACAAGTGCCCAAAACAAATCCAGGTTATTAACCTCCACTCCGCCAATAATACGGAAATCATATCGCGATCCCTGGAGGAGGTTTATACGGAAGTGACAGCTGGCCTGGGTATTGATGTAAAATACAAGGCTTTTCAGGGGGAAATGGAAGCGGCTTTTTCCACAAGCCACGGTTCAACCAGCAGCCGCTGGTTTTGTATTTTTCGTTATCAAAGAAGCTACTTTAGCCTGCGCCTGAGTGCCAATCTGGATGATCTTAAGTCACGCCTTACAGACCACGCCAGGCATGCGATTAATTCGGGTGACCCCTACGAACTATTCCGAAATCATGGTACGCACTTTATCCATGAATTAATTTATGGTGGCGCTCTGGCGATCGATATGTCCATCGACGATACATATACCGAAGATGTGACCGTTGCCACGGCGACAGTATACGGTGAGTTCGATGCAAAACTGGGACATGTGGCGATGAGTTCCAACATCGATGTTGAATCTTCAGAGGTAACCGAACACTTTGAATCGGTTTCCAATATAAAACAGTTTGGTGCAGCACCACCTTCGGTGAATGATGACAACAGTATCAATGCCTTTTCCAAGGGTTATTTTGATGCCGTTAAAGAGAACCCCGTGCCCATTCAACCTTCAAAAGACGGGCTAATGGGGATATGGGAGCTTGCCGACAGTGATGCACGGAAAGTTGAATTAAAAAACGCCTTTGAAAATTACGCGGAAAATAAAGATGCCGTGCTGGATTCTCCCGTTATTTATGGATTTTATACCATTTGTTATAAGGATCAAGCCGCGAAAAAACCGACAAATAAGACCTTTATAGTCCCCGAGGGTCTGGACTTTGGTGATCATAGAACTAAAACAAAGCTCGCCTATGGGCAGAGTAAAAACCCCATGAGCCACCCCAATCCACCCTGGGAATGGCCGGCTGCATCCTTGATGTTGTGCAGTAATAATATCACTGATTGGAATCGTGGCGTTTCAATTTTTGAATTTGAAGGCCAAAATTATCGATTGGTGGGAGGTCGGTGCGTTTCGGCAGGTGAAAATTATTATGAGTGGGGAAGCTCCAAAAACACATATGCACCGGCGATTACAATGTTCCGCTCAGCTAACCCCAAGGACTATTCGCATACCGTAGGGATGGCGGTGCATCTACATTTCCGTAAGTATGAGGATATGAATGAAGGGGATGAATATTTTGAGTTTCTGGGTGCGCTCGATGTCTCAGAAAATCACACTAGCCGAGTAGGCTCGGACAATGGACATCACCAATTGATATGTCACAACCACCTGACCTATTCCTCGTCCAAACATAAATTCGAGTATGGCGATCTGTATCTGACTTTAAGGAAAAAGAAATTCAAGTAATAGGCAGCCAGGTAGAGGAAGGCCCCCACTTATCAACGCGGTAACTAGGGCCTGTTCACACTAACTGAGATAGCCCTGCTGCTTCAGGTTTTGTGGCCTGCAAGGCAGGAATTGCGGAGTGTGGTGGGTCCACATAAGCAATTTCTAACGCCGCAGGGCGCGAAACCAGAGGCAGCCCCTCTGCTCAGAGCAGCAGATCGATGGCTGATATTTAAAAAATGCTTGTTAGTGTCAACAGGCCTTAAATAAACCGGTCTACTTCCGAGAAGGGGATATGATCCGAGATGTCTTTTGCCGTATAGATTTTGAGGACTTTGGCTTTTCCATCCAGCAGAATATCCGCTGGCAACTGGTTGCTGGTTACCAGGCCCCTTGTGCCGGTCAGTGACAGCCCCTGCAGTAATCGCGGCATTTGTAGCAATATAGCTTTTAGCTTGGCGCTAAAGGAGGATCGAAGGCTTAATCCGCGATAGATCGACGCATCCGGATCGGCTACGATCTGGAATGGCCTTGGTTGCTGTGCAATAAATTTTTTTGTATCGGAGCTGGAAGACTTGAAAATCGCAACTATGCGAATATCGCTTTTAAGAAAATATTCCGCTTTTTGGGTCATTTCATACACGCGTATATTACAAAATGGACAAGTTGCTTCGCGAAATATGGATAGCCAGATCTTGTTGCCATTTCCAATAGGAATTTTATTTCCCTCTATATCGGTTAGTTCCAGTTGGGATACATAATTTTCTATTGCGCTAATATTCATCATTTCCTCCTGCTTTTGCAGAGCGAGTAATGCCAAACAGCGGGCGAGGGATGCTGTATTGATTCCAAAAGGATCAATGAAACTCTCAATTTTTTTAAAAGTTGAACCGGCCTATGACACAATTCTGGTATGGCTGCGGCGGAATTCACCGGGCCTGATGCCATACTGTCGTTTAAAAACCTGGCTGAATGCCGCTTCCGAGCGGTAGCCAATATTCTCTGCGATATTGATCAATGGTTTGGAGGTTTCAATCAATAAGCGGCTTGCCAGTTGCAGGCGAACAAAGATAATGTATTGCAAAGGGCTCATTCCCACCAATTCCGCAAAGTGATTGGAAAAGGAGGAGCGGGACATATTGGCCATCTGACCCAGGCGTTCGACAGTCCAGTCCTCTGCCGGTTCCGCGTGGATCGCAGACAGTACCTTGCCAATACGGGAGCTGGTAAAGGCGGATAAAAAGGGCACAATTTCTTTGCTGGTGGCCAAATAGGTGCGTATCACCTGGATCAGGATAATCTCAGATAGCCTGCAAATAATGGCGTGAGCGCCCGGGTCCAGCTTGGCGGCCTCGTGTCCTATAAACCCTATAGCGCTATCCAGCCATTTGGCGTTGTAGCTGGTGTCGCCGGAGACGTACAGCTTGCCGGGTAAATTCTCCAGGAGGGGGTGCACACCCAGAGCGTCGAACGCCAATTCGCCACAGACCAGGGTGCAGCCAGCGCCGCCACCGCCATAGACCAGAGGTCCGGAGCCGGTAAAGCCGACCTCCTGCAAAACATCATCCAGGGGGCGTGCCTCCGTGGTCTTTTCGTTCACCAGTCGATGCGAAGTCCCGTGAGGCACAATGACCAGGTCGCCGTTTGCCATAGGTGTCCATTCCGTTTCGTCTCCAACCTGCAACCAGCAGTTTCCCCTTATCACGATATGGAAGCGTGCAACGGCCCCTTTTGCGGGCACCTCCACCCCCCAGGGGGCTGTAAGATTGGTACGAAAGTACAAGCTGCTGGACATGCGCAGTGTATTCAGTATATCGGTCAGTGCATCCATAGAATTTCAATCAGTTGCCGGTTAGTTACAAGTTGTAGAGACAGTGCACCGGAGAATATCAAATCCTCCACCTGGGATCATCGAAATGCCTGAAGATATGGAGGATTCAGTATGATTTTCTGTCGAATAAGTATGGGGGGTTAATTTCTATCCAATTATTTAATAAGTGTTATCAATTCGCTCAAGGTCGATCTAGCTGGCCACATAGTCTCTATAGCTTTAATGGTAGGTTGTTGAAACAATCCCCCTGGCTTTTCCCAGCCCCGATTTGGGGTGCCTATTTGCAATCCGAACTCCCCGGTTTGCAACAGCAGTCTGGTAATTGATGATGGTGCATTTGCCCCCGGACGGAGTGAATTTTATGACGTGAAGTTGAAAATCACTTTTGCTATTATAGATTTCCTGGGATTGGATTTGAACAATTCCGAATTGTTGAGAGGCGGGCTTGGTGGAGTCCCGCCTTCTCTTGTTTAATTCCAGAAGCCGTCTTCCAGATCCCTATCCTCATAGGACAGATTTTTGTCACGTCCTATTTCACATAGTTTGCAAAAGGTTCTGATCATTCCCTCATACTGCTGTAAAAAATACCAGTATCTACCTTTGGAATATCGGTAGATATTGCAGTTATTAATATTTCTTTCCTTCTCATTATCCTCCTTTTGCCAGAAGAATACTTCGTGGCCGACATCGTTGTCTCCCATGCAAAATGCTCTTTGGTTATCGTCTGCATTTCTTCCGGATATTTTGAATTGGAAGGAAAATTCTTCTTTCGGAATTGTTTTATATAGCGGATTAATTTCGTACTTCTTATCCTTATCTCTCTGCAGGGTATATATTTGCGCTATGCTCCCATATTCCCCTTCGAGATCTCTAGACTTATTGCCCACGTAATTTGTTCCCGCTGGTGTATAGGGTATAAAGCAGCGCTTGTGTATAAGGTAGTGCAATTTCCTTTCCAGTGTATCCAGATATGCTTCCTTGTTGGCGAGATCGTTGAATATCTGCTGTGTATATATGGAATACATGGGATCCGAGTTGTTGTTTCTTATAGAGTCAACTCTGGCAAGTACTTTTTTCAGCGCTATTATACAAAGCACGCCCATGGTATAGAACATGATCGCTGAATCATTCCCGTCATAGTCTGGCGCACTTATTTTATTGAGAAGATCCTCTACACCTTGCAGTCTGTCGATTAACATCTTCTGTAGAGTGTTGTACTTGTCATCCTGTAATATTTCAGGCATATAAGTGGCGACATCCCGGGTTAACAATCCCTTGGCACTGAGTATATTCCCATAGAGAGTATTTAGGGTATCCTCCTGTATTTCGTGCTTTACGATATCTTCCATATAATTCATTAGGAAGGTTAGTTGTGTGCCTCCACTGTCCGCAGGTCCTAAAAAGGTTTCCACCAGTTGAAAGGCTGTAGCTGCGCCGGCACCACCGGCCCAGGAGGCAGTTGCAGCCAGTTTCCACAGGGTTTTTTGAAAATCTATTCCATTACTGTTTCCGGAATCAACTCCAAGCGGACTGGCAAATTTATCCGGAGATACATAAAATTTCCACTGATTTTGGTTGTCGTAATAATTGTATTCCCTGGCGTTCGCGTCCGGTAAGGTAAAAGGATGCTTTAGGTGTTTTTCTGTATCTTTGTATATTTTCTCTATTAATTTGGTTTTCTCTGCCCACTGCTTTTTGTCTAAACTGTTCTGGGGTAGTTTGATACTCGACATGTTTCTTACTCCACATATTTTATTAACAGCATCATTCTGATGTGTCTTAAGCTAAGCCGTTCGCCGGATTCCGCTCTGAAGTCAAGCAGTTCAGGCAGGATAACTCGATAATTGGCGATGGGCTGATCTTTTATAATCGAAGCGATGTCACTGTAGTCTGATTCCGACAGGGTGTTGGTATAGGCATGGTCCAAAACAGCCAGCTGGCCCAACTGATAGTAGAGCTGCATGAATGGATTGCCAGTGTCACTGCAGGCGTCTTTCAGATGCTCGACAATCAAAGTGTATCTATCCATCGATATTGCTAATTTGGCATCCTTCTCATCTGCGTAGTTGTGTTTTAGATTTCGTTTGGAAGATTCAAAGGACTTGAGAATATCATCTAACAGCAAAAAGGCTAAAAGCCCCAGAACTATCTTGCCAGTTTTCACCAGTGGCTTAAAGGCTTCCTGCAACTTCTTTGTTGCATCTACTTTCACATTTTTAAAAAGTGATGCAGCCTCTTTCGGTGCTTTATCCAGAAATAGCACCAGTTTCTGTATTTGTTTTTTGGTCGATTCAGACGTTACAACCTTTTTCAGATAAAGCAAAGTATCTCTGGCGGCAAGCGTTGAGATGACTTCTGGTCGTATATTTTCCATTGCCTCTGCAAATTCCGGTGAAAGCTTCTCCATGGATTTTACAATAGCATCCATTTCTTTGTTTCTTTCCGCTTCGCTGAGACTTGAATCTGTCAATAATTTTTTAAATCTTTCGCCCAAACTCCTTACATTTTTAATATCTTCAACAAATTCACTTTTTAGCTTGCTCACCTCTGCAATGGCTTTCTGTGAAGATTCTTCCAGAGTTTCTAATTTTTCGTTTAGTGATTTCTGTAGCTCAGCTTTATGTGGGGAAGCTATTGCTTCTATGGCCTGCTCCGCCTGTTCCCTGTCGCGCTCTATCCTCTCGTGTATATTTTCTTGCAGGGAGGATTCTGCATCCTCTCGAGCTGTATCTGCATCCCTGGCATCCCTCTCCGCGTCCCCCTCATGCGCGGGTCCGCCGCCGACCTGGCTGACCTTGTTCAGTTTCTTTTCATCATCTGCAATGGTTGACTCCATAGGGTATCTACTCCTTTTGACGGGTATTGACTGTTGAATAAATAATAATGCTATTGACCTGATCAGTTATTTTCTTTGCATGGTCAATGTTAAATGAAAACCTGGTTTCCTGCGGGATTGTAGATCTATTTTATTGTAATTTTTGGGTGCGCAGGGCTGCCGCATATTGAATACATACTTTATGTTTTGCACTCCCGGTGCAGGATTTTTCTATTGGGGTAGAGTCTGCTTCCGCTCCTCATGTAATTATTCAGCTTGAAACTGGTGCCGGTTAACTTTCTTTATTGTGGGTCTTTGTGGGGAACTTAGTTTATGAGTAACAAGACGTCAAGATCAAGGGCTAATTAGTCCGCTGGTCCGATATTGCATATTGTGCCAGGGCACCAACTGTAAATTGCTTTGCCCGGGGGTCTCAACGGGGAACACGGTCGCATAAAGCCGGATTGAGGAAAGCCAGGGAAGGCTTTTTCAACAACCTGTTGGGTGTGCCGCAAAGCTGAGTGTGAAGAAGCTCCCCAGGCGTTGACCAGTAACCATTGAGGTTTTTTGTCGGGTCCACTCTGCTATGATAGTTCGGTCGAGTGGCGGTACGACCTTGGGGATTGGTGCTTGATGAGGGCGCTTTGTTTTAGTTTGGTTGGGAGTAATGGCACTACTGGCAGCTGTGGATTCGCAAAGCCTGAGGTTGCACCGAATTATTCAGAGGTTCCCTAGCCGCCAAATTACCCGGCGATACTGGAGTGGAGGAATTTTCACAGCTGTAATTCAGTTTAATGACTTGTAATGGCGCGTAAGGATATGCGATCAAAGCTTTTTATTGGGCCGGGGCCGGGGCCGGGGCCGGGGCCGGGTTGGGGCAAACCCCGCTTGAAAACTGGGTCCGCAAGCCATTTTTTTGGGGCGCTGCGGAGCTAACGGCTTGCTGACAAGCCTTCTATGGCTTTGTCTGGTACGGATTTGTGACGTATATGTGCGCGGGTTTCGCCACAGGGCAAGCGGATAGAGGCTTGATATAGGGCGCAAACAATTTTGTTCAGGGTAGCGGGTTGCTGGCCAAACCCTGTTCATCTGTCTGCGAATATTTACTTTTGAAAAACCAGAATGATAATCAAACACTGTTATGAATAAACACATCGATTATTTCTCCGATCGCCAGCATCTCAGTTTTCCCGGCAATCGCGCGCCCTACTCGGACCGCATGGCCTACCTGTTGGCACAGGTGAGCAGCCTCGCCTACAAACCCATAGAAGTGCCACAACTGGTGGCGGATTCGATCCGGGCCGGCGCGGAGGAGGCGTCAGTGAATTCGCTGCTGCAACTGCTGGCGAAGATTCAGGCCTGCTATGGCGCGGCGGACCCGGCTCAGCGGGAGGCATTGATAGGGGAGCTGGACAGGGGCGGCCTCTACCTGGTGGATAACCTGAAACACACTGACGGCAATTACACGGATACACAGGGTTTGGTTTTGACCACCAGGCCGCTGGACAATCCGGGTTACAAGAGTCCACTGCCACCGCTGGTGATAGTGGCTTTCCGCGGTACCGAGAAAAGCTGGGCGGATGTAAAGACAGACTTGCGGTTTAATATGGTTCCACCGGGGGAGTATCTGCGCGGGGTAACCTGGCCGCGGGGCGCTGTGGCACATGCGGGTTTTACCGAGGGGCTGGCCAGTGTTGTGGCGGGGCTGGAGGAACACCTCAAGCCCTATGCGGCGCGGGATTACCCGATATTTTTTACCGGCCACTCTCTCGGCGGCGCCCTGGCGAACCTGGCCTGTCTCCATTTTGAGCAGCTCTTTCGCAGCGAGATCGGCTGCAATCCCATTGCGGCCTGCTACACCTTTGGTGCCCCCCGACTGGGCAATGCGGCGCTCATGGGCCTGTGCAAAACCCCGGTTTACCGCTATGTGAACGCCGCGGACCCGGTTCCCAAACTGCCGCCGGAGGCCTATTGGATCAAGTTCGGGATGAGCCTGCTCAAGGGAATGGGCGTGCTGTTCAGTTTCCCCCGGTGGGTTCACTGGATCCAGCGCAAGGTACTGGGGTTGAGAAGCTACTGCCACCAGGGCAGTGTGCGTTTCCTGCTACCGGTACCCGACACCAGTTCGGTGGAGGAGATGAGTGCACACCTGAAAACGGCGCCGTCGCTGGTGGCGAACCCGAGTACGGGATTTCAGGTGACCTCACTGTGGAGCTATGTGTTGCGGCGCAGGAAAATGCGTTTTGTCAAAGATCACAGTATCGAGAACTATATTATCAAGCTGCACTGGTGGACCAAGAGGCAAAACGCGGACCAGGGGGATACTGTGAAGCAGGCGGACACGCGCAAGAACTGGAGGGAGTTGAACCCTGTGGCGGCGGCGGAAGCAGTGGAAGGGGCTCCGGTCGAGCCCTAACCCGGCAGCTTATTCAGTTGCCGGGTTAGGGCGCGTTGAAAAGGACCGGGAATGCCTTTTTCAACGCGGGTCAGTGGTCACACAGTGTGTCAGGCGTTGACTGCGGCCGGCAGGTCCGCTGTCTCCTCTACCCCGGTTTCCTCCGGGCCCTGCACCGACTGGCGGATCAGGTAATCGAAGGCACCCAGTGCGGCGGTGGCGCCGGCTCCCATGGAGATCACTATCTGCTTGTAGGGCACGGTGGTGGCATCGCCGGCGGCGTAGATACCGGGGGCTGAGGTGGCACCGCGCTCGTCGATAAGAATTTCCCCGCTGGGGCTCAGGGCCATATCGCTGTCCTGCAGCCATTCGGTGTTGGGAATCAGCCCTATCTGCACAAATACACCGGCCAGTGGGAGATCGATACTGTCGCCGCTGACGCGGTTGGTGTAGCGCAGGCCGGTGACCTTGTTGCCGTCGCCGAGAATCTCGGTGGTCTGGGCGCTGGTGATTATTTCCAAGTTTTCCAGGGAGCGGGCCTTGCGCTGCAGCACCTGGTCGGCTCTCAGGGTGTCGGCGAATTCGAGTACGGTGACCCGCTCGACGATACCGGCGAGATCGATGGCCGCTTCGATGCCGGAGTTGCCACCGCCGATCACGGCGACGTGTCTGCCTTTGAAAAAGGGACCGTCACAGTGGGGGCAATAGGCAACACCCCGGGTGCGGTACTCGGCCTCGCCGGGCACGCCCAGCGCTCTCCACCGCGCACCGGGGGCCAGCACCAGGGCGCGGCTTGCGAGGCTGGCACCGCTCTGCAGGTCCAATTGCAACTGTGCCTCGCGCCGGATAGCCGTGGCTCTCTGTCCGCTGATAATGTCAACGCCATATTCCCTGACGTGTTGTTCCAGGCTGGCGGCGAGTTTGGGACCCTCGGTATAGGGTACGGAAATAAAGTTCTCTATGCCGACGGTATCCATCACCTGGCCGCCGAAGCGCTCCGCAACCAGTCCGGTGCGAATGCCTTTGCGCGCGGCGTAGATGGCGGCGGCGGCGCCGGCCGGGCCGCCGCCCACTACCAGCAGGTCGTAGGGGGCGCGCTGGTTCAACTGCACTACGTTGCGCTGAGCCGCGCCCTGGTCCAGCTTGGCGACGATTTCCGCCAGGGACAGGCGCCCCTGGGCGAAATGCTCTCCGTTCAGGTAAACCGCGGGTACCGCCATGATATTGCGCTGTGTCACTTCGTCCTGAAACAGGGCGCCATCCACCATCTCGTGGGTGATGCGGGGGTTGAGGGTGGCCATGAGGTTCAGGGCTTGTACCACATCCGGGCAATTCTGGCAGGAGAGGGAGATATAGGTCGTAAAATGGTAGTCGCCGTCCAACTGGCGGATTTGCTCCAGCAAATCCGGGTCCTCTTTGGGGGGGTGGCCGCCGGCCTGCAGTATGGCCAATACCAGAGAGGTGAATTCATGGCCCAGGGGAATGCCGGCAAAGCTGACCCGGGGCTGCTCTGCGCGCGGGGCTATAGCCATACTCGGCGTGCGCTCGCCAACCCCCGGCGCGATGCCGATCTTGGGGGAGAGGGCGGCGATTTCCCCGGCCAGCTGTTCCAGTTCCCGTGACTTGGGGCTCTTGTCACCGGACACACGAATTTCGATCGGATTGACAAGTTTTTGCAGATAGGTTTCCAGCTGCTGCTTCAGGGTTGCATCCAACATCTGTGTATCCTGTGTAAAATCGATGTTGTAAAAAAGCCCGCCCGAAGGCGGGCCAACAGGGTGTTAGGCTCAGATCTTGCCAACCAGATCGAGGGACGGCGCCAGGGTTTCCTCGCCCTCTTTCCATTTTGCGGGGCAGACTTCACCCGGGTGCGCAGCTACGTATTGAGCGGCCTTGATCTTGCGCAGCAGGTCCTGGGCATCGCGGCCGATACCCCCAGCGGTGATTTCTACTATCTGGATGCGGCCGTCGGGATCGATGACGAAGGTGCCGCGGTCCGCAATGCCTTCCTCTTCAATCATCACGCCAAAGTTGCGGGTGATGGTGCCGGTGGGGTCACCGATCATCGGGAACTGCAGTTTGCCGATGGTTTCCGAGCTGTCGTGCCACGCTTTGTGGGTGAAGTGGGTATCGGTGGATACCGCGTAAATCTCCACACCCAGTTGCTGAAACTCTGCGTAGTTGTCCGCCAGGTCGCCGAGTTCGGTGGGGCAGACAAAAGTAAAGTCAGCGGGATAGAAGAAGACTACAGACCATTTGCCTTTCAGGTCGGCGTCGCTGACGTCGATGAAGTCTCCGGTCTGGTAGGCTTTGGCCCGAAAGGGTTTGATTTCGGACTGGATATAGCGGGACATGATTGCTCCTTCAGGTTGTTGGCTTGCCATCGCAAGTATTCATTTCGAGATTGATTCTATTGACTGCCCTGTATTAATAGAAATGATCAATATTTATAAGTTTGATAGTTTTTTATGATTAGTGCTCTTGAGCCAATAGCTCTTATCCGCTGCCCGGAACCCCCGGAGCCCGGGTCGCAAAAGGGGCCAGGCCGGTGACGCGGGAAGAGGGAGGGGCGATAGCCGGGCCTCCACAGGCGCCGCAGCGGTTGTTCGTTTTGCTGATGGGGTCACAACTGGCATTGCTGCTGCTGGCAGCGGCGGGCTTTTACCTGACTTCTCTACCGCTTCCCGAGACGGGCTCGTCGGTGCTCCGGGAGCTTGCGGTGGGGCTTGTGGGCGGGGGGCTGAGCTATCTGGCGGCGATGGCACTGACGCGCTCGGATACGGCGGTGGGGGCCACCCTGAGGCACCACTGCCGGCAGCTGAGCCGGCTGTTTTGTGGCTTTTCCTGGCCGCAGATTGTGTGCCTGGCCCTGGCGGCGGGTATCTGCGAGGAGCTGTTGTTTCGCGGCTTTTTACAGGGGTGGCTGGCAAGCCTCGGCGGGCCTGTTACGGGTATTGCGCTGGCGTCGCTGGTATTTGCACTGCTGCACGCGGTGTCGCCGATTTACTTTGCGGTAACGCTGGTTATGGGGCTTGTACTGGGGCTGGCCTATTGGCTCAGCGGCGACCTTCTGGGCGTTATGTTGTGGCACTCTGTATACGATCTTGTGGCGATCGGACTGTTGGTGAAATACCCCCACTGGCTGGGAGTACCGATGGGCCCAGGGCCTGTTGACACTAACTGAGTTGGCCCTGGCAGGCCGTAGAAAAAGTGTTTTTCAGCAGCCTGCTGTCCCGAACAGGGAGGTTCGGGCCACAAATCAAGCATGTAACTGCTTGATTTGTCGTGGAGGGTTTGAGGAAAGCCAGGGAGGACTTTCTCAACAACCTGCTAGGGCCTGTTCACACTAACGGAGTTGGCCCTGTTGTGACAGAAAAGGTGCCAATCGAGGCAAGAGGAGCGCGGTTTGGTTGTTCCAAATGAGCGACGAGCAACGAAGAGTGGCGCCTTTTCCGGCACAACCCGAAGGGCTGCCCCTGGTTTCGCGCCCTGCGGCGTTAGAAGTTGCTTATGTGGACCCACCACACTGCGCAATTCCTGCCTTGCAGGCCACAAAACCTGAAGCAGCAGGGCTATCTCAGTTAGTGTGAACAGGCCCTAGGTAAGGCTGAGCACTATGCTGGCCAGGGCCAGGACTGTGAGGGCAATGGCGATGGCCGCAACCAGGCCGTCGTGGGCGACCAGCGCCAGGCCGAAGGTTGTCAGGGCGATGCCGGCGATGGTGGCGGAGAGCGGCACCAACTCCATCACCGGCAGGGTCAGCGCTATGATCATGCAGATGAGTGCGATGAGGTTGGTACCGGCGCGCCCGGTTAAAAATTGCAGCCGCGGTCGCAGCCAGCGATCGATAAATCCCGCCGGTTTTTGCAGCCAGCCCAGGGCGCGCAGCATTTTTTGTTTGGACAGGGAGCGCCGCAACAGCCACTGTGGAAGCCAGAAGTGGTCGCGGCCCAGCAGCATCTGTACGGCGACCAGCGTGACCAGTACCGCCATGAGGGTGGGGATGCCGGGGATGCCGCTGAGGGGTGAAAACAGGATGATGCCAACCAGCAGCAACAGCGGCGCGAAGGAGCGGCGGCCGACCGCGCGCACAACCAGCGCCAGGGATACGCGCTTGCGGTGCTCGGCGGTATGCGAAATATGTTGCAGCAGCTGTTGCAGGCTGGTGAATTCAAACGGCATTTTTCGTTACTCGTCGCTCATTTGGAACAACCAAGCCTCGCTCCTCTTGCCTCGATTGGCGCTTTTTCTGTCACAACAGCCCCTACTCAGTTAGTGTAAACAGGCCCAGGGTTGTGCGGGAGAGAGTTTGCGCAGGATTAATCGGGCAATTGAATAAGCTGCCGGGTCAATGGGGTAAAAGGATGTGCCACCGCCGGGCGGAGGCCGGCGCAAGCTGTTGAAAAGCCAGCGATTCCGCGTGATTGCGCAGATCTTTAAAGGCAGCAGCCCAATAGATGGGGGATCAGCTGTCGAATTGCCGGCTAGCCAAATACGGATGGAGAGGCTGTGGCTGCTGGAGCCGCAGTGCAGGGATAGCGGTTGATTGTGAGATCGCTGCCGCGGCCAGCCTGTTGCTGTGCCAGCGGCGACAGCAAGTTTGTCACCAGGTCTGCATTTGATAACCCAGCTGCACTATCCGGTCTCCCTCCCGGTCGAAGGGCAGGCTGCCCTTGCCGAAGGTCAGTGCCAGGTTGTTGGGCAGATACAGCGCGATGGTGGAATAGGTGTACTGGTCCAGGTCCGCATCGCGGATCTGCATCGGTGCGTCCATTTCCCGGTATTCGTTGTAGGTCAGTTCAACCTTTTTTACTGTGCTGGTGGGGGCCAACCGCACTGAATATTCGATACGCATATGGACGCGGTCGAAGTCTTCCAGGGCATCGCCCAACAGCTGCTTGCGCTGTTCATCCCCGGACGGGTCCACGGAACCATAGGACAGCCTGAACACCAGGTCGTCTTTGGCAAGCAGGGTATTGGTATCCGCAAAGGCCATGGTGGCACCGTACACCGACTGGTTGTTGTCGAAACCCTCGTCCCCCTCTTCGCTGTAAAATGCGCCCACTTCATAGATGGCGGTTTCGCTCAGAAAGGACTGGACCTCTGCACCCAGATCCAGGGTGACATTGCTGAAATCCTGCGGGTTTTCGTCCACCAGCGCGACGCTGCCATTGGCCTCGAGTTTTGCCCGCGGCAACCACAACTGGGCCACGTCGTCTCCCCACTGGCGGTAATCACCGTTGATGCTGCGCTTGTAGGTGTACTCCAGGGCGAGGCCGCTGATATTTTCCGGTGACGAATTTGTGACGTTCAGATCCAGGGTCAGTCCTTTCAGCGGACTGAAGCGGGTTTCAGTTTCGGCTTCGGGGAGTACGGCGGTGTCAGTCTCGGTTTGGGCAAGAGCGAGGGCGCCCGGCTGCGCGGATAAAAGAAGACCGCTGATCAATAGAAATCTTTTATCCATTATTCTGAGTCCCCGTTATAAAACGCAGCGTGCACCACGCCGGCGATCGCCAGGAGCGTGGAGTCTTTGTTGGTAAATACTTCAGACAAACCCACAAAGGCTTGAGTATATTGCTGTCTGCTCAGCTTGCTGTCACTGAGGTACAGTTTGCGGAAGGCGTTCAGAAATGTCTTGGCATAGCTTTTGGCACGCAGCTCGGTTTCATGTCCACTGCCAAAAAACAGCAGTAAATGGCCGATGGTGGCCTCCCCGGCATCGGCGAAGGGCAATCCGTCCTCGTCAAAAGCGTCAAACAGTTTGTCGTTTTCGAGAATGCGATAGGTGGCGATACAGGCCGGACTTTCCTGCCATGCTGTTAAGCTCATTGTCTCTCTCCCCATTTCCATGAGATCTTTTGTTGGCATCCATAAACCGCAATGGACGCGGAATTAAAACATCAAACCATTGCGCCTGCAAAATCGTGTTTAAACAATGGATATCGATAAAATTTTTATTTTTTGCACGATGTACCGGCGCTACTAAGCTGTCTAACAGGCTGCTAAAAAGGTTTTGCAGGTGTTCGTCGCAACCCGGGCTGAAATAAAATCGGGCTAGGCTTTTGCAACCACCCGATAGTTTTGGAACGGGTGCTTCTACTGCGCCTGTGAAAATAGGGGCGCAGGTAATTGCCCCAGTTTGTTTCCCCGACAGACTGGGCATGGCGACTGAGTGCAGTGGGCGGTACTGGCGTACGAGTTGGCCAAACTGCCCTTGGCTGGCTGGAACCGGGGGGAGTAAATATGTTCCAATAAACCGGACCTTCTGGCTCTGTGACAACCCGACAAAAATAACACTATGGCAATCACTCGAAAGCACTTTATCGTTTTGGGGCCGGTACTGGCAGTAATTTTCTACGGCCTGCTGGACTATCTGGGAATGCCCTACCTGCCGGCGGTCACCGCCGCCATCACACTGCTGACGGTGATCTGGTGGGTGACGGAGGCGCTGCCCATACCGGCCACTTCGCTGGTGCCTTTTGTATTGCTGCCGCTGTTCGGGGTGGCGGACCACAAGCTGGTGGCCTCCGCGCTGGGCAGCCATGTCATTCTGTTGCTGATGGGCGCCTTTATGCTGTCGAAGGCGCTGGAGAACAGCGGTGCCCACGAGCGACTGGCGCTCTATATGCTGAAGCTGGTGGGCGTATCCAGCGGCCGGCGGCTGGTGCTGGGATTTATGCTTGCCTCGGGGCTGCTGAGCATGTGGATTTCCAATACCGCCACCACCCTGATGATGCTGCCTATCGCCCTGGCGATTCTGTCGCGGGTGGACAATCACCGCCTGACAGTGGCGCTGATTCTGGGTATCGCCTACGCGGCCAGTCTGGGGGGCGTGGGCACGCCCATCGGCACTCCCCCCAATGTGATTTTTATGGGTATTTACGAGGAGGTCACCGGGCGCGAGTTCAGCTTTGTGAACTGGCTTGGCATAGGCCTGCCGGTGGTGCTGGTGACACTGCCGCTGATGGCGCTGTGGCTGACCCGCAGTATCCGCCTGGACAAATCCATCGAGCCGCCGCAGGTGGGGGACTGGCGGCCGGAGGAGCGCCGTACCCTGGCGGTGTTTGCGCTCGCTATCCTGTGCTGGGTAACCCGCAAGGAACCCTTCGGCGGCTGGAGCGGCCTGTTCGGCGTTGAGGGCGCCGGCGACGGCACCGTGGCCCTGGGCGCGGTGGTGTTGATGTTTATGGTACCCAATGGCCGCGGTGGCCGATTGCTGGACTGGCAGAGTGCCGAGCGTGTGCCCTGGGGAATGCTGTTGTTGTTTGCCGGCGGTATCGCTATTGCCAAGGGGTTTCAGGCCTCGGGTCTGAGCGACATGATGGGCGCTGGCCTGGCGTTTCTTACCGCCATGCCCCTGTGGCTGATGCTGGTGCTGTTGTGCCTTTCGGTCACTTTTCTTACGGAGATCACCAGCAATACCGCTACCGCGACACTGCTGATGCCGATTCTCGCGGTAGCCGCCGAGTCCGCGGGCCTGGATCCGATGGTGCTGATGATTCCCGCCGCCATGTGCGCCAGCTGTGCCTTTATGCTGCCGGTGGCCACGGCACCCAACGCCATTGCCTACGGCACCGGCAAGGTGAAAATTCAGGAGATGGTCAGGGAGGGTGTGGTGCTCAGTGTGTTGGCGTCGCTGATCATCGCGGGAATGAGCGGGCTCTTGCTGGTGTAAAAATGCTCTGGCTCAACTGGCGGGATGCCCACCGGCATCAGTTGCCGGCCATTTTGTTGTCAAAGGGACAATTCCATCGGCGATCTTCGCGGATGGAATTGTTGTTCCCGGGCAGTCATATGAAACGCCGCAAGGGATTGCTGACAACCGCTTGCGGCAGCTGGGTCAGGGGGCTACGCAGACCAGACAGCGGACATAGAGAGCGCGGGGGTCGCGGTAGCTCTGCAGCTCGGCGATGGGTGCCAGAGCCGGTTCCAGGCTGCTGATCCAGGCCGCCAACGGCAGATTGGCCTCCAGGCGCGCTGCCAGCTGCGCGTCCACACCGTCTGCCAGGGCCCGCATCAGGCGTTCGCTCGGAGTGAGGGGGCGCTGTATCTCCACCAGCTGGTAGTCCTCCAGGTCCGCCAGCTTTGCCGCGGCGGCGACGGCTTCGTTGAGGTTACCCAGGTCATCCACCAGCCCCAGCTTCTGCGCCGCGCGCCCGGTCCAGACCTGGCCCTGGGCGATTTTGTTCACTTCCTCGGGGGTGCTGCCGCGGGATTCAGCCACCAGCTGCAGGAACCGGGCATAGGTATTCTCAACCCCCTGTTGCAGTACGCTGGCGGCCGCTTCCGGCAGGGCGCGGTCGATGCGCATGGCGCCCGCCAGATCGGAGGTGCCGACACCGTCGTTGTATATGCCCAGGTACTCGAGGGAGTCCTCGATGGTGGGGAAGGCGCCAAAAACACCGATGGAGCCGGTAATTGTGGAGGGCGAGGCCCAGATCTGGTCGCCCCCGGTGGCTATCCAATAGCCGCCGGACGCCGCCACACTGCCCATGGAAATTACCACCGGGATACCGGCCTGGCGGGTGGCCAGCAGTTCCTGGCGGATCGCCTCGGAGGCGAAAGCGGAGCCGCCGCCACTGTCGATGCGCAACACCAGGGCTTTTACCTTCTTCTCACGGGCAGTGGCGATCAGTTTGCCCAGAGTGGCGCTGCCGATCTGTCCCGCCGGGGCCTCGCCGTCAATGATGGTCCCGGATGCGGAGATCAGGGCGATTTTCGACGTTTTGCCGGTGGGGTTGGGGATATGGGTGAGCTTCTGGTGGCGCAGGTAGGGCAGGGCATCCACCGACAGGTAGCTCTGCTTGTCGTCGCTGAGTCCGATATCCTCCTGCAGTTTCTTGACCACCACTCGGCGGCTGGCCAGTTGGTCCACCAGCTTGTTGCCCAGGGCCGCTTCGGCCCAGCTGCCCTGGTGCTCAGCCAATTGCTGCGGCAGCTCATCGATAAAGATATCGATGGCGTCCGGCGGCAGGTCGCGCAGCCCGGTCACCTGTTCCGTATATTCCGTCCAGAGTTCGTGCAGCCAGCGCTGATTGTTCTCCCGCGAGGCGGGGGACATGTCGTCGCGGGTGTAGGGTTCTATGTAGTCCTTGTAGTCGCCCACGCGGAAAACATGGAAGTTGATCTTCAGCTTGTCCAGCGCGCTCTTGAAATAATTGCGGTAGGCGCCAAAGCCGGTCAGCAGCACCGACCCCATAGGATTGAGGTAGATTTCGTCGGCGTGGCTGGCGAGGAAGTATTGCGCCTGGGTGAAATTATCACCCACCGCATAGATGGGTTTGCCGGATGTCTTGAAGCGCTGCAGGGCTTCGCCGATTTCCTCCAGTTTGCTGAGGCTGCCGCCCACCAGATAATCCAGTTCCAGCACTACGGAAGAGATGCGTTTGTCCTTGGCGGCGTAATCGATAGCGTCGACCAGATCCTTCACGCGGGTTTCCACCGGCGCGCGCGATCCCTCCAGCAGGCCCGGCAGGCCGCCGGTGGATGAAAGCTCATCGACCAGGAACCCGGCGGGCGCCAGCCGCAGGGCCGCGCCCTGGGGAATGGTGAGCCGCTCTTCCTTGCCCACGATCAGGACGACGATAAACAGCAGTATCAACAGGAATAACACATTGGCGACCAGATGCCGCAACCAGGTAATGATGGCGCCGATGGCGCCGAAAAAGCGGCGGATAAACCCCTTGCGATGGACTGATTCTGTCAAACCTCAATACTCCTCGTTACTCTGGCAGGCGGATGCCCACCAACACTGCCCCCAGAGGGGTTGTGCCGTTGCGGTTTGCACCGCGGGGACCGGCTGTATTACTGGCTGGGCTGCCAGCGGCTGGTCATCATGGCGCTAAAAAACAGGGTAAGGCTTAGGGCCAGGAGTGCGCCATGCTGCCAGTCGCGCCCAGGCATCACTACGTCGACGGTGCTGGCGCAGATGTAGATCAACAGGATAAAACACAGCCACAGATAACTTTTCCTGCGCCGCTGGATCAGCCCCGGCAGCACCAGCAGCAGCGGCACCGTCTGCAGTATCCAAAGCCCCACCGAACCACTTGGAAGCGCCAGGTTCCACACTGTGAACAGCAGTATCATGCCCAGGTAGCAGACCCAGTTGAGGGACTGTGCAAAGCGCAGTTTTGCGCTGCTGGAACCGCTCACTTCCGCTCACCCAGCTGGCGCGCCAGTTTGCCAACCCGCGCGCCCAGGGCCCGGCACAGGGACTTCTCCTCGTCGCTCAGGTCGGCGCCGTCGGTCCCGGACCAGTGGGAGGCACCGTATGGGGTGCCGCCGGTTTTGGTGTGCATCAGCTCGGCTTCCGAGTAGGGAATCCCGGCGATCAGCATGCCGTGGTGCAGCAGGGGCAGCATCATGGAAATCAGAGTGCTCTCCTGGCCGCCGTGCAGGCTGCCGGTGGAAGTAAAGACGGCGGCGGGTTTTCCCGCCAGACTGCCGTCCAGCCACATATCTCCAGTTTGGTCGAGAAAGTGGCGCAGCGGTGCCGCCATATTGCCAAAACGGGTCGGGCTGCCCAGCAGCAGGCCGGCGCAGTGGCGCAGTTCGTCGGTATGGCAATAGGGGGCGCCGGAGTCCGGCACAGGTGGCAAACTGGCCTCGGTATCCGCGGATACCGGCGGCACGGTGCGCAGTCGCGCGGGGATGCCGGCGGACTCCACCCCCCAGGCCAGTTCGGTGGCCATTTTGGCGGTGGAACCGTTGCGGCTGTAGTAGAGGACGAGAATATAGGGGTCGGAGTCCTGGCTGGTATCCCTCACAGCAGTTCCAGCACCTTTTCCGGGGGCCGCGCCACTACCGCCTTGTCGCCATTGACGACGATGGGGCGCTGGATCAGTCGGGGATGCTGCGCCATGGCGTCGATCAGCTGCGCCTCGCTGAGGCCGGCTTCCCCCAGTTGCAGCGCCTTGTATTCCTCCTCACCGGTGCGCAACAGGTCTCGGGCGGTGATACCCAGTTGGCGCAGCAGTTCGGCCAGGGTTGTGGCGGACGGCGGCGTTTCCAGGTAGAGGACTGTGTTCGGTTCAATGCCACGATCCTGCAGCAGCTGCATGGTTTGGCGGGATTTTGAACAGCGCGGGTTATGGTAAATCGTCCACATTGGCACAGGATCCTGTTAAGGTTTGGCGTATTCTAACAGGCTGACCAGATCCGTCCTATGTTGTAACAGGACCTTTAGAGCGGCCGGACAATCTAAAGAGTGGAATTCACCATGACGGAACTGGTGCATCGCTGGCGTCGCTTTCTCACTTCCCTGTGGGTGTTGTTCAACGATAAAAACTGCCGCCAGAACGCCGCGGCGCTCACCTATATGACACTGTTCGCCATTGTGCCGCTGGTGACGGTCAGCTACGCGATGCTGTCCCTGTTTCCGGATTTCGCCGGTCTGGAAAAGCGCCTGCAGGAACAGATTTTTACCCACTTTGTGCCGGAGAGCGGCCGCGAAGTACAGGAGTACATCAGCAGCTTCTCCTCCCAGGCGCAGCGGCTCACCGGTGCCGGTATTGCGATCCTGCTGGTGACTTCCGGCTTTATGCTGCGCAATATCGAAGCTACTTTTAACGCTATCTGGGATATTCCCCGGGGCCGTAAAGGTGTCTCCAGTTTCCTGTTGTACTGGGCGGTGTTGAGCCTGGGTCCTATTTTGCTGGGCGCCGGTCTGGCGGCCACCACTTATCTGATGTCGCAGCGCTTTTTCCTGTCCGAAAGCGATACTCTGGGGGTGGTGCCGATAATTTTGAGCTGGTTGCCGGGGGTTTTCACCACTCTCGCATTTACCCTGTTGTTTATTGCGGTCCCAAATTGTCGGGTGCGGTTTCGCTACGGTCTGGTGGGGGGGGTGATCACCGCCTTTGCGTTTGAGGTGGCGAAAAATCTGTTTGGGTTGGTGGTGGCACGCAGTTCCGTGCAGGCCATCTACGGCGCCTTTGCGTTTGTGCCCCTGTTTCTGCTTTGGATTTACCTCATCTGGGTGATAGTCCTGGCGGGCTGTGTACTGGTGCGAACCCTGTCGGTCTACCACGCCGCGGCACAGGGGCGCCAATACACGGATATTGCCGCCGCGCTGGTACTCTTGTGGGAACTGTTCAAACGATACCAGCAGGGATTGTCGCTCAGGGAGCAGGATATATCCCGCGCGGGCATCAAGCCCTTCCAGTGGGCGCGCATTCGCCAAACCCTCGAAAAGCACAAGCTGCTGGCACAGACGGAACGCGGCGACTATCTGATGCAGCGGGATCTGGATTCGGTTACGGTGATGCAGTTGGTGGACTGGCTCAATCCGGCGGCGATACCCAGTTACCGGCACGGTGAACTCGGCAGCCAGCCCTGGTACCGGGAGGTGGAGCAGAAGTTTACCGATACGCAGGAGTTCGCCGCCCAGCAACTGGAGTTCAGCCTCGGCGCGCTGTTTCGCGCGACCCTGGAAAGGGAAGAGGCGGCGAAGGCAAGTGGCGGTAAGGCACAGCGGGGAAATAATGAAGCTGAAAGTAGTAAAGCCAACACTAAATCCGGCAGCGATTCTGTGGGCGGTGTTTCTGTTATCGGTCGCCGGAATAAGCGGGTGTAACCGGGGCGGCGACGGGCTGCAGACAATCGGTGGCGAGCCCGTTCCCACCAGCGGTCGGGTACTGCTGGTGAATTACTGGGCGGAGTGGTGCAAGCCCTGTCGCGAGGAGATCCCGGAACTCAACCACTTCGCCCGCGAGATGGATGGGGTGCAGGTGGTCGGGGTCAATTACGACCAGCTGCCCGCGGAGACTGTCGCGCGGCAGGCGCGGCAGTTGGGTATCGAGTTTCCCCTGCTGGCCGACGACCCGGCGTGGAGATGGGACCGCCCCCGGCCCAGTGTGCTGCCGAGCACTTTGATTATCGGTCCCGATGGCCGCTGGCGTGTAACATTGGTGGGGCCACAGACGACGGATACCCTGCGCGAGGCGGTGGCGGTGCTGCTGGGGCAGGACGCCGACGCGGTGGAATGACGACTGGAATAACCGCCCTGTGCGGATCGGGATAAACAATCATGCAAATGAGTACACTGTTGCTGCTCGGACTGTTTCTGGTGCTGCTGTGGTCTCTGAATCGCTGGCACCGCAGTCGCGAATCACTGGCCCCGGCCGTCTTCGCGGGGCTGGTACTGGGCGCTGTCTACGCCGGCTTTTTGCAGCTGGCGCGCCAGTGGGCGGCGGCACCGACACAGGAGGTACTGGCCTGGGTCGACCTGCTCGGCGACGGCTACGTGAACCTGCTGCACCTGCTGGTGATGCCGCTGGTGCTGGTGTCCATCCTCGGTGCGGTTGTCCGGATCAGCAGCACCCGCTCCCTGGGCAAGATCAGCCTGTCGGTCCTGGCGGTACTGCTGGGTACTACCGCCATAGCGGCGTTGGTGGGGGTGTTGATGGCACAGCTGTTCGGCCTCACCGCCAGCGGTCTGGTGGAAGGCGCCCGCGAGGTTGCGCGGGCAGAAGTGCTGGACCAGCGCCTTGGGCGGGTGGAGGGACTGTCCATCCCGGCGATGCTGCTGTCGTTTATCCCCAAGAATATTTTTTACGATTTGACCGGTGCCCGCGATACTTCCGTAATCGCGGTGGTTGTATTTGCCATTTTGCTGGGGCTGGCGGCACTGGCGGTGCGCCGAGACAACCCGGAGCAGGGTGCGCTGATCGAACAGTTTGTCGGTGTCGCCCAGAGCTGGATCATGAAGCTGGTGCGCCTGGTGATGGCGTTCACACCCTACGGGGTTATGGCTCTGGTGGCGGGTCTGGTGGCCAGATCCAGCTGGGCGGACATACTCAATCTGTTCAGCTTTGTGTTGGCCTCATTTGTGGCCATAGCGCTGATGTTTGTGGTCCACGGGCTCCTGCTGATGGCGAATGGCGTGTCCCCGCGGCGCTATTTCGCCAAGGTCTGGCCGGTACTGGTATTCGCGTTCAGCTCGCGCTCCAGTGCGGCGACCATTCCCCTCAATGTGGAAACGCAGATCGGCGGCCTGGGCAACGCCCCGGCGATCGCCAATTTTTCCGCGTCTTTTGGCGCGACCATCGGCCAGAACGGTTGCGCCGGTATCTACCCCGCCATGCTGGCGGTCATGGTGGCGGTGCCCATGGGCATCAATGTCCTGGATCCGCTCTGGCTGACCACCCTGGTGGCGGTGGTGGTGATCAGCTCCTTCGGTATCGCCGGTGTTGGCGGGGGCGCCACATTTGCCGCTCTGGTGGTATTGCCGGCCATGGGGCTGCCGGTGACCATTGCCGCGCTGCTGATTTCGGTGGAACCGCTGATCGATATGGCGCGCACGGCCCTCAACGTCAACGGTGCCATGACCGCCGGTACCCTCACCCAGCGCTGGTTGGGTGACGCATCGGCGGCGGCACCGGAGCTGGCGCGCCCCTGATCCCCCTGTTGCAGCGACCCCCGGCCGCCACCGGCTATCGGGTTCAGCCTCGATTCAGCGACGCGGTACTAGAGTGCTCCCATCATTGCCAGATGAGAGCTTGAGTCATGACGTCGTATAAACACATTTTGTTTGCCGCGCTGGTAGTCGGCTTGGTGGGTGTCAGTGCCGGGGTAAGGGCCGGCGGCTACCATTCCGGTGGCTATTCCGGTGGGGATTACGATTTTGCCCGGGTGGTGGACGTGGCGCCGGTGTATACGGACGTCCAGGTGCGGACCCCGCGCACCCAGTGTTGGGATGAGCAGGTGGCCTACCCGGGGCGGGCCAATCCCGCGGGCACGCTTCTCGGTGGTCTGATCGGCGCGGCGGTGGGCAATCAATTGGATCACCGCAGTCGCGGCCGCAAGGCGCGCACTGTGGCCGGTGCCGCGGTGGGTGCGGCCATAGGGCACAGCATCAGCAGTCAGCGCCACTCCCGCTATGTCACCGAGCAGCGCTGCCGGACTGTGGACGAATTCACCACCCGCCGCGAGCTGGTCGGATACGATGTGCGCTACGACTACAATGGCCGGGAGTATTTGACTCGCACGGAACGGCATCCGGGCGATAGAATCAGGGTCCGCGTCGATGTGTCTCCGGCCTGGTAGTTGGGGGCACTGTGAATAGGGGCGCGTCTAACCGGTGTTTACAGGAGCGAAACAGTGAAATTTCCCGGCGTCTGGCTGTCCCCGTACCTGGCGGCGGCTGTGCTCGCGGGCCTAATGGCCCCGCCTTTACAGGCGCGTACGGTCGACTACAGCGGTATAAAGGAGCCGCTGTTTACCCTGGTGCAGCAATCGGGAGTCTCCCGCAGTGAGGCAGCGGAGATCGTCAAGCGTCGATATGGCGGCAAGATTCTGGCCATATCGGTGGTCAAAAGAGATGGTCGCCGCATGTATCGGGTCAAGGGGCTTTCGGATCAAAGTCAGGTCTATGTGGTCTATGTGGACAAGAAGACCGGCCGGATTTCATCCTGAGCCGCGGACCAGGGTTAGCGCTGAATCAGCGGGGGAATTGCCATGCGCGCATTGCTAGTGGAAGACGAGGAGTTGTTGCGCCTGCAGCTGGCGGACTCCCTGCGCACTGCCGGCTATACGGTGGACGAAGCGCCGGACGGACGGGAGGCCCTGTACCTGGGACGCGAATACTCCTACGACGTGGGGGTGATGGATCTGGGCCTGCCGGAAATAGATGGCATCCAGGTTATTCAGACCCTGCGGGACGAAGATAAACACTTTCCCATCCTGATTCTCACCGCCCGGGGGCACTGGCAGGAGCGTGTCGCCGGACTCGAAGCGGGCGGCGATGATTACCTGGTGAAGCCCTTTCACACCGAAGAGTTGCTGGCCCGCCTGAACGCACTGGTGCGCCGCTCCGCGGGATTTTCCTCGCCCACCATCAAGGCCGGGTCCATTGCCCTGGACACCAGCGCCCAGAGGGTGACGGTGGATGGTGCAGAGCTGGAACTGACTTCGTTCGAGTACAAGGTACTCGAATACCTGATGCTGCACCCGGACCAGGTGGTTTCGAAAACCGTGTTGACGGAGCATATCTACGAGCAGGACTGCGACCGGGACAGCAATGTGATCGAGGTTTTTATCGGCCGGCTGCGCAGGAAGTTCGAAACGGTAGCGCAGCTGAAGCCGATCGAGACATTGCGCGGGCGCGGCTATCGATTTGTCGCGCCGGATGAATCCCGCTAGACGGGCCCTTGTCCGTGCGCGCTAGCTGGCTCAATTCCCTCAAGGGGCGTCTGTCTCTGGTCACCGCGGCGGTGCTGGTGATCTTCGTACTGTTTATTTCCGGTGCGCTGGAGCACGCCTATCGCATATCGCTGGCGGAGGCGAAACAGCGCGAGCTGCAACTGCATGTCTACACCCTGCTGGCGGTGGCGGAACCGGATGGGGAGCGGCTCTATTTTCCCCCGGTACTGCCGGAGCAGCGCTTCAACCAGCCGGATTCCGGCCTGATTGGTATGGTGATTGATGGGAGCGGCAAACTCATCTGGCGTTCGGCGTCGGCCATATCACCCCGCCAGATACAACTCCGCCCACTGCCCCAGGGGGACCAGGCCTTCACCCAGATTGTCATGCCCGACGCCGCCGATGGTGACGCGGAGGGACGGCGCTATTCCAGTTTTCGCCAGGGCGTCGCCTGGGGGCTGGACAACCAGCAGCAGTTTACCTTTGCGGTATTGGAGGACGCTGCACCCCTGCGCGCCCAGGTTGCACAATTCCGCTCCACGCTTTGGCGCTGGCTGGGGTTCGGTGCCGTGCTGCTGGTGCTGGTCCAGTGGCTGGTGTTGCGCTGGGGCCTGGCGCCGCTGAATACAGTCGCCCGGGCGCTGCAGAAAATGCAGCGTGGTGGCAGCGATACGCTACAGGGCAATTTTCCGCGGGAATTGCAACCCCTCACCGACAACCTCAATCTGCTGATAGAGAATGAACGCCGCCAGCGGGAGAAAACCCGCAACACCCTCGCGGATCTGGCCCACAGTATGAAAACGCCACTGGCGGTACTCAAGGGATTGAATTTCTCCGCCGACCCGCGCACTGCCTACAACAATCTCATTGAACAGGTGCAGCGCATGGACGCTATTGTCAGCTACCAGTTGCAGCGCGCCGTGGCAACTACTCCCAAGTCGATTCTGCGCGGTGTCGAAGTGGCGCCGCTGGCGCAAAAGATTGTTGCAGCGCTGGAAAAAGTCTACCGGGAGACACCTGCCGAGGTCAGTTTACACTGCCCGGAAGACACCCTGTTTTACGGTGATGAAGGTGATTTGATGGAGCTGTTGGGCAACCTGCTGGACAACGCCTATAAATACGGCGCCGGGCGCATCGAGGCCGCCATCAAAAATCACGACAGTGATCGGGGACTGCACATCAGCGTTGCGGATAACGGCCCCGGTATCAGCGAAGACCAGTGGCGCAAAGTGACCCAGCGGGGTGTGCGCGCGGACGAGCGACAGCCGGGGCAGGGCATAGGTCTCGCGATTGTGATCGATATAGTACACAGCTATGGCGGTGATATCGCCGTGGCGCCGTCGGCGATGGGAGGCGCGGAGATCTCCATCGACCTCAAATAAGCCGGCGCGTCCACAGCGCAAATCTCACAGGCCATAGTCCGCCGCCACCTGCAGCGCAGCGTTGCCCCGCTCGCTCCCACCGGGTGTCACCTGTCGCCAGAGGCTGTCCGCCAGCGCCTGCACCGGCACTTTGCGACCCTCGGCCAGCCAGAGGGCGATACTGGCGGCCACATCCGGCCACTGGATACACACGCCGGTGGGATCGGTGGCCAGCCAGCTGCCGATACTGTCGGCATCCAGGTTTTTCACCACCTGTGCCAACTGCAGCATCGAGAGCGCCCGGGCGTTGGCTTCCTGTTCGAACTGTCCCGCCAGGGGGCGGCTGAGGATGGGCTTGCCCAGTGCCAGCGTCTCCGCGATCAGCTCGAAGCCGCTGTTGCAGATGACCGCCTGCGCGGAGGCCAGGTCCCGCTGGAAGCCGCCCACCGAGGGGGGGCGCAGAAGCAGATTCTGTGCCGCGGCGAGGTCGGTGGGCACACCGTAGACGATAAACCGCTGGGGTAGTTTGGCCAGTTCCCGCAACAGGGTTTCGTGGTGCTCGAACGGCAGGTAGACGAGGATATGATCACCGTCGCTGGCGTCCCCGCTGTGGGTTTGGGCAATGGGCGGCAGAATAGGGTTGCCGAAGTGATACCAGTGGTTGCCGAGGCCGGTCTTTGTGGGTGCGAACAGCCGCAGTATGGCGCGGGCCAGCCAGTTGTGGCGCGGCGCCGGTATTGGATAGGCAAAGGCGTACTGGTGCCCCAGGCCGAGGCTGTCTCTGCCGCGATACCTGGCCGCCCAGGCGGACACAGGTTCGAAATCGCTGATCACCAGATCGTAGTCGCGCACCGGCAGCGCGCGGATGTCCCTGAACAGCCGGCCGGGGTGCAGTTGCCTGGCGGTCGCCAATTGGTCGATCCTGCCCTTGCGGTGCACAAAAGTCAGCCCTTCACGCCACCAGAAGTCCCCAAACGCGTCCATGCTGAACAGTTTGTCGCGGGGGCGGCCAGTAAACAGCCACTGCACTTCCAAGTGCGGGTGGTTTTGCAGCGCCTTGGCCATGGCCCGGGCGCGGGAAATATGTCCATTGCCCGTACCCTGTACCCCATAGAGTATTTTCACAGCACAACTCCGCCCAGTGCCAGGCCGACACCGGTGCCCAGCGCCGCGCCGGCACACACATCGGTGGGGAAGTGTACACCCAGGCCGACACGCGAGGTGCCCACGCCCGCGGCCCAGCAGTAGCCCAGGGCGCACAGGGGGCTCAATAGCTGGGACGACAGGGTGACGAACAGGAAGGCGCCGGAGGTGTGCCCGGAAGGCAGGCTGAAACGGTCACTCGCGACAATGATCGAGCGCATGCCGGGAATCGCCTGCGGCGGGCGCAGCCGCCGGGTGGTGTTTTTGATGGTCCAGTAGAGGGATCGCTCCACGGCGAAGGCGGCGCCACAGATGTATAAAAACTTGATCGCAGCGGCGGTGCCGCTGACCAGTGCCACTGCCAGGGGCGAGAGCAGATAGAGCCAACCGTCCGCGGACCTGGACAGCCACAGATAGCTTTTGCAGGACGAGGGTCTCGAAGCGCGCTGCACCATACGCAGGGCCAGTGACACGTCGAAACTTTTGATAGTGACGGCTAGGTTTCGCATGGGAGCCAACTTAGGCGGCACAGATTGCGCAGTGTTGACAGATTTATGTCAGGAAAATGAAATTTGGAGGGGTGGGCTCCGGAAACCTCTGATACATTGATTACTACCCCAGCGAAGCCTGTGGCACCGCTTGGCGAAGGTCAGGGCTGCTTGTCCTTGAGGAGCCAACACGTTCAATTGACGCCACAGGCCCTGGGTAAGGGCTTGCCGGCCGCAAATCACGCGTTACAGGCCTGATTTGCGGCCCCAACCTTCCTGCCTATATAGCAGGTGCTGGCATATCTTTTTCCGCAGCCTATTGGCTACCGGGTCGGGCGTAAAGTTTTACTCTTCATCTATAACTTCCCAATGGGTTCCATTGAATTCATAGGCCCGATCTTCCCCTGTTCTAATTACCTCTCTAAGCCCGTCATGGTAGATAGAAGACGAGTAGGTGGCCTTATGAGTAAAACTCACGATTTTACCTTTTTGGACGTTGTCACTTGGAAGATAAAACTCTCCAGCCCAGGCCCCATCTGCTGTACTGACGTAAATAATATCGTACTCGGACAGCAAGCCTGCAATATTATCATTAAATTTGCCCAGTGCTAACTTCGTGTTTATTTCAACTGTGAAATCCAGTGCGACGGTTGACATTTGCGGCGATTTGTCCGTAAAAAATGACAGGTACACGCCAGCCACTGGTGTATCTACAAATTTTAGTTTTACTTGATTGGTATTATTTTGGGTAACTTCGATGCGTAGGTCATCCGTTGATAAAAGCCTTAAACTTAATTGCTCAACATCAAATTTATCGCTGTAAAGCTCAAAAATATACTCATCGCTGGTTTTATCGTAACGTCGCATTGTAACGATGTCGGATGGAATATACTGGGTTCCGATATTAACCAGATAGTCATCGACTACTTTTTTACCAAACAAATCATCGATTCCATTTGCTGATGGCCATCCGTCCGCATGACCAAATCCATGATTATGATAATACTCATGTATTAACGCCTGCCAACCCTCTATCTGCTTGCTGTAGGTTCCCGTTGCCATATAACCCATCAGTGTGGGATGCATCCAGATTACGTGACTGTTCTCTGACATGGAGGTTGCAATAAAGCTTAACGCTGATGCAGTCGCCAAACCCCATACATCGTTATCAATCCACAAGTCAGTATTTACAGCAGATACTGACTTGGCAAAATAAGTATCTATTGCATAGTTTTCAGCGGTATCTCCGTAGTTTTTACAGGTGGAATTATCGTTGCAAATAAGCTTTAAGTGTTCAGTCACTTCATTTAAACTTTCCGGAGAGTTCATCATAAAGCGATCATAAATTTGAGCTTTTTCAGAGTTCGAGCGCTCCACGTTATTCAAATAACGCGAATTGGAAGTCTGAACGTGTATCCTTTGTGCCTGATAGTTAATGACTGAATTCGATATTGATTCAGAGTTGATAACTGTGGCACCAGTCCATTCAGTGGCAATATTTGCCTTTGAGTAAGCCGGCAGTGAAGGTTCCAAGGTTACCTTGAATACATTGTTATTCAATGCCAGATTTAATTTGTTTAATGTATAAGGCGTATTGTTTGTCAGCGTATTGTCTGTTATGGAAATGTTGCTTAGGTCGACTTTTGCAGGCTTGTTGAGTTCAAGTATATGGCTTAATAATAATTGTGAGGATTTGGCTGCCTTGGTTTGTGTTTTATCCAGCTTGATTCTAATTAATCTGTTGTTTTGGTATTCTACAGTTTCGCCTTGCTGGTTGGTCTCCTGTTTTATCCGATAGTCAAATTGTGTGCTGGCATCTTTTGCCCAAATTCGGTTTCTATAGCTGGATTGAAGCGGTGCAATAAGATTTGTATCTGAACTTTTTTCACCGATCTTGACAGTATCCGTCATACCGTTAACACATTTTCCAAGCTGATAAGGCCACTGGTAATTCAGTAACCAGCCCGCTGGAATGCTGCATTCAAAATCAAGTGAATCTGAAGGATTATTTATCTGAACAATAAATACGGTATTTTCTTCTAGCGCATTTTTCGTATTTATTTGACCAATATCATATTGGTAAGCGCTGTCACCTCCCAACGCTTCTGGCTTTAAAGTCACAGTCACGCGGTCCGCAGCTGTCTCTACTCCATCGCTTACCTTTACTTCAAAGATATACTGGGCCTCGGTTTCCAAGCTCACAACGGAAAAATAAGGAAGCGCAGTCATACTATTGTGGAGTAAAACCTGGGGGCCTGAAATCTGTGTCCAGTGATAGGTCAGGTTATCGCCGTCTGCATCCGTTGAAGCCGATGCATTTAGACTGATATTTTGCTTCGGTAACTGAACGGTGAAGTCAGCGCCTGCATTGGCTACCGGTGCATGATTGTCAGCTACAGATGCCCGGGCATCAATGATAATACTTCTGCTCGCTGTGGATGTGCCATCCGATACAGCTACTTCAAAGATAAAACTTGTATCTTCGGATAGGCTTGGAAGGTCAATGGTTGCTTTTGCCTGACCTGCATTCGCTATAGGTAGCGTCAGGCCTTGTATTTGGGTCCATTGATACGTTAAGGCATCTGACTGTTCGTCATAAGAGCCACTGGCATCAAGGGTAACTGCTGTAGGCGTTTGTACTGTTATTTCTGGCTCCAATACTACAATAGGTGCTGTATTGACCGTAGTATCTTCACCTCCACATTCCACTGCATTCAACTCAATCAGTAACCATGCCTCTTGACCCCAGTTAGGGTCAGCTACCGATGTTGGAGCGTCCGGTGACGGTTTGTCAGAGGAGCCGGCCCACCATTTGGCTTCGTATAAGTTGCCATCAAGGCAGACTTGATTGCCCCCTGAGTAATTTTTACTCTGCCATTCCTCGGCGGAGAAGGCTAAGCCCGGCAGAAATATCGATCCCGCCAGGAAAATTCTTATTAGAGCTCTCATGTGTATAGATCCTTTGTACTTATTAGTAGTGCGTAACTTTTTTACCTGCCAGTGCAGTATAAAAAATACTTATATTTACAACTGCCTATCACGTCTCAGATTATTTGTGCCAAATTATCAGGCCGCTGATAAATTGATCCCTCCTGGAGTTGGTATGTAAAAGGCTCGCCGGGACTTTATATGTCCAGGCTGGTGGCGCTTGTGCGCTGACTCTCTATCGAAACTCAACCGGTTACACGCATGATTTGCAGTCCGGGTATTTTTGTTTGGAATAGCAACCTGCTGGCGAAATTTTTTCCATTAATTTTCTGGGGAAGTGTCCTTGATCCAGTAGTAAAATAAATTGTGGAGTTACTGCGTACTGGTTGTGGAGTCTCTGATTAATTCGGTGCAACCTCAGGCTTTGCGTCGAGTCCGCGAGTAAGGTGCAGTCGCGCAGGAATGCCGGTTGTCTTTCAAGCGGCAGCAACGTATTGGGTGGGCTCGACGCAAAGCCCCACAGGTTCCGCTGTATTGGCGAGCGGATTCACGAGCAGGTGCCCGATGGTGGCTACTATGTGCGCCCTGCGATTGTGCGCATTGCGCACGATGCGGAAATCGTACAGGCGGAGACCTTTGCGCCGGCCCTTTATGTCATGACCTACCGTGATCTAGCAGGCTGTTGAAATTCGAAGAATTTCGACGCCTGCTACCGGAATATGGATGTTCCGGCAAAATCGGCGACGCCTAGGTCGTTGATTTTGAGAGAAAAGTGAAAATCACATTTTTCGCTTTTCGTGTTTTGAAAAAGGCAGGATGCCTTTTTCAACAACCTGCTAGGGGAAGCCATCAATATTCAAAACGGTGTCCCGCAGGGCCTGTCTTCGGCGATTTTCACCGAGAGTATGCGCAAAGCGGAGTTGTTCCTGGCATCGGTGGGTTCTGACTGCGGTATAGCGAACGTGAATATCGGTACTGCCGGGGCGGAAATCGGCGGTGCCTTTGAGGGCGAAAAGGATACCGGTGGCGGACGTGAATCCGGTTCTGACGCCTGGAAACACTATATGCGCCGCACCACCAATACCATCAGCTATGGTGGTGAATTACCCCTGGCTCAGGGAATCGTTTTTGAATAAGGTGTGATAACGTCGGGTGCCTGTTACCTATTCCAGTGGCAATCTCTGGCAGCGGGCCACTGAATGAAGATGTATTCGCCTTGAGGCCGCGGTGATTTATGACTAGATGCAAAATAAAATCCCATAATGAGCGCTACTACCCCGCTGACACCCTTGGACTGGAAGCCGAAGAGATGCGGCGACTTGGCCACAAAGTGGTGGATCTGGTTGTCGACCGCCTGGTGCACAGGCATGTTGAAGATGCCGTGCTTACGGGTTCGTCTGCCGACTTGATGGCGGCCCTTGGCGCTCCCTTGCCGGACGCGCCGATGGATCCGGACGAGTCACTGGCATTGCTCGCCGAAGTCGCCTTGCAGCATCAGCAAAGAGGCGACCACCCCCGTTATTTTGCCAGGGTGCCCGGCCCCAGTTCGTTTGCCGCGATTCTCGGTGAATGGCTGGGGACCGGGTTCAACACCATCGCCGCGTCCTGGGCCGGCGGTTCGGGTCCGGCGACACTTGAGCTCATCGTTATTGAATGGTTGCGGCAGTTAATGGGCTTTCCCGAAGGAAGCGAAGGTATCCTGGTCAGCGGCGGGTCCCACGCCAGCCTGACAGCTTTTTCCGTGGCCCGCTCGGTTTGCGGCAAGGGCGTCGTTTACCTGACCGACCAGACGCACTCGTCACTGGTCCGCAACCTGAAAGAAATGGGGTGGCCGGAGCAGCATATCCGCGTGCTGGAGAGTGACGAGAACTACAAAATGTCGATGGAGCGCCTGACGCGCGCCATCGGGGAAGACAGGGCTGCAGGCAGACGCCCTTCGATGGTCATTGGAACCGCCGGCACCACCAACGCGGGAACTGTCGACCCACTGCATGAAATCGCGGATATGTGTCACCGGGAAGATCTGTGGTTTCATATCGATGGCGCCTACGGGGGGCCGGCCGCCATTACCCAAAAGGGGCGTCAGTACCTATCCGGGATCGAGCGGGCCGATTCACTGGTCCTCGATCCCCATAAATGGCTGTTTCAACCCTATGACGTTGGCTGTGTTCTGGTTCGTCGTCCCGGTGCACTTGAGCGTTGTTTCAATATGAATCCGGAGTATCTGAAGGACGTTGAAGCCGGCGCGGGCGAAGTGGATTTTCGAAACCGCAGTTTGGAGCTTACACGTCGATCACGCGCGGTAAAGCTCTGGATGAGTTTGCGCACTTATGGTGTCGGGCGGTTTCGGACGGCGATTGATCAGGGCATCAAACTGGCAGAATTTGCCGAAACCCATTTGCGCTCCAGACCGGATACCTGGGAGGTGGTCACGCCTGCCCAAATCGGCGTTGTCTGTTTCTCCCTTAAAAATACCAATCCCCGGCAGCATGCCGCCAGGGCAAAGTTCCTGTCGGAAAGCGGTTACGCCTGCGTATCCTCCACCAGTCTCAAAGGCCGCAGTGTGCTTCGGCTTTGCACAATCAACCCACTGACCACCGAGGATGATATTGTGGGCACCATTGACCGCCTGGAGAAAGCCTGCACGGAAAAATTGCCCAGGCCCACGGCTCCATGCCGGAGCGAATAGAGCCTCAATTGCCGGTCGCCCCTGGCCCTGGCGGTCAGCACCCAGTGTGTCCTCGAAAAAATACCCGGCCTCTCGGCCACCGCCCCCAGCGTCTTGTGTAGCTCTACCGCAGCGGATCGATCCTGCCCCTGCTCGAAGCGGCACAGGGTGGCAGTACTGGTGAGTGTCTTCATATGCCACAGGGCGCGAGACCAGTGGCATCCTTTCGGGTTGTACCGGAAAAGGCGCCACTCTTGTTGCTCGTCGCTTATTTTGGGGCAACCAAATCTCACTCCTCGAGCTTCGATTGGCACCTGAGCAACAGAATACCAGTCGATGGCTACTGGGAGCTGAACGGGTATTTGTGCTCCATTCCAGACCCCAAAGCCAGTCTTGAACGCATCCCGAGCGCCCCGGAGATATACGGCCATACTTTGATGTGCTTGAGCGCCTTGTCCAGTACCTCGCAGAAGCCTGACGGGCTTGCGCCCAGGCGAAAGAGGAGAACGTCGTCAACCGAATCAAGCCAGTCGACGCCTGAGCGAATTGAGCAAGTGCTTTTTGTAGGAGATTGTTCCTATTAAAGCTAAGAAGATAAAACAGCATGCTCTTCAGGAATGGGTGAATATAGTGGCGGTGAAGGCACCACAGAGAACTGAAGCTGCTTTTTAGATGCTGGCTGGGACCAACTGGCGATGCCCCAATTGGGCGTTGGTGACAATAGCGAAAACCTGCCTATCCTGCTTTAGATTTAAATTGTGATATTCGTCGCATAACAATAGCTACTAATCGCACGGCGATATCTCATCTTGGCTGGCGGGCATATTATCTGTGCGGTGTACAACATCTGCACAGAATTTAAGCAGTAGAGGTCCCTTCATGCACAAGTTACTCATTCCTCTGGCCATCGCCAGCATCTTCGCTGGTTGTTCCAAGTCAGAGGCCGCTGACACCAGCGCCCGAATGGCGGACAACACCAAGAGCACCGCGGTACAGCAGGCAAGCCTCGGGTCCGGTATCGATCTCGGAGCCATGGACACCAGTGTGCGCCCCCAGGACGACTTCTTTGCCTATGTGAACGGCAATTGGATGAAGAACACTGAGATCCCCGCGGACAAATCCCGCTGGGGTGGTTTCAGCATCTTGCGTGATCAGAGTATCGAACGGGTCAAGGCATTGATCGTGGAGGCGAGCGAAAAGGCCAACAGCGCTGACGACCGGCAGATTGGTGCCCTGTACAACAGCTTTATGGACGAAAAGGAAATTGAAGCGAAGGGGCTGGCGGCGCTGACCGCGGAATTGCAAAAAGTTGATGATATCGACAGTCGCAAGGATCTGACCGATTACTTCGCCTATGCCGATACTGTGGGCTACAACGTTCCACTCTCGGTGTTCATCAACCAGGGTTTCGAGGATGTGGAGAATTACATAGCCTTTTTTTGGCAGAGTGGCCTGGGCCTGCCGGATCGCGACTACTACTTTGACGAATCCGAAAAAGGCCAAAAATTACAACAGGCCTATATGGACTATCTGGTGAAGGTGCAGGATATCGCCGACCTCAAGGATTCCAGTGCATTTGCCGACAAAATTTACGCACTGGAGAAAAGCCTGGCGAAACACCAGCGCACCCGTGTCGATAACCGCGATCCGGAAAAGTACTTCAACAAGAAACCCACAGCCGAACTGGCCAACCTGATGCCGGCCGTCGATTGGCACAGCTACCTGTCCAAGGCGATGCTGGACAAAGCCGACTATGTTGCGGTGGGCCAGCCGGAATATCTGCAGGCAGCCAGCAAGATTATCGATGAAACTGATATGGACACCTGGCGCCGCTACCTAAAGGTCAAGGTTCTGACCGCCATGGCGCCCTACATGAATTCCGAGCTGGCTCAAGCCCATTTCGATTTCTATAGCACTGCTGTGCACGGCACCAAGGAAATGGAACCGCGCTGGAAGCGCGCGGTGCAGTTCGTCAATAGCTCCGTGGGCGAACTGGTGGGCAAAAGATATGTGGAAAAGTATTTCCCGCCCGAGGCCAAGGCGCGCATGGTGGAACTGGTGGATAACCTCCTGGCAGCTTACCGGGATTCCATCGAAGACCTGACCTGGATGAGCGAAGAGACCAAGCACCAGGCGTTGGACAAGCTGGATAACTTCACCACCAAGATCGGCTATCCGGACAAGTGGCGCGACTACAGCGGCCTGAAAGTCAGTGCCAATGACCTGGCTGGCAATGTACTGGCGGCGAACCTGTTCGAAACCCAGTACAAACGCGGCAAACTGGGCCAGCCCATCAACCGGGGCGAATGGTTGATGTCACCACAGACCATCAATGCCTATTACAATCCGACGATGAACGAGATTGTCTTCCCGGCCGCCATACTGCAGCCACCTTTCTTTAACATGCAGGCGGACGATGCGGTCAACTACGGGGCTATCGGCGCGGTAATCGGCCACGAGATAGGTCATGGTTTCGACGACAAGGGCAGCAAGTTTGACGGCAAAGGCTCTCTGAACAATTGGTGGACCGACTCCGACCGGGACAACTTCGAGCACCTGACCGGCAAGCTGGTGGCTCAGTACAATAGCTTTGAGCCTCTCGAAGGAAAACACATCAACGGTGAACTGACACTGGGCGAAAATATCGGCGACCTGTCCGGTCTCGGCATTGCCTACAAGGCCTACAAGATGTCCCTTCATGGCAAAGAGGCGCCGGTGATCGACGGCTTTACCGGCGACCAGCGCCTGTTTATGGGCTGGGCTCAGGTCTGGCGCAGCAAGATCCGTGACGAGACATTGAGCGAGCGCCTGACAACCGATCCTCATTCACCGGCAAAATACCGAGTCCAGGGCGTGCTGCCGAATATCTCAGCCTTCTACACCGCCTTTGACGTCAAGAAGGGGGATGGCATGTACCTGCCAAAAGAGGAGCGCGTGGTCATCTGGTAAGCAGCCCCGTGCACCCAAATCCAACAAGCCCCGCATTTTGCGGGGCTTTTTTTGTCCGATTGCCGTCCGTTGATACGACGATCTTGTCAGAGGTTCCCTAGCAGGTTGTTGAAAAGGCATCCTGCCTGTTTCAAAACACGAAAAGCGAAAAATGTGATTTTCACTTTTCTTCCAAAATCAACGACTTAGGCGTCGTCGATTTTGCCGGAACATCCATATTCCGGTACCAGGTGTCGAAATCCTGCGAATTTCAACAGCCTGCTAGTACGCAGTGCTCGGTGTTGGTAGCTATTTTGGAAATACTACCGGTCAATCGATACTGAACTTGATCTGGCTGGAGCCGGGCAGCTTCTCCACCAGCTGGTAACCGCAGAGCTTGGCCGGCGTGAAATAGCCGCCTTGGCCCCGATAGTCCAGCAGAAACTCCATCACCGCCAGGGAACCGCTCACGGTGACGTCATAGCCGTTGGCGGTTACCAGGCGGCCGATACGGCGCTCACCCCGGCGGTCGTTGCGGATCTCCCCCCATACCCAGGTTTGCTGTTCGGCCCGCGCCGCCTCATCGGGGCCCGTCAGCGACTTGTCCACTTTACCCTTCAGCCACTTCTGCACCCACTGTGTGCGCAGCAGCCAGCGGAAGTGGTTCAGCCTTCGCAGCTTCCCCGCGCGGCGTGGACTCATGGGAATGTATACCTCGATATTGCGGATGCCGGTGGTGTAATAGGCGGTGGCCACGTCCCCCCAGGGGATGGCCACGGCGAACTTGTCCCCGCGGCCGAAATTGATCGTCCGTGTCAGCTCGCCGTGGTCGATGATTTTAACCTCCCCGTTGCTGCGCACTGCGCCCCCCACACCCAGGCTCTCTATGGAGGTTTTGGCGGTACCGCGACTGAGGGCCGAGTCCGAATCGAAGCCCAGTGTCAGATGGGTGGCGGTTGCCATTTCCCCTTGTAGCGCAGCGGCCAGGCAGTCGGTGGGAATGACGTCAAAGCCGGTGCCCGGGCACAGCACTATGCCCGCTGCCCTGGCTTCGTCGTGCAGTGCGTGGGCCCGCTGGAACACCGACATCTCGCCGGTGATGTCCTGGTAGTGGGTGCCCGCCGCGATGCAGGCCCGCAGCATGGGTTCCGCGGTGCTGGAGAAGGGGCCGGCGCAGTGGATCAGCACATCGACGTCCCGCAGCACACGTTCCAGTGTCTCCGTATCGTCGAGACTGACGGCCACCGCCGACAGTTGCAACTCCTCCGCCAGAGGGCGCAGTTTTTCTGCGCTGCGCCCCGCCAGGATCGGCTGATGGCCGCGCGCCGCCGCCGCGCGCGCGATGAGGGCACCGGTATAACCGTTGGCACCGTAGATCATTATTTTTTTACTGTTCAACGGGAATCCTTAGCTAGTCGGGTCAGAGGGGTGAATTGGGTGACGCAACATTAAAGGCGGCATCGGCGGCTAGTCAAATCCGGGCAATATTTCCCGGAGCCGCCCGTCATTGGTGACCCACAGTTAACACAAAATTCATCCATCGGTGGTGGAGTGCCCCATGCGCCGCCGGCCTTCAGACCATCTGGTGCGGGGACAGCTGCATCTGGGTGATCCGCCGGCCGTGCAGAACCGCCACCCCGGAGTAGCGGCGCTCGCCGGTGGAGGCGAACTCGAACTCATAGCTGCGTTGCAGGCGCAGCTGCCCGCGGCTGTCGCGCTTCAGGCGCGTTCGCACCAGTGCCACTGTGTCGTCCAGCAACTGCACGCCCAGCCGCGCACAGTGACTGGTGGCGGCCTGCCGCACCTGTTCCTTGGCCGCCATTCCGGCCCAGAGATACCAGCCGCCCAGCGCGAACAGGAATACCCACAGGAGATCGTTCAGAGAGAGATACATGGCCACTTGCTGGTTGTGATGGTCGCGCAAGGATAACACGACCGGGGCCAGCCGCCCGGTTCTGCAGTGGTTCCGTTGCGCGGTTGCCGTTGGGGCCGGATATTGCCTCTGAAGGGCAGGCCGGAGCGAGACCCGGAACCCGCCTCTTTGCCCCGGTCACTCTCGACCCCGATTGGTGCGTGTCGAGCGCTGGAGGAGTACCAGATAGCCCCCTATAATGCCGCCGGAGACCTTCCGAGACTTTGCGACTGTGTGTGACCAATTGGTCAGTTTATGCCTGATCAGTGGATTGGCGACACGGCCGGCAAAACCTCCCCGGGATGAGCCCACAGCATCTCCGAGACCGTATTGCCCAACTGGTCGAAAGCCTCTTTTGCTCCTCGTCAGTCCAAAAGGCTGTGTTGTATCTGGCAGGGGCAATACAAGCTCAGTGGATTCGGGGAATGGTCGCCCGATTGCGGGGTCTTCACTTTCACCGGAGTGGCGCTAAAGGTGTCGCTCAGGTATTACAGAATTAATCAAAAGTTCCCGAGGGTAATAAAACCCCAAGCCCGAACGACTGAGGATTAGGAGCCAGGACCCGCGCAGGTCACGGTACTCCCCTCAAAGCGTTCAGGGAAATTAGATCCCGGCCAGCAGGCCGGTTACCTGATGCAGGAGAGACCCGTGAAACTAGAAGCGGCGCAGGGCGACAGTAGTGGCACAGCGGACGCGAACACCGCCTCACTGACAGACCCCAAGTATCTGGAGGAACTGCGGGCGCAAATGCAGCATTTCGCCACCTTGCAGCTGGCGGACTCGCATCTGGCCGAGGATGCGGTGCAGGAGGCGCTGATGGGTGCGCTGAAGAGCGCGCGCTCCTTTGGCGGCCGCGCGGCCCTCAAGACCTGGGTATTCGCAATCCTCAAAAACAAGATTGCCGATCTGTTGCGCCAGCGAAGCCGCTATATAGACGCCGACAGCCTGTTGCGCACCGACGCCGAGGATGGCGGCTTCGAGGAGCTGTTCGACCAGCGGGGCCACTGGCGGCCGGAGGAGCGTCCGCTCAAATGGGCGGATCCGCATTCCGCCGTCGATGACCGGGATTTTTGGAGTGTCTTCGAGACATGCCTCAATCATCTGCCCGGGCGACAGGCGAGGATATTTATGATGCGGGAGTTTATCGAGCTGGAGAGCAGGGAAATCTGCGCAGCGGCGGACATCACCGTAAGCAATTTGAACGTCACTCTGCACCGGGCGCGGCTGCGTCTGCGGGAGTGTCTGGAAAACAACTGGTTTGCCGAGCGGGCCTAAAGCGATTCAAGGAAAATCATGAAAAGTTGCCGTGAAGTTACCCGGCTGCTGTCGGAAGCACAGGAGCGACCGCTGGATCTCTCTGAACGCGCCAGCGTCAAATTGCATTTGATGATATGTCGTGGCTGCCGCAACTTTTCCAGCCAGATGGACAACCTGCGCACCATCGCCCGGGCCTATGTCAGCGGCAAGCGGGATGCGGCGGAGAGTGATGCCGAAAAAACCGATGGAGAGCGGGATAAAGATGCCGGCAAATCTGGTGAGGAGCGGGATAAGGGCGAATAGCCGCGCCATCATCATCCAGGGCCAACTCATTGAGTGTGGACAGGCCCTAACAGGTTGTTGAAAAAGGCATCCTGCCTGTTTCAAAACACGAAAAGCGAAAAATGTGATTTTCACTTTTCTCCCAAAATCAACGACTTAGGCGTCGTTGATTTTGCCGGAACATCCATATTCCGGTACCAGGCGTCGAAATTCTTCGAATTTCAACAGCCTGCTAAATCTATTCCGGGGTCGGCAGTGTGCGCCGGCCTTCGATCAATTCTTCCTTCCAGCTTCTGGGCCACTTCTTCAGCCTGGCTTCCAGTCGTAATGCCAAGGATTTATCCGCCACCCTGCAGTGGAACTCCAGTGTCAGGGGACCGCGCCCCCGCAGCGCTTTGGCCCCGCGCACGCCGCCATTCCGGTGTTCCGCCAGACGGCGTTCCACATCGGTGGTGATACCCGTATAGAGTGTGCCCCGCCCGGTGCGGAGCATATAGACAAACCAGTCGTTCAACCGCTGCGGCCCCTGCAGATAATATTATTTTCTGTGCTGGATTAATCCCGCCGCTGATCGGGTCGCCCGGTAAATGGTATCAGCCCCAGTTCAGGACCACTTTACCGGATTCACCCGATGCCATGATATCGAAACCCTGCTGGAAGTCGTCGATATCGAAGTGGTGCGTGATAATAGGGGTCAGGTCCAGGCCCGACTGGATCAGGCTCGCCATCTTGTACCAGGTTTCAAACATCTCGCGGCCGTAGATACCCTTCAGCACCAGGCCCTTGAAAATCACCTGGTTCCAATCGATCGCCATGTCGTTGGCGGGAATGCCGAGCATGGCGATTTTCCCACCGTGATTCATCGCCGTGAGCATATCCCGAAACGCCTCCGCCACACCGGACATCTCCAGCCCCACGTCGAAGCCCTCGGTCATGCCAATTTCCCCCATCACATCCGGCAGCTTCTCCCGGCTGACATTGACGGTGCGGGTAGCGCCCATTTTTTTTGCCAGATCCAGCCGGTAATCGTTGATGTCGGTAATGACCACATGTCGCGCGCCCACATGCCGTGCCACCGCTGCAGCCATCACGCCGATAGGGCCGGCGCCGGTGATCAGCACATCCTCGCCCACCAGGTCGAACGACAGGGCCGTGTGCACCGCGTTGCCGAAGGGGTCGAAAATGGAGGCGATATCATCGGGGATATTGTCCGGGATCTTAAATGCGTTCATCGCCGGGATCACCAGGTACTCCGCGAAAGCCCCCTGGCGGTTGACGCCGACGCCGTAGGTGTTGCGGCACAGGTGGCGGCGGCCGGCGCGGCAGTTGCGACAGTGGCCACAGGTGATATGCCCCTCGCCGGAAACCCGGTCGCCGATATCGAAACCAACCACTTCCTCGCCCAGGCCAACCACCTCGCCCACATATTCGTGGCCCACCACCATAGGGACGGGAATGGTGTTCTGGGACCACTGGTCCCAGTGATAGATATGCATATCCGTACCGCAGATGGCGGTCTTGCGAATCTTGATCAGCAGATCATTGTGGCCCGGTTGCGGTACTTCCACATCGGTCATCCAGATGCCGGGAGTGGATTTCAACTTGGACAGTGCTTTCATGGTGTAGGTGATTCCTGCTTGCGGCCCCCGGCTTGGGGGCCGGCGGAGCAGCGCGGCCGGGGAGGCCGCACCGCGAGCATTGCTCGGTTAAACAATTCCCAGTTCTGTGCCCACCGCGGTAAATGCGTCGATACAGCGGTCCAGTTGTTCCCTGGTGTGGGCGGCGGACATCTGGGTGCGGATGCGCGCCTGGCCCTGGGGCACCACCGGATAGAAAAACCCGACCACATAAATGTCGCGCGCCAGCATCCGGTCGGCAATCTTTTGCGCCAGGGCGGCATCGCCGACCATTACCGGGATAATCGGGTGATCCGCGCCCGCCAGGGTGAAACCGGCCTCGGTCATACGGCTGCGAAAATAGGCGGAATTCTCCCGCAACCGGTCCCGCAGTTCGCCGCCCTCAACCAGCAGGTCGAGGACTTTCAACGAGGCGGCCACAATCGCCGGCGCCACCGAATTGGAAAACAGATAGGGTCGCGAGCGCTGCCGCAGCAGCTCGATGATTTCCCGCCGCCCGGAAGTAAAACCGCCGGAGGCGCCACCCAGGGCCTTGCCCAGGGTGCCGGTGATGATATCCACCCGGTCGACCACATCGCAGTACTCGTGGGTACCGCGCCCGTGCTCGCCGAGAAAGCCCACCGCGTGGGAGTCGTCCACCATCACCAGGGCGTCGTACTTGTCGGCGAGGTCGCAAATGGATTTCAGGTTGGCGATGACGCCGTCCATGGAGAAGACGCCATCGGTGGCGATCAGTTTGGTCCGCGCCCCTGCGGCGTCCGCCTTCTGCAGCTGGGTTTCCAGGTCCGCCATATCATTGTTGGCGTAGCGGAAACGCTTTGCCTTGCACAGGCGCACCCCGTCGATGATGGACGCATGGTTGAGGGCGTCCGAGATAATCGCATCCTCCGGGCCGAGCAGTGTTTCGAACAGACCGCCATTGGCGTCGAAACAGGAGGTGTAGAGAATAGTGTCGTCGGTGCCTAGAAAATCCGACAGGCGCGATTCCAGCGCCTTGTGAATATCCTGGGTGCCGCAGATAAAGCGCACCGAGGCCATGCCGAAGCCGTATTGGTCGAGGCCCTCTTTGGCGGCCTGGATCAGGTCCGGGTGATTGGCCAGGCCCAGATAGTTGTTGGCACAGAAGTTGAGAACCTGGGTGTCATTGTTGACCTGGATTTCGGCTGCCTGCTGCGAAGTGATAATGCGCTCGCGTTTGTACAGGCCATCCGCTTCTATTTGCTGCAATTGGTTGCGCAGGTGCTGGAAGAATTGCTCGGACTTGGACATGGTATTGTTATCGGCTCCTCAAACGGTCAAGAGTGACGCTGGTTCCAGTGGGTCCGGGCCGGGTTGGCGCCGGCCGAATCCAGTTCTGCAGCGCCCGCCGCCCCTGTCAGCGGGCCAGCTCGCAGGCGCCGCCCCTGTCAGCGGGCCAGCTCGCAGGCTTTGTGGGCCGTGACTGGCTGCTCACTGGCGCGGCAATGGGTGGCGAATTCTAACGCGTCTTCGGCGCTGTCGAACAGCAGTTGCCACAGCAGTTGCCTGTCGCTCCGTCGCACGGCGCGCACAGCGGTGCGGCGGCGCTTGCTGGTGATCTGGATTTCGACAATTTGCGAGCAGGATGGCGCTGGTTCTGACATGGTCCCTCCAAAAGACTAACTTGAAGGGCTGACGCGGAAGCGGTGCAAATAAATTCGCGATCCGGTTGGATTGCTCTCTCGAGCCCCATCTCTCCCGCAGTTCGCGGTGAGAAAACCACCTTGCCCCGGTCGGCAGGTTGGCGTTGGCGTCAGCCACTCTCTTGATGTGGGAGTAAAGATAGCGGCAGGGGGGAGGCCAGTCAACAGCGCCACGCCGGCCCGGCCCGGCGTGGCGCGGCAGACTTACGCCGGCAACTGTACGGATTTCAGCTCGACAAACTCGTCCAGACCCGCCTCGCCGAACTCGCGCCCGTTACCGGAGCGCTTGTAGCCGCCGAACGGCGCATCGTAATTGAACTCGCCGCCGTTCACGAAGCAGAGGCCCGCCTCGATGCGCTTCACCACCGGTAGCGCAGACTCCACATCCCCGGCCCAGACGCCGCTGGAGAGGCCGTATTCGGTGTCGTTGGCAATAGCGACCGCCTCGTCCATGTCCCGGTAGGGGATCAGGCAGGTGACCGGGCCGAAGATCTCCTCCCGGGCGATGGCCATATCGTTGCTGACATCCGCGAACACCGTCGGTTTGACGTAAAACCCTTGCTCCAGGCCCTCCGGTCGCTCGGCGCCCCCGGTGACCAGGCGCGCCCCTTCGCTGACACCCTGCTGGATATAATCCACCACGATTTGCCGCTGGCGCGCGGAGGACAGGGGACCCATAAACGCATCCGGGCCGGTACCCAAAGTGATTTCTTCCGCCACCTGCTTCGCGATTCCCACCGCTTCCTCGTAGCGCTGCGCCGGCACCAGCATACGGGTCAGCGCGGTACAGGTCTGGCCGCTGTTGATAAACACATCCTCGCAGCCCCAGCGCACCGCCGCTTCCAGATCCGCGTCCGGGGTAATGATCAGCGGCGACTTGCCCCCCAATTCCTGGCAGACCCGTTTTACCGTGGGCGCCGCCGCCCTGGCCACTTCCACTCCCGCGCGGGTGGAGCCGGTGAAGGAGACCATATCGATATCCGGGTGCGCAGACAGTGCGGCGCCGACAACCGTGCCGGGGCCGGGCACCAGGTTGAACACTCCGGCCGGCAGGCCAGCGGCGTCGATAATCTCCGCCATGATGTAGTCCTGCAGCGGCGTCATCTCCGACGGCTTGGCCACCATGGTGCAACCGGCGGCCAGTGCCGGCGCCACCTTGCCCACAAACTGGTGCAGCGGATAGTTCCAGGGGGTGATAAAGCCGCATACCCCCACAGGCTCCCGCATCACAATGGAGTGGCCGGCCTTCTCGGTTTGCTCCATCACCCCGGTGCGCTGGGCGTAGTAGCGCACCGCGTAGATGGGCCCGTCGATATGCAGCCATTCGGTGATATGGGCCGGGCAGCCCAGGGTTTGCGAGACCGCCTGAATCAGATCGGCCTTGCGCGCCTCCATACCGTCGGCGATGGCATTGAGATAGGCGGCGCGCTCCGCGGCGCTGGTAGTGCGCCACTGGCCAAAGGCACTTTTTGCCGCCGCTACCGCCAGGTCCACATCTTCCGCGGTGCTCTGCACCACTTGGCAGATCTCCTCCTCGGTGGCGGGATTGATAACCCCGTGCAGTGTGCCGCCGCGGGAGTCCTGCCAGCGGCCGTCGACGTATAGCTTGTCAGTCTTCAGTGTGCTCCAGTCTGTCATAAGGCATTCCACTTCTGCTTTGGCAATTTGTTGAAAAAAGGCTTTTTGCGGCTTTTGCCGACCCGGCTCAACAGGCCCTAGAAGTCCGCAGTGATTTCTATCAGCGTGGGGGTGTCCCGCTGCAGTGCCTCGGCCACTGCCGCCCCCAGTTGCTGCGGCTGGTCGATCTTGCATCCGGCGGCGCCAAAAGACTGCGCCAGCGCGACAAAGTCCGGTGTGCGCAAATTGACTCCTTCCTGCGCTACCTGCGCCGCATCCATAAAATCGCGGATCTCGCCGTAGCCGGAATTGTTCCACACCAGGATCGGCAGCGACAGCCGCTGTTCCACCGCCGCCGCCAGCTCGCCCAGGGTAAACATCAGGCCCCCGTCGCCGATCAGTGCCACCACCGGCCTGGAATCCGCCAGCCTGGCCCCTATGGAGGCCGGCAGGGCGAAACCGAGGGTGCCGTAGCCGGTGGTACAGGTGATATGGCTGCGGGGCTGGTACAGCGGCAGGGCGTGGTTGGTGTTGTAGGCCAACTGGGTGGAGTCGGTCACCAGGATCGCGTCCTCCGGCAGTGCTGCGCGCAATGCTTCCACCCAGGGGAAACGGGCCTCCGAGCCGGGCCACCATTCACTGCGGCATTTCTCCAGCAGCAGTGCCACCTGTCGCGCTGTGGCCTCCCGCGCAGCTGCGTCGCCATCCGGCAGCGCCCGATCCAGCTGCTGCAACACCTGGGCGGCGTCCGCACAGATGGCCAGGTCCGGGTTGCAGTTGCCCGCCAGCTGCGCCGGATCGATATCCACCCGGATCAACCGGCCCTTGAACCCATAGCCCTCCCGCACCAGGTTGCGGTCGGTTTCCGCCAGCTCGGTGGCCACCGCCAGCACCACGTCGGCGTTTTCCACCCGCTCCCGCACCACATCGAAACTCAGGTTGGCGCCGCCGCACAGCGGGTGGCGCTCGTTCACGACACCCTTGGCCGCCAGGGACAGAAATATCGGCGCCGCCAGCTTTTCCGCCAGGCGGCTTGCCGCCTCGCCCGCTTCCTGGGCGCCACCGCCCAGCAGAATCACCGGCCGCTCGGCATCTTTCAGCCATTGGCTCGCTTTTTCCACGGCGGCATCGCTGGCCGCCGCCGGCAGCGCCAGCGGGCTGGCGCGATAATCTTGTAGCTGGCCCCGCATGGGGGCGGCGAACAGGTCGATGGGAATTTCGATATGCACCGGGCCCGGCCGACCGGCACTGAACAGCTGGAATGCCCGCGCCAGGGCTTCCGGCAGTTGCCCCACATCCGTCAGCGAGTGCTGCCAGACACAGAAACCGCGGGTGACGTCGCTCTGGCGCGGCAGCTCGTGCAGGCGGCCGCCGCCCATGCCCAGGTCCGCGCGGCGGTTGACCGCGGAAATGACCAGCATGGGAATCGAATCGGAGTAGGCCTGAGCCATGGCCGTGGCGGCGTTGGTGAGCCCGGGTCCGGTGATCAAAAAGCACACCCCCGGCTTGCCGCTGGCGCGGGCGTAGCCGTCCGCCATAAAGGCAGCGCCCTGTTCGTGGCGCGGCGTGATATGGATCAGGCCGCTGCCGGGCAGCCCCCGGTACAGTTCGATAGTGTGGACACCGGGGATGCCAAAGACTTTTTCTACCTGGTACTCGCGCAGCAGGCGCATCAGTACCTGGGCACAGGTGGGCGCGGATGACATGACCGTCTTATTCCTCATTGTGAGTTTGGAGCCGAGCCTAGCGGTCGCCGCAGGGCTTCGCAAGCGGCCGCAGAGTCTGCTTGTGCGGCGCCGGATTCACTGGGAAATTGAGAATCATCGGCTCCGTACAAGGAAAACTTGCGCCGCCGATGGCGACTGGGAAAAAGCCCGGGAGCCGGTAAACTTAACCCCAATGGCAGTAAGGATCAGTAAATCATGGACATCGAGCATTGGCGTCGGGAGTATCTTCTCGGAGGATTGAGCCGCGAGGATCTAAAAGACAACCCCGTCCAGCAATTCGAGCAGTGGTTGGGGGAAGTCGCGGCCACCAATCTTTCCGACCCCAGTTGTATGTCGCTGGGCACCGTCGGTGCCGACGGACGACCGTCCCAGCGGATAGTGCTGCTGAAAGGCTACGACGCCGACGGCTTCGCCTTCTATACCAACCTCGACAGTCACAAGGCCAGGGATATTGCCGCCAACCCCCAGGTCTGCCTCTTGTTTCCATGGCAGGCGGTGGAGCGCCAGGTGATTGTTTACGGGCGCGCCGAACCTTTGACCCGCACCGAGTCCGCTACCTACTTTGCCAAGCGCCCCCGGGACAGCCAGCTGGCCGCCTGGGCCTCCCACCAGAGTGCCGCGGTGGAATCCCGGCAGCGGCTGGAGGAAAAATTCGACCAGGCCAAACAGCGTTACGCCGGCGGCGAAGTGCCGCTTCCGGATCACTGGGGTGGCTACCGGGTAGTGCACGAGGCCGTCGAATTCTGGCAGGGGCGGGCCAACCGCCTGCACGACCGCTTTGTCTACCGCCGGCAAACGGGGGATGACTGGGCCATTGAACGACTCGCGCCCTGAGTCACAGTGTGATGGATCGACGTCGAATCGCCACCGCCTGGAGCGCCCGCGGATTTAGCTGGCTGTTGAAAAACTCTTTTTCAACAGCCAGCTGTCCCGAACAGGGATGTTCAGGGCGCAAATCAAGCGTGTAACTGCTTGATTTATCGTGGAGGGTTTACGGACATGCGCCGCAAACCCGAGTTGAGGAAAGCCAGGGAAGGCTTTTTCAACAACCTGTTAGATGCGACTTGTGGGAGGACCGCCCGGCCAGTGCTGGGAGGACTTCTCCCATCCGGTCGATGAGTTGCTGCAACTGGTGGAGGGGTGGATTCAACTGGAGATTGATGGGCGCCTGCTCCTCCCCGCAATCGGCGAGGAAGTATTGATCCCGGCCGGTGCCCGCCATTCCGTGCGCAATATCGGTGACGTCAAAGCGCGCTGGCTTTATGGTTAGCGCGCGAGTCAGCCTGATTCGGCAGAATCGAAACAATATATCGCGTTTTCGTTGCCAATACGCTCATGATATCTCTTAAAGAATCGAGAAACAGAAATTTTAATTGAAGTGTAATAGCATCGATTATTACAGTGATCGTTGTCCGCACTATGAGCAAATGTTTGGACTGTTCTCGGACCTACCAGTTATTGGTGAATAGCATACGCTCTAGTCAGTGAGGATGTGGTGTTGGGCCCTGGTATCGGACGTTAGTGGGCTTTTAACGATTCTTTGTCTATACAATCGGGATTTCCTAAGGAAAGGTGTGAACTATTAATGTAGGGGCATGGAGCGATCAAATGTGTCGAAACTTTCTACATTTTCGTCGTTTTTCGTCTCTAGTGAGGTCAATTCGACCAATCTAACAGAATATTTCCACCCGATGCCATAGCACAAGCGTATAACTTCTGTGACGACAGCTGGGGAGGCCCCGAGAGTGTCTTCTTCGCCATGTGAAAATTCACAAGCGAGCAGGACACAAAGAGGCGGTGCACAGCCTTGGCCAAGGGTTTCCATCGAGCCTTAGGCTTGCAGGTGAATTACCCTTACACTTAATTGAGTATTAAATTAAATAAATAAGAACTGCGTCAAAGATTTTCAATTAAAAACTATAGGTGGTTGACCATCTTTATCTCAAAGGAATATAAGTTCTTCGTCAGCAGGAATAATGCTGAGGAACTTCTGATTAAAATCTTCAGCATGGATTGATTTAATTCTCAATAGTATGGAAATTGAACATGAATAGAAAATACAATATTAAATTAATATCGCTAAGTTTCTTGTTTATTAGCAATTATGTTTTTTCTAGTGGTCCGCCGGAAGTCCCATTCCAAAGTTTATTTTTAGAGGGTGAATATACAGATATTTATCCAAACAATCGGATTTATGCCAACGGTAGAATGCAGGCCGAAGTGGATATTTATTATCAATTAAGCGATGGTTACACTTTTGTTGATGCAGACCTTAAAGAATTGTACAGTGGACTTTCGCTCGCAAACACAGTGGTGTCCGATGGCTACAATGGATATATCAAAGATGTTCGATTGGGCTCTGGAACCCCTTCTTTCACATCTTCATTGTTAACGTCAAGTCAAACCTCCTTAGTACCCACGACGCAGATTTCTAGAAAGTACCTTTCATCTTCATCATTAGGCATCATACAGGTATGTGTTGAAGCACAAGCACGTAACAAGAGTACAAACGAAATTGTCAAACAAAGTACTTGTGATAATGTTACAAATAATGCCTCTATTTCCATAGAAAAACTCAGCCCAATAAATTTTTCTCTATCAAGTTTCACAGCGAGTGACCACAATCGTGGCTTTACTGACGACTGGATTATTCATGCTCTAACATATAGACCTCAGGGATTTACCCTACGAAGAGTATGGGATGACAATGGAATTATAATATCAAAAGAACAACTTAATCGTCACGGGATTAATTATGCTCCATATAGACTATTAGCTAGTTACCAGCCGGATCGAGAGCAAGCGTACCCATTTGGAGATATCAATGGTTCTAGCTCACTTTATTGGATTTCGAATACTACAATCAGTCAATTGGAATTTCCATATGTTGATCTATATAATTATATCCCCGGGAATGGTGGAGAAACCTATAAAAAACATTCAATTGATTTTGCTTTTAATACCAATGAAAGCATAACCTTTGTGGCGACATATGGCGGAATATTAACGGAATTATTTCCGATCGGTAACCTTTATCTTTCACCTACATCCCATAACGTTGCCAATATGGGTTTCTATTACCCAGGGGTAACCGCTCCGGACTTCTGGATGGATTTAGAACCTAGGGATAAAAGAGTTAATTTTGAAGATAACTTCGGCAATCGTGGATATTTTTCTTTTGGGAGGCGTGATATTGGTGATTACTTTGGGCCTGGTTATTATAGTTTAGACGTCCATACCTCTCGATAAAAGAAATTCAATAGGTTGGAATATAAAGCGCAAGTGCTACCGTAACCTGAGTTCGATTCCAGCCTATTGATTGCAGATTGCTATTTTTACGATAATAAGATTTAAGGCTTTCGCTCTATATAAGACGTTTTAGTAAATATCAGAGCTAAGGAAATAGAATGAAATTATTAGGTGTATTGATTTTCGGAATGCTGCTTTCTTTGAATGTATCTGCTACTTACTTTGTAGGTTACGGCAAAGCAGATATTACCCCCACTAATTCTGAAGCTCTTGCGAGTTGTATGGGAGGGTACGGTTCTCTATTCTTTCGTTGTGGCAGCAGCGAAATCCTGGATGCAATTAGCGTTCGTGCCTTTTCGGTATCTGACCTTGATACCCATGCGCTGTATATCGTGGTAGACACTGTGGGCCTGGGTGACACCTTAATGGCCGAGGTGCGTAATGGCATCACTCAGGCCACATTCAACCTGGTAAAACCGGAATATATTCATCTAGCAGCGACACACACACATGCTGGCCCCGATCTCCAAGGCTTGTGGGGTGGTGTGAGTGTCGAATACCGGCAGCGGATTGTGTCAGAAATGGTTCGAGCTGGTATTGAAGCGATACAATATACAAGCCCTGGCATTCTTAAAGTAGGTACAACAGAAATTCCGGTAACTAATCGTCGTGGCTGGAACGAAGTGGATAATAGTTTGCGCGTTTTATATTTTGAACCATTTCTTGATAAATACTTCAGGCCTATCACGCTGATCAATGCTTCTGCACATCCAACCATATTAGATGAGACCAACCTTGGCTATAGTGCGGGTTATGTGAATGCTTTGCGCAAAGTAGTTGAAGCTGGTACCGAAGGCAATGCTATTTTTATTAATGGAATTGTTGGTGATGCAACACCCTCGGTTGATGCTGCCGATTATGCAGCTGTATCAGAGTATGGCGCCATGTTGGGCAATAAGGCCCTGGAAGCTAACTATTCCGCGGATATTGTGTATGGTGACTTCCAAATGGTTTCTACTAGTGTGACCCATCCTGTAAGCAATACTGGATTTGTCCAGTTACAACACACCGGTCATCTGGACGTTAATCTGGCTCCAGACAATACTATCTCTGCTCCTTTGGCGTACTTCAAATTCGGCAATAAAGTTGAAGGGCTACATTGGCCAGGTGAAGCGCTCACCCGTTTAGGTTTGCCGCTTCTCGATAGGTTGATAGCCTCTCACAAACTTTTCTTTGGTCTGACAGATGCCAGTTATGGCTATTTTTTACCAATAGATGAATTCCTGCAGGTTCCTGGGCGCACTACTGAAGAAAATGCAAACTTGGATCCTATGATTGGAGACGCGGCAAAAGCAGCAATGATCTCGCTGTTGTCTGAGGAGTAAATTATTAATATTCCAAAGCTACAGGTAAACCACCACGTCTAACGGTGAAATTTGACAGAATTTTGCCGTTCAGGTGCGCACAGGGTAGATAATGCGAGCTCCCATTGACCGGCAAGTTCTATTAGGAGGTCATATGAGAGATTGGCATAGCTAAGTTCACGTCAAGCAACTATAAGTATTCTTTCCGAAGTACCGAAAACAGTGATATTTGAGACTTTAACAAGGTAAATCGAGGTCTATACATGGTTCGAAGGCGAATGAGGCGGCTCACCGCTACAGCGAGGATTTCATGTTAAGGGGAAAGAAGACTCGAGGGTTGAGCGAGATGGCGTGGCAGTGGGGTATACGCTACGCCGAATTTCGCCATAAGGAGGCTGCACCAGAAATATCTTTTTTGCCCCATCGATTGGCTCACAGGTAAATGCTATACCACTTGCCGAACCAATCAGGAAGTTCTCGCCACTTGTAGCCGTATTCTGGCACATACAAGAGAGTATTGAGGACTTGTATATTAGGTATTTTTACATTACCTCGCTGAGCTGAAAGTAAGTGTTCTATGACTTTAAACTACGATTTTAATAGTGTTCCATACGCAAATTTTATCAGATTTAGTGTAGACATGACTTGGCATTTTTGTTAAAGCGACTAAGAACCAATGTCCATCCGTGTCCGAAATCCATAACACTTGAGCCGGAGGCACTATAATGCAACATCAAAGAAATTACGGAATCTACTGTTTTATGTGACAGGAACTCAGATCATTTAATTGAGAAATGAGTAAGTTCCTGTTCTTGGACCGACACCAAAAGGAATAATTCGGAAAAATTATTAGCATTATATGTAATTGACATATAATAACCGCTCATATTGAGTTGAGTTGCGGAAGGGCAGGAAAAACGCCTGCCCTTCTCATTAATGTGATTCTTTAATCGCCAGTGCTAACTTGGAAGTTGTAATAGCCGTCTTGGAAGTAATCGTTCCATAAATTGGCCCTTGCAAAAGTAAAGTATCCACGATTGCCAAAATTATCCTCAAAGTGCACCTTCTTTCCAGTAGGTTCTAAATCATTTAAGTAAGTTGAAAAACTTGCTCCTGTGGGGAATCCAGGATAATACCAGCCCATATTTGCAATATTACGAGAGACAATTTGATCAGAAGCACCTATGGCCGCAAAGCGGGAAAAGGCGCCTCCAAAAGAGCCTATAAATGTTATATCTTCATTGGTATTGAAGTTGAAGTTCATTGAAAACTTTTTATAAGGAGTAGGGCCGTCATGATACGCAATTCCATCAAAAGATGGAAATTCCATGAAGCTGGTTGTTACGCCCTTTTCGATCCAATAAAGCGAACTAGTTCCCCTGGCAGCGTTTTCATTATCCGGATAGGATGGATTTGCCTGGTAACTACCTATTAATCTATATGGAGCATAGGTAATTCCATGGCGACCCAGCTGTGTGCTGTCTATCTGAAGCCCATTTTCATCCCATACCCTTCGCAGGGTAAAATTATTCGGCCTAAAAGAATAAGTCAATATATTCCAATCATCAATCCACGAGCTAAAATGATGCCAGCCGATGCTCGTTTCCGTTTTTTGGAAACTGGATGAAGAAAAGTTGGTTGGACTCAATTTTTCTATTACAGCGGAAGCATTATTCGTCGTGCCCTCACAAGTGCTTTGAGTGATAATTGCATTTGTATTGTTGTTACGTGCTTGGGCTTCAACACATACCTGGATGATCCCCTCAGACGAAGAGGAAAGGTACTTTCTAGCAACCGAATTGATGGATGGTGAAGTTAAGCTTGCGGAAGGTACTCCAGGGCCGAGCCGGACATCTTTTATATATCCGTTGTAACCATCGGAAACGACCGTATTGCTAAAGGATTGCGCATTGTACAGTTCTTTAAGATCCGCGCCAATAAATGTGTAGCCATCTTTTAGCTCATAAAAAACATCAACTTCAGCTTGCATTCTTCCATTGGCATAAATTTGATTGTCTGGATAACTATTTGCATACTCACCCTGAAGGAATAAGATTGAAAACGGAACTTCTGGTGGCCCATCAGAAAAAGCATGGTTTCCTATAAGTAAAGAGCTTAACGGCAATAATTTTAAATAAATATTTATTTTCATGGTTAATTTCCAGAATGTTTATTTCGGTTTCAAGTAATAACTGCAATTTCGTTACGCAGAGAGTAAATCTGCTCGCTGCCCCATCAATAGTTCGTTTGGCGATCGACAACCCCTCGTCTTTCTCGGACGGTCGTTGAGTCGATCCATCACTGCTTGCACCTCTTCATCCGTGACTTCATTGAAGTCAGTGCCTTTAGGAAAATACTGTCGGATTAGGCCGTTGGTATTTTCGTTGA
>NZ_JBFRBC010000012.1:0-110463 GCF_040932045.1 Microbulbifer sp. TYP-18
GGCACGGGTAGATGCCATCGCCAGTGAGGCCCGGGACAAGCTGCCGGGCTATATGTTGCCGGCGTTTTATCAGCCGCTGGAGGCGTTGCCACTCAACGCCCACGGCAAAATCGACCGCCGCTTACTGGTGCAAACTTCGGTGGCCATCGACACTGACAAAACTTTGCCTCGGGAAGAGTGCGAGCATGCGCTCGCCGCTTTGTGGCAACAGTTGCTCGCTGTAGAGACCATCTACCTGGAAGACAATTTCTTCGAGCTGGGTGGGCATTCTCTGCTGGTGGCCCAGTTGGTGAGTGACATACGCAAGAAGTTTAATATCGATTTGGGCGTCCGCGATCTGTTTCGAGTGCAGACCCTGGCACAGCAGGCGGCGCTGATCAGCGAATATATTCATCGGCCGGCATCCGTTAACACTCCAATCCCGGCTGCAGCGGCAGATGAGCGCCGCCCATTGTCTTTCGGGCAGGAACGCTTGTGGTTTCTCAATCAGTTAAACGGTCACCATCCGGTCTACAACATCTTCCTGGCCAGGGAAGTTGATTCTGCGGTAGATGGTGACGCATTGGCCGAAAGCCTACAAAAAGTACTGAACCGCCATAACATACTGACCTCTCAAGTGTTGATCGACGGGGCGGGGCCGCACCTGGTACAGCTGTCATCACCGCTGGTGCGCTGGGAATACTATGAAGATGAGACCGACTTACACCGGCACTGTGTCGAACAGCAGACCACAGGGTTTGATCTCGCCAAAGAACTGCCTTGCCGGCTACAACTGTTGCGCAAGCGGGGAAGTGGCGACGGTCGCCGCGTATTGCTGTTCTGTGCCCACCACAGTGTCTTTGACGGCTGGTCCCTGAATCTGTTGTTCAGCGAGCTGGAACACACCTATCGCGAAATTGTGGAAAACCGGGATTCGTCACCCCAGCCCCTCGCCTTTCAGTACAGCGATTTTTCCCGCTGGCAGAGAGAACGCTGGCGGGAAGATTCTCAGGGGCTCGATTACTGGTGCAAACAGCTCGCCGGATTGCCGCCATTGGTGGCGCTGCCCACAGATAAGATGCGACCCGGTAAGTCTTCCTACCGCGGTCAGTCGGTGCCGGTGATTATAGCCCCGGCTCTGGCCCGCGCCTTAAAACACCTGGCGAAGCGGGAGCAGGCGACCCTATTTATGACGTTGCTGGCGGGCTTTGCCCTGGTGCTGGCTCGCTTCAGTGGACAGCGTGATGTTGCGGTGGGTACCCAGGTAGCCAATCGCAAGCCGCGCGAGTGTGAAAATCATATGGGCTTTTTTGTCAACAGCCTGGTGTTGCGCAACGACCTGTCCGGTGATCCGGATTTTTATGAGCTGTTGCGTCGCACCCGGACCATGGTGGTGGAGGCCTTTGCCCATCAGGACACGCCGTTTGAAAAAGTGGTGGAAGCCCTTAATCCGGCGCGGAGTGAAGCCTACTCCCCACTGTTTCAAACCATGCTGACCTTACATACTCAAAATACGATGCCAGCCAAGGCGTCAGTGCTGCAACCGGCACTAAAGTGGCGCTCCCTGCAGTTTTCCGATCCGGCTTTGGCGCTGGTGCACTCCGTATCCAGGCTGGATCTTTCACTCAGTCTGGAAGAGCGGGAGGCGGTTATCGTGGGTGTTGTCGAGTACAACAGCGATATCTTCATCGCCGGGACTGCCCGCCGGATGGTGGAGGATTTTGTGCGTGTACTGGAACAGGCAACTCAGGATCCCCAGCTAAGGGTGGCCGACTATCCGGCATTATCCGATATCGACCAGGCGCGTCTGCAGGCGGCCTGGATGCCATTTTCCCGGGCAATTGAAGTGCAGGGTCCCGGCGCAGCCATGGATGAGGGCAGGGTGGTGGAACTCCGCTCGACGGACAACTGGCGGTTGCCAGCCGGAGCTATCGGCTGTGTGCACCTGAGGTCCGCCAGCGATACCCGCAATCTGCAGATACGCGCGCGCCTGGAGCCGGACGGGGGACTGAGGTATTGTGGTGAGGACAGTGACTGGGTGTCGGTACAGCAGGTGCCGCTATACCTGCCGGAACTGGAGGCAAAGGTCAGGCAGGCCACCGGTATCGATGACATAGTGGTCAGCCCTCGACCTGGCGGCCCGCAACCGGTGCAGCTGGAGTTACTGCAAACGGCTCCGGTGCCGGCATGTACTGACAATAACGCCCTGGGCTGGCCGGAGGAATACTATATCGCCTGCCGCCAGTCCCTGCTGCCACACGAAATGCCTAGTTATTTTACTGTTTGGAGCGATGATCACAGCGATAGCCTGGCGGTGATTGCCGGTCTGCTGGATTGTGACAGGGAAGTTGCAGGGACTTATGGGCCCAGTGGGGAGACAGAAATACTGCTGGCCCAAATATGGCACAGCCTGTTGCCAAATCTCGACCAGGGTGACAGTTTAAGTCGCATAGACGACTTTTTTGCCGTGGGCGGTTATTCACTGCTGACGGTCAAACTGGCCGCGGAAATCGAAAGTACCTGGCAGGTAAGCCTGGCCATCGTGGAGATTTTTTCCCACCCCAATATTGCCGCCATGGGGCGACTGATTGATAATTTGCGGCAACGATAATGAAAGGCAAATTCCGCCGGCGCCGGAGTCTGTCCCGGACGATCAAAAAATAATCCTTTGGATCACTATGACCTACCAGCAAGCGCTCGATATTCGCGTAGAGAATGTCAGTCACCAGTATCGCCAGGGCATACAGGCACTTAAAAACGTAAGTTTTGAATTGGGCACAGGCCTGCATGGTCTGCTGGGCGAAAATGGTGCAGGGAAAAGCACCCTGATGCGCATCATCTGCTCACTGCTTTCACCCAGTGCCGGCAATGTGTGTATTGCCGGCTTCGATGTTGTCAAAGAACGCCACCAGGTACGCCAGTTGCTGGGATATTTACCTCAGGAATTTGGTGCCTGGAGAAACCATCGGGTTAGCGAGGTATTGGATACATTGGCGATGTTGTCCGGTATGACAGCTTCACGCGATCGCCATAAGCGTATCCATGAAGTCCTGGCGATGGTGGGCCTGGACAAGGTCGCCGGGCGAAAGGTCGGCCATTTATCCGGCGGCATGCTGCGCCGCCTCGGGGTTGCCCAGGCGCTGGTGCACAATCCCAGAATTCTGGTGATGGACGAGCCCACAGTGGGATTGGATCCGGAAGAGCGGCTGCGATTCCGCCAGCTCATTGGCGAGCTGAGCCGCGACAGGGTGATTTTACTCTCGACCCATATCGTGGCCGACCTGGGGGCCAGCTGTGAACAGCTGTGCCTGATGGTTCAGGGCCAGCTGAAGTTTTGTGGCAAACCGCAGGATCTGGTCAACCGGGCCGCGGGGAAGGTGTGGCAGGTGTCGCTGTCCCGCGCCGACGAGGCCTCGGTGCCGGATAGTTTTGAGGTGGTTTCCCGGCAGACCCGCGATGGCCAGAGCCTGGTGCGTGGCGTCTGCCATGATCACCGAATCCCCGAGGGGGCCGCAGCAGCGGATAATATTACCCTGGAAGAAGCGTATCTGGCGTTTACTGTCGACACCGGAAAACACGCAGCTTGAGACTATAAGACTAAATTCAGTCGCCCAGGGCGCAGGCCTGGAATAAACCGCCGCGCAGACTGCGAACTGACAAAAAGGAGCCGCACCATTTTTACCTTCAGCAATATTTTCGCATTTGGTGTATCGGAAAAGCGCTTGACCATGCGCCTGATTCGCTATTGGCTTTTTCTTGTGATTGCCTACTTGGTGGGCCTGGGTATTTATATTTATTACTCGGCCATCCATACTTTTTTATCGTCCGTTTCCGCATCTCTGGGCTTTATGTCGCCACGCTTTTTAATGGCGGCCATCGGCGTCTTATACCTGTTTGTATTTTTGTTTGGCGTCGTATTTTTTGCCTTTGACCTGCGTTCGCGGGACCTGCGGGAGCGGATCTCGGAGGTGCTGGACGCAAAACCCTACAGCAACTGCGATCTGGTATTCGGCCGGTTTTTCGCGCTGGTGGCACTGTCCTGGCTGCCACTGGCGCTGTTTGCCCTATTGCTCCAAGGGCTGGGTTTGGTGTTGCCACTTCTGGGTTCGCCGCTCGGGCGTACCCTTGAACCGGTATCCCTGCTGGGGTTTGTCACGCTTGTGGCTCTCCCGGCCATCCTATTTTGCTGCGCACTGGTGTATTTCATCAGTGTACTGGTGCGGCAGCAATTCGTCGCTTTGGGGGTTTCGCTGCTGCTCCTGGTGGGTTTGTACACCCTTTCCGTGGGCAGGGCGCCTTTCCCGGTCTCCTCCACACTGGATATGCTCGGTGTGACGCAGGTCCCGCTGGGGTCGGACCTTGTGCCCAACATGCTGATCGACGGTTTTGCCTGGCTGCAGCGCCTGGCGGTATGTCTGCTCGCCATCGGCCTGCTGTTTTTTGCCGCCGTTTTGCATCCGCGAATCAACGACCGTTCAAACCTCGGGCCATTGATAGGTGGTGGCGTCTTTGCCGGTATCGCCGTAGCCATGCTGCTGGTGGTTTTCTTTGCCCGCCAAGGGGAGGTTGAGCAATATCTCGCCTGGCAAACGGCGCATCGGGTCGCCAGCGGACCGGCACAAATAGAGATCAAACAGGTTAGCGCGGACGTCGACATTTCTCCGGGTGAACAGATGACGGTGGATTACCGGGCGACCATTGGAATCCTGGCGGATTCGCCTGTGCAAACCCTGCTACTGTCCCTAAATCCCGGTTTTGCGCTGGAATCCGTGGCAGTTGACGATGTCGCCACGGAAAAAACCAGTTTTTCCCAGGGGCTGCTATCGGTGAATCTCGACTCCTCGCTGCCACCTGGTGGGGAAGTGGAACTGCATATTCGCTACAGGGGTCAGCCGGATACCAGGTTTGGCTATCTCGACGAAATTCTCAACCGCTATGCACAGAGTGTTAACAGTGCGGATATAACGCTGCTCGGCAAGCGGGTGGGTCTGTTCGATGGGCGTTTCGTGGCTTTGACACCGGGTCTGCGCTGGTTGCCGGCAGCGGGCAGCGAGTACGGCCGCAGTGATACCCGCATACGCGGCAGGGATACTTATAGCCTGCGTATGAATCTGAGTGTGCCCAAAGGTTGGGATGTGGCGGGCCCGGGCTACGGAAAGCAGCTGGAACAGGATGGCCGGGCAGTGTATCAATTTGTCCCGGCCATCGACCTGTCGGAAGTGGCGGTTGTCACCGCACCCTTTCGCCGATTCGCAACAAAAATTGACGGCATAGAGTTTGCCCTGCTCCTGCACCCGGATCACCTGGACAACCTGGAGTTCCTGACCACCGGGAGCAGCCAGTTGCGGGAGTGGCTGTCCACGCGCCTGGCTCTGGCGAAAGAGGCGGGTCTCGATTACCCATTTCGCGCCTTTACCCTGGTGGAGGTGCCCAATTACCTGCGGGGTTATGGTGGCGGTTGGAGAATGGACTCCATCATGGCCCTGCCCGCTATGGTGCTGCTGAAAGAGACGGGCCTGCCCACCGCGCGTTTTGATTTCGACCCGGTGGCGACGTTTGGCGGTGGAAGGGCCTACGCCGATGCTGAAGGTGGCGCAGCCATTGTGGTGCGCAATCGCTTGGAGGATTTTTTCACCAATGATTTTACCGGCGGCAATGTGTTTACCGGGCTCGCGGGTTCGTTTTTCTCCCACCGGGCCGGGGCTGTGGGGGCCGACGCCCTGGCACTGGATTATGCGCTGGAGCAACTGGCCACACTGGTGATATCGGGACAGCGCAGTTACTTTTCCGCGGCGCGCCTGGTGGATCTCAACAAGGCGCTGGAAGCCTTTATGAAGGTACCCGAAAGGCCCGGTCAGCGATTATCAGATCGCATGTTCAGCGCCCTTGCCTCGGATCCGGAGATACTGGCAAACCTGCGCGATGTACCCCTGGGCGAGGTGGACCCCTGGCAGTCGTCATCCCTGGCAGTGGAGGTATTGGCCCTGAAAGCGGGTGCTTTTGCGGAACTGGTGTACGACCTGCTGGGTCCCCGCGACAGCGGCGTCCTGTTGTCCCGCCTGCTGGACCGAAGCCGCCAAGGCACCTTTTCCCGCGCTGATGTGGAAGCTGAACTGAATGATCTTGCACCACAATTGGCGGACTTGGTGGGGGACTGGTTTGGCAGCAGTAAAATCGCCCGCACGGCCATCACCAACAGTTCTCTCTATCAGCTGCCGGATTCAAAAAACGGTGATCTGCGCTATCAACTCCTGATCGATGTGGGTAACAGCGCTGAAGTGGCAGGCTTTTTCCGGGTGGCCTGGGCTATGGAGAATAATGGTCGCCGGAATTACAGTGAGCCACAAAAAGTGGATGCCGGCGCAGAACTCCGTTTTGGCACTGTGCTTTCGGCACCGCCGGCCCAGGTATTTATTGAACCCTACCTGACGCAGGGAGACGAGGAGGAGGGACAGTTGCAGGTGCTATTGTCCAACCAAAATCTGCAGCGGCGCGATATTGAGCCTGTGGAAGGGACTCTGCAACTCAACCGCGCTGAAGACAAGCCTGTGGCGAGCGCACTGCCAGCTGCGCAACAACCGGTCGCCGCACCGACTCCGGACAACCCAACATAAGATCTTGTTATGCCGCTGAATACATTGCGACGCAGGCGCCAATGCGCACTGCTGGTTTCGCTTTTGGCCCTGTGCGCCTGCCAGCCTCCCGCCGATCCGGAAGTGGTGGACTTCAAGGTGCCGGTCAACGTCTCCGAAGTGCAGGTTAGCACCGTGCAGGAAGTGCTTAAAACGACCGGCACAGTGCGCGCTCCGGAAGTGATTTCCCTCACGGTGCTGACTCCCGGCCTGTTGCAGTTGGGTATCGGCGAAAACGGGCGCCTGGCAGAAGGTGATAGCGTCAAGGCGGGCGATGTGGTCGCCAGTGTAACCGGTGAGGAAGTGCGACTGGCCGCGGCCCTCCAGGTGGCGCGAGAGAAACTCAGTGTGGCGCGCAAGAATCTCGAAGTCACCAGTTCCCTTTACGACAAAAAACTGGTCACCGTGGAGGATTACGGCAGGGCCAAGACTGTCTATGAAGATGCAAAGCTCGCCTATGAACAGTCCATTCACATAGATAGCAGAAACCAAATTGTCACACCTATTGACGGCGTGATCCTGAGTCTGGTCCGCGATCGCCAGGACCGTGTTATGGCCGACGGGCAAATGCTTGATGCGGGACAGGTGGTAGCACAAATCGCCCCCCTGGATACCCTGGTGGTGGACATCGACCTGGTCAGCCGGGACATCGGCCGGGTGCACCCAGGGCTCGAAGCCTGGGCCAGTTACCACGCCTGGCCAGAGCAGAAATTCAGCGGCCGGGTATTGCGCATGGCGCCGACCCTGGACGAGCGCACCCGCGCTCTGCGTGCGGAAGTGGCGATTGATAACCAGGCGGGCTTGATGCGTCCGGGCATGTTCGTTGAAGTCAGCGTGGTAGTGGAACAGCGCGAGAATGTGCCAGTGGTGCCAAGACAGGCCCTGGCGCAAAGGGGTGGCCGGCGGGTGGTCTTCGTTGTGGAGGGCGGCCGCGCCATACGCAGAGAAGTGGAGCTGGGTATCGGCGATGATCACGTCGTTGAGGTTATCAAGGGCGTCAGTGCGGGGGACAGAGTGGTCAGCTTCGGATTGGAGACGCTCGCGGACCAAATGCCTGTACGAGTGGTGGGGAACTAGGCCTCTTGCGTCAAAGAAAGCACCAATCGAGGTACGAGGAGAGAGGTTTGGTTGTTCCAAATGAGCGACGAGCAACGAAGGGTGGCGCCTTTTCGGGCACAACCCGAAGGGCTGCCCTTGGTTTCGCCCCCTGCGGCGTCAGAGATCGCTTGTGTTGGCTAGCCACACTGCGGAGCTTCTGCTTTACAGGCCACAACACCAGTGGCAGTAGGGCTGACTCCACTTGTGTGAGCAGGTCCTAGCCATGCAATACCTGGCAGGACTCGCCATTCGCCGGCCGGTAGCGGTATTGGTGACGGTCATTGTTTTGGCCGTGCTGGGCCTGGACGCCTGGCGCAAGCTGCCGGTGGAGCTGTTTCCCGATTTGCGTAGTCCTACGGTGCTGATTGCGATCACCTCCGGCGATCGTCCGGCGCAGCAAATGGAGAGGATCTACGGAGAGCGGCTGGAACAGCAGTTGTTTACGGTGGCGGGTATCAAAAGCATTACGCAGACTGCCCGCAATGGACGCCTGGTGTGCCGGGTGACCTTCGACTGGGATGTCGATGTGGATATGGCCGTAGTGGATGTCAACCGGGCGGTGGCCCCGATTGCCGGCGACCGGGAAGTGGACCAGCTACGGATTAGCCGCCAGGATTCGCGCCTCAGCCCGGTGATGGTGTTGGGAATCACCGCCGATGCCAGCCAGCTGGATCTGGCGGATCTGCGAAGTCTGGCCAGGAGGGAATTGGCACCGGTGTTGGAACAGCTGCCCGGGGTCGCCCAGGTGCGTGTGGGCGGCGGTCGTGTGCGTGAAGTAAAAGTCAGAATAGATCCGGTCAGGCTCAAGGCCTACGGCTTCACCGTCACTGAGGTACGCAATCAGATTCGCGCCAATAACCTGGACGTCAATGCCGGCACTCTGGAAGAGGGCGGCGAGATGTATCTGGTGCACGGCAAATCCCGTTTTGTGGCACCGGAAGATGTGGCTCAGGTGGTGTTGGGCTATGCCGAGGGTGAAAGGAACAGTCTGCCAGTCAGAGTGTCTGATATCGCCGCTGTTCAGGTGGGCCACGCCGATGTGGACAATACGGTCCGCGTCAATGGCAGCGAAGGTGTGGGGCTGTTTGTTTACAAAGAGGCCGACGCCAATACCGTAGAAGTCTCCTCCACCCTGCGCCAGGCACTCGAACAGCTCAAATCCGATATGCCCGGGTTGCAATTGACCCTGGTGAACGATGAATCCTCCCTGATCCTCGATGCCATTGCCGACGTCGAGGCCGCGGCGCTCATCGGGGTGCTATTGGCGGTATCGGTTCTGGTGGCGTTTCTGCGCAGTGCGGGTGCGGTGGTTATTGTCGCCATCGCGGTACCGGTATCCATGCTGGTGGCTGTACTGGCGCTGGGTCTCACCGGCCGCAGTCTCAACCTGATGACTCTGGGCGGTCTGGCGCTCGGTGCCGGTATGCTGGTGGATAACACTATCGTGGTTATCGAGAGCATTTTCCGCCGCCGCGAGCGCGGGGATACACTTGCGCAGGCGGCGATAACGGGTGTGGGTCGGGTGGGCGGCGCCATCGCCGCCAGTACCCTCACCACCTGCGTCGTATTTTTGCCGCTTATTTTCCTGGAAGGCCTGGCCTCGCGACTTGTGGAAGGTATCGCCTTTGCCGTTGTGATTTCATTGGCTGCATCGCTACTGGTGGCCCTGTTTCTAATTCCGGTGCTGGCATCAGGTCTCTTGCCCCGCGGTGCGGACAGGGTTAGGGATAGTGTGCGCAGCGATAGGGTGGAATTGTGGATCGGCCGTCTGTTGCGCCGGCCGGGCCAGGTAACTCTGGTCGCACTGTTGGGCACAGCAACGGCCGCATTTGGACTGTCGCAGTTGGGGACGGAACTTATACCGCCATCCGACCCCCGGCAGTTTTCAGTCCAGGTCCGCGCTGAAGCCGGTTCTGATCTGGAGGCCACCCAGCACGCGGTGGCGCAGATCGAGAACATCATCACCGCCGCAGCCGATACCGGTGTGGGGGCGATACTGTCGGAAGTGGGGCGCCTGAAGGACGACGATCGCATCATTCGCGAGCGCTACAGCGACGAGCATACTGCGGTAATCCACGTGCGCCTGTTGCCTGCCGAGTCCGCCGCAACTGTGGTGGCAGCGGCCAGGCCGGCCCTGGACCGGCTGCACGGCATGAAGCTCGACTGGCAGCTGGGCAACAATGCCATTGGCCGCGCTCTGGGCACCCAGGCTGCGCCCATCACTGTGGAACTGCAGGGGCGCTCACTGGATAACCTGCGGCGGGCCAGCGGGCAGGTGGTGCAGGCCATGCAGCAACTGCCTGCGGTGTGGAATGTCAGTTCTTCATTTTCCGGGGCCCCCAAAGAGGTGCACCTGCGCTTGAAAAGACCCTTGGCCGACGGCCTGGGGGTGGACCTCGAAACACTGCGGACAGTGATCAGCGCAGCCCTGGATGGATTGCAGGCGACGGAATTTGCGATGGGGGATGAGACCCGTCAGGTGGTGATTGAAATGCCCCATATCAACCTGCAATCCTTGCTGGGACTTTCATTTACTGCGCCCAGTGGCCAACTTGTCAGCGTTGGAGATGTGGTTGACCTGCAAATACGGGATGGCGCCCGGGAAATTATCCGGCGGGATCAGCGAAGGGTGGCTCAGGTCACGGCGCTCATCGCCGAGGGCGCCAATGCACCCCAGGCGCGCGCCCAGGTGGCGCAGGCGCTGCTGCAAATTCCGTTGCCACCAGGCGTTCAGGCCAAGTTGAGCGGTGCGGAACAACAGCGGCAGGAAACCTTTTCCGAACTATACAGCATGGCCGCTCTGGCCCTGCTTCTGGTATTTATGGTGCTGGCCGCACACTTTGAATCCCTGCGGGCGCCTTTCATCATATTGTCAACCGTTCCGATGGCGCTGGTGGGGGTAGCTTTGGTGCTACTGCCACAGGGTCAGCCACTGGGCGTGATGGCGGGGTTAGGACTGGTGATTCTGGCCGGCATCGCCGTCAACGATGCGATTCTTTACGCCCAGAGTGTGCGCCAGCTGTGCGCCGAGGGGCTGCCATTTCCCCGGGCGCTGGCCCGGGCAGTGGCCGTCCGGTTGCGGCCAATTGTGATGACCACCGCCACCACCGTACTGTCGCTGCTGCCGCTGGCCATTGCCGGCGACCAGGGAGCGGAGCTGCGAAGCCCCCTCGCCTGGACTGTGATTGGTGGCCTGATTTTTTCCACCCTGGCGTGTCTGACGGTGGTTCCCTGTTTGTTCCTCCTGGTTAAACCCTTCCCCCATGAATCCCCGCAAGCCCGCCATTAAGGGCCCGGCAAGCACAGTGCTCACACTGCCGATACTGCGCCCGGTTGCGGTATCCATGCTGTTTTTGGCCCTGTCCCTGCTGGGAGTGTTCGCCTGGCGGCAGATTCCCGTGGAGTTGTTGCCCATGCTCTCGGGAGAGCGGTTGCATGTGCAGATTTACCGGCCGGGCGCGCGGCCGGAAGTCCTCGAAGAGGATATCCTGCGGCCACTGGAGAACCAGATTGCCACCCTGGCCGGCGTCACTGAGACATCGGCGGAAATCGTCGGTGACAAGACCAGGCTGACGGTGGAATTTGAACCGGGTGTGGACCGCCGGGTGCGGGGGCTGGAGCTGCGGCAAATCGCAGCCCAGATAGTGCGGGAACAACCCGCCGGGACGGTTATCCGGGTCGCGGAGCAGGATAGCTCCCGCATCAGTCGGTTTGTTATGAGCGTCCAGGTACTGGGGCAGGGGGACGTGGATACATTGCGGGATTTTGTCGACGAGCAGATACGCCCGCAATTGGAATCCGTGCCCGGTGTCAGCCAGATACTTGTGCTGGGGGGCGCCGGACGTGAGGTGGCCATCCGGGTCGACGCGAATCGCTGTGCGCAGTTGGGTATTGAGGTGGACCGGATCGCCGCGGTCCTGGAGCAGGCGATGCCCGGCTCGCGGCGCCTGGGTGATCTGGCTGGTGACGCGGAGCGCCTGAGTCTGGTGTTGGACGGCACACCGGAAGCTGTCACTGCTCTGGGAGAGATTCAGTTGCTCCCGGATCGCCCCGTGCTCCTGCGCCACGTGGCCGATATAGAGCTTGCCCCGGCCCCCAGGGACAGTGTTTCGAGGGTGAATGGAAAACCCGCCGTCACCCTGGTGGTGTTTCAGGAGCAGGGGGCCAATCTGCTGCAACTGGGTGTACACCTGCAGGACCTGGTGCAGGGTATGCAGGTGCGATACCGGCCTCTGGGACTGGAGTTTTACCGGAGTTTCGATGCCTCCGAGGTCATTGATGAGCAATTGTCACAGCTCAAGCAACTTGCCCTGTCCGGCTTTGCCATCGCACTGGTGGTCCTGTTTCTTTTTCTGCGCTCCATGCGGGCAATCGCCGTGGTGTCGGTGGCAGTGCCCACCAGCCTCCTGATCGCGGGGGCTCTGCTTTATCTGGGTGGCTATAGTCTGAATTTGATTACGCTGTTCGGGCTGGTAATTGGCATCGGCATGCTGGTGGATAACAGTATCGTCGTGTTCGAAGCCGTGCAAAGGCAACGGGAGAGGGGCGCGGACATAGCCGCGGCATCGGCGACCGGGATTACCCGGAGCCTGCGCGCCATTGTCACCGCAAGTGCCACCAACGCCATTGTTTTTGTACCGCTGCTGTATATCGACGCAGTGCCGCACAGTGTCCGCCAGGTGCTCAATAACATAGTCCCAGCGATAGTGTTTCCCCTGGCGGCCTCGCTTCTGGTGGCCACTGGGCTGGTTCCTATGCTGGCTCGCCATTTCGCTATCGGCCGTCAAGCGGGGTCATCTACTGGCGGCAATGCCGCCCGGCGCGCGCGCGAGCTTATCCTGGCGCTGCTCAAGGTCAGCCTGCGCCGGCCCAGCCCCTGGGCCCTGGGTCTCGCTCTGGTGCTGGGCCTGACCCTGGTATTGGCAGCCCCCTGGGTACTGGTGCAGTCGATTTCCCAGACGCCGGGTGATAGCGAGCAGTTTCGCATGGAGGTCACCTTTAATAGGCTCGGTTCACTGGAGGCCGCCGGTCTGGTGTTCGAGCATCTGGAAAGCGCGGCACTGTCGACCGAGGCAGTGGAGCGGGTGGAAAGTAGTTTTCGCTTCGATCAGGGCACTCTGACGTTGCATCTGTTGGAGGACACCCAGCGCCCGGCCGGTGTCGATGCGGCCTCAGTGCGCCGGGCACTGTATCGGGCCGCCCGGGATTTGGGTAATGTCCGCCTGTCGCTGCTCAACTCTGCCGGGAATGGTGATGACACCGCGACTGGCGTCCTGGGTGAAGAAAAAAGCTACATAGCGCTGTCCGGCCCGGACAGCGGCCTGCTCAGTCAGATGGCCGAAGATGTCGCCGCTCGGTTGGCGGCGCTGCCCATGGTGGAGAGCGCCGAGGTGGACAGGGCCACCGGCACCCGGCAGTTAAGTATAGCGCTGGATTACCAGAGCCTGGCGGCCCACCGATTGACTGTGGCGGATACCATCGATGCACTGAGCCTGTTAGGCCGCGAAGGGCAGCCGTTAAGCCTCGGGTTTCCCCTGCCAAGCGGGAGGGAATTACCAATTACCCTGCGGCGGGAATTACCCGATGACACCCACCTGAACGCCCGTATCGAGCGACTATTTGCCTTCACAGATCGCGGGACCATTTCACTGGACGAAGTTGTCAGCACGGAAAAGCAGGCTGCACCGGCAGCCATTCGCCGCGAAAATGGCCGGCGCGAAATGCGCGTGGATTTTTCCCTGCGCGACGATGCACCGCGCACCGGGCCAGGCCGCACCCGCCTGGAGGCGGATATCGATCGGGTGATTGCGCAGACCTATATCCCGGATGGATACCGGGTAATGAATACCGGTGGCGGTGAGACCAAATCCTGGTTTATGTTGCTGGCCCTACCGATCCTCTTGCTGTTGTTTGCCGTTCTGGCCATTTCGTTTGAGTCATTTACCTTGCCGGCGCTGATTCTGGCCGCAGTACCCCTCACCCTGTTCGGCGCTGTCTGGGCGCTGTTTCTGACCAACATGGGGTTTGCCCTCACCGCCGTGGTGGGACTGGTGGTGCTATTGGGTCTGACGGTCAACCCGGCGGTCCTGCTGGTGGATCGTATGCAACACTATGTGTTCGCCACCAAGCGCGCGAATCCGGGTGCGGCAGCCATGCTGGCAGTGCGGGAGCGGGTGCGCCCGGTATTAATGACTGCCGCGACTACCATTGCGGGGCTCTGGCCCCTGGCATTGAGCGACGGGGGGGAACTGGACATATGGCCGCCTTTCGCCACGGTGGTTATCGGCGGCCTGGTGGCCTCCACCCTGTTGACTCTGCTGGTTATCCCCATGGGCTTTGTGGCACTGGCTCGTGTTGACCACCGTATCCGACGCAGCCGGGGCTGGACTTTATTAATCCCGGCAATGGCCATAGTGGTGGGCGTCGCCTGGGTATGGCAGCTAATGCCTATGGTGTACCCAGACGCCGCAACTGCCGCGTCTTTTTTTGCCAGCTTGGCGTTGGTGTTGGCCATTGCCTGGCTGTGGTGGCGGGCTACCGCAGTTCCCCAAGAGATGGATCTGGCATCGCGCCCCCTGAGCCTAGAAGTGAAATACCTGAGCAAGTGTTATGGCGCTCCGGGCCAGCTGCTGTGCGCCTGGCGCAATCCCCATACACCGGAGGTGGAGGATCGCCGGCTGGGCACTCTCACCTATCTGCTGTTGGGCGCGGCCTGCATTTATATCGCCATCGGGGCCCAGTATCTGATCTGGTTGCTGGTGTTTGCCTACTTGGCCCAGTTCTTTGCACGGCAGGGCTGGATATATTGGAGTGCCGGTAGGGAGGACAACACAGCGCAGCGGGTAAAGAGACTGTTGCCCTGGCTGACACTGTTGTCCCTGGGGGTGCCGCTAACCTTGTGGCCCCTGCTGCAAGAGGAAACCCTGCGACTGCCGCTGCCGGTATTGATCCTGCTGGCAGCAGTGACATTATTTATCCAGCGGGGGTTGGCGCCAGTTCAAACAGTTGGTGAAATAAGGGGCTGGCGTCGTTGGCGGGCTTCCTGGCACAGGTTTTGTCGACGTCTGTTGAGCCCCGGCCAGGCGCTGGATCAGCATCGGGCACTGCAGGGCCTGAATTTTCTCGCCAACCCCGGCATGATTGGCGTGCTGGGACCTAATGGCGCCGGCAAGACAACCCTGTTGCGCATACTCGCCGGTATCCTCGCACCCTCCACCGGCACTGTGCACTACGCGGGCGTCGAGGGGCGCAAAGTCACCAGACAAAAAGCGGGACTGATTGGATTCCTGCCACAGGAATTCGGTCTCCCCGGCCATATGAGTGGCTGGGAGTACCTGGAATATTACGCGCTGTTGTACGGACTGGAAGACGCCGAGGGGCGCCGGCAGCGACTGCGGCAATTACTGGAGGATGTGGGTCTTCTCGACAAGGCCGGGGCGAATATTGGCAGTTACTCGGGCGGGATGCGACAGCGTCTTGCCATTGCCAGAACCCTGATTCACAACCCATCGATCATCATTGTGGATGAGCCCACGGTCGGGCTGGACCCCCGCGAGCGTATTCGCCTGCGGAATCTTTTGGCGAAACTGGCCACTGGGCGGATAGTGCTCTTTTCCACCCATGTTATTGAAGACGTGGCGGTGTCCTGTGATCGTGTCCTGGTCATTCAGCGGGGCCAACTGGTTTACGATGGCAACACCGAGCGGTTGTCGCGCCTGGCCCAGGGCAGAGTATGGCAGTTGGCGGTGCAGCCGGAGCAGGTGAGTGATATCGAGCAGCGATTCAAGGTGGTTCAGCAAACCGTCGATGGCAGCGGTGGTGTAATACTCAAAATCCTGTCTCCAACATCCCCCGGTGACGATGCCGTCGCCATAGACGCCGGTCTGGAAGAGGGTTATCTGCAATTACTTTACGGTGAAGCCGGGCAGGCGGAGCCAGCCATGACAATAGCGACGGAGGCGCATGAAAGCCGTGAGCCTGTATAAGCGTGTTGGCGCCCGAATACGGTTGTGGCAATTGTCGATTCGCTGGCAACTCGGCATTCCCGCTGGCTGGATATTGGCCATTTTGCTGCTCTGGCCGGGCATGCACTTTCTGGTTGCCAGCCTGTGGATGGAAAATGGATACGACCTCCGACAGGTGCAAAATCAACTCATCGGCTTCCCGGCCTATTTGATCGCGGTGTTGCTGGGGGCGCGCCTGATCGCCCGGGAAGTCGACAAGCGCACACTCGAAGTGGCCTATACACTCCCGCGGGGCATTGGCTTTGTATGGTGGCAAAAAATGTGGGCCGCCAGCCTCTTACTGTGTATCTGTACTCTGTGTCTGGCCCTGGCCGCAGCCTTGCTGCGCCCCTATCCCGGTTGGATTTTACTGCAGGCGCTGGCCGGTACCATCTTCTATTTTATTCTGGCCTGTGTTCTTGGAGCCTGGCTGCGCAGCGAATTTTCCGCGCAGTTACTGGCGTTTGTGGCCCTGGGATTTAATCTGCTGGCGAGCCAAAATCACTGGCTGCCTCTGTTCAACCCACTGCGCCTGGAAGATGTCGACAGTCACCAGCAGTGGACCATGATGTGGCAGAACTTCACTCTGGTGACCGCCGTGGTGTTGATTTGCGGCAGCCTCGCCTGGCTGCGTATCCAGAGCAGCGAAAACACCCTGCGCTAGGACCTGTTCCCTCCCCGATATTGAGCGTCAACCTCTATGCAAACCACCTCCAACTCCAGCACCGATACCGCGCAGCAGTTGAGCCAGGCCCAGCGCAGGCTGTGGCAGATCGAGCGAATCTGTGGGCGGAGATCACTGCCCAATTGTATTTTGGCATTGAGGCTGCAGGGCGAAGGTGAACAGTCCCGACAGGCCCTGTCGGAGCGGATGTGGGAAGCCCTCGAGACTATTGTCGGTACAAACTCTCCGCTCAGGTCCCATCTGGTAGTCGACAGCGAGCCCAGGTGGCAGGAGCAACGGAATTTTTCTCTTCCGATACACCGGCACTTCAACGAAGCGGAGAAATGCATTCACCAACAACATCTGGCGGCCTTCGATCTTGAGACTGAACTGCCATGGCGTGCTTTTCAGATAGATGACCAGGGGGCACAGATTTGGGTGCTGGTATTCCACCCATTGGTGATGAATGGGCAGGGTCTGGACGACTTTTTTACACAGCTCCAAAGTCAACTAATGGATCTGGACCGGCCCCGGTTGCAGCCAGCTGAAAAGGCGCAGGACACGGCGCAAGACAGCCAGTCCTTTGCCGACCTAATGGCTAAAGCCTGCGAACTGCAGGCGATGCCGACAGACTTTGCCCGGGATGCGGTAAAACACTTCGACTGCCGGCAACTCTCCTGTGCGCTGGAGGTGGACCCATCCGTTTCCAATGCTACCTTGGGTGAAGCTTTGCTGGGCTGTTTTAGTCTTTTGCTTGCGCGTTACGGACAGCAATCCGAACTGCTTATCGGCGTGAGCGGATTGGGAGAGCAGAGTCATGGCACAGATGCGCTCGCCGCCCTGCGACCTCTGCAACTCCGGGTTGATGAAGATCTGACAGTGACGCAATTCGGTGCGCACATCTCGGCACAACTGGCTACGATGCGAAGGGATTCACCCCTGTCCATCGAGGGTTTTCTGGCGCCGGGTATCAGCGCCAATGCCATGAGCTTTGTGCCTGTCGCTCAGTATGCCTTTGCCTTGGAGGATGGGTGCGGCAGCGATGACCCGGCCTCCTGTGCAAATGGGGTGAGTAGAATAGCGCTGCCGCAGGCAGAGCGGACACTCGCGCACAGCGATCTGGCCTTGCGGGTTCGTCTCTGCGGGCCCAGGGCCGAATGCACACTGGTGTATGCAAAGCACCTGTTTAGCGACCGACGTATCAAGCGTATGGTGGACCATCTGCAGCGGCTCTGGCAGGCAATGCAGAATACCACCGTGCCTTTGTGCTCCCTGGATATGATGACGGATGAGGAACACCAGCTGGTCCAAAAGCTCAATGCTACGGCCGCACCGGCTATTTCAGTGCGCATCGACGAAGCCGTCGCCAGACAGTGCGACCAGGCGGCGTCGCGGACCGCAATTATCGATGGGGATCGCCAATTGACTTACGGGCAATTGGCGCAGCAAATCGATCAGGTGGCTTCAGGACTTTGTGCTTTGGGTGTGGAGGCGGGAACCCCTGTGGGTGTGTTTATGCCCCGTGGTCTGGAGCTGGTGGTCTGCGCCACGGCAATTTTGCGCTGCGGAGCCGTTTACGTGCCCTTGGACCGCCAGTATCCTCCAGCCCGGATAGCTACCATTGCGAGCAAATTCTCACTGGCACTTATCGTCGCTCTGAATCCTGGCGATAGGGAAGCGTTGCCCGGTCAATGTGTGAGCTGGTCGCAACTGGTGGAGCCGATTGGCAGTTTGCGCAAGCCTGAGAATTCGCCACCCACACCGGGAGACGCAGCCTATCTCATGTTTACTTCGGGATCCACCGGGGAACCCAAAGGCGTGCTGGCCAGCCATGCGAGCGTGATGAACCGCATTGGCTGGGCGGAGTCCAGGCTGGATATCAATGCGCAATCCATCTGTTGCTTTAAGACAAGGCTGGCCTTTGTCGATCATATCAGTGAGTTGTTTCAGGCGTTGGTTTGCGGCGCGACTCTGGTAATCGCCGATGAGGACACAGTACTGGACCCGGCGCGGTTCAGTCGCTATTGCCAGGCGCAGGGAATAACCCACCTGACCCTGGTGCCAGGCTACCTGGATATACTTGCCCGTGCCGATGCCCTGGCCGAAATGCAGAGTTTAAAGGTGTTGATCTCCAGCGGGGAGCCGCTGAGTTTCGGAATGGCGCGGCAGGTCATGGGGCAATTGCCGGCGGTAAGGCTGTTCAATATCTATGGAATGACCGAGGCAGGTGCCGACAGCCTGGCTTACGAAGTACCACTGCACAGTGAAGTCTCGCTGGCCAGCTTTTTTTCCTCCAGCGCAATTACCAGCGGGTTTGACTCCCAGGCCCCGGAGGATGATCTGGTGGAAACCTATACCCGGCCGGGAATCAGCCTGACCTCACTGACGGGACAGTTTACCGATACCAATTGCCCCGCCCAGGGGATAAGTGAAGACGAATACCGAAACTATTTAAACCAACAGGTACTCCCCTATACGGTCAATGTGGGGTCGGGTAAATTTGTTGGTCATATGACTTCCGCATTGCCGGGGTTTATGGCCGAATTGAGCGCGCAGATATCCCAAATGAACCAGAATATGGTGAAGGTTGAGACATCCAAAGCGCTAACCTTGTTGGAGCGGCAGCTGATCGCCACGTTGCACCGGATGTTTTACGGGAAATCGGATGCGACTCAGGTGCAGGATCCCGCCTATGTATTTGGCCTGGTGGCCAGTGGTGGCAGCAGTGCCAATATCACTGCCATGTGGAACGCCCGGCAACAGGCACTGATGGCTCAGGGGTTGAGCAAGGCCGATATAGACCGGCTCGGCGCCTTTAACGCACTGTCCCGCACCGGGCATAAAAAATTTGCCATTGTCGCGTCGCGTCTCGCCCACTACTCCATCCGCAAGGCAGTCTCCTTACTGGGGCTGGGGGAAGAAAACCTGATAGTCCTGCGGCAGCACCGGGATCAGCGGGCGGATCTGGAGCATCTTAAACAGACCCTCCAGCACTGTCGCGATGAATCCATTCTGGTCATTGCGGTGATTGGCATAGCCGGTGCCACTGAAACAGGAACCATCGATCCAATTGAGTCCATGGGGGAAATAGCCGGCCAGTTCGGTGTGCATTTTCACGTGGATGCGGCCTGGGGCGGTGCGCTGGTATTCTCCGACCGCCACCGCCATTTACTGGCGGGAATATCCCGTGCCGATAGCATCACCCTGTGCCCCCACAAACAGCTCTACGTTCCGCAGGGGATCAGTCTCTGCCTCTTCCGCAATCCCAGATCGGTGCATGCGAGTGCCGTGCACGCGGTTTACCAGGGACAGGAGGGCAGTTTCGATATGGGGCAATATACCCTGGAGGGTTCTCGCCCAGCCATCTTCCTGTCCCTGCACGCCATGGTGAATCTAAAGGGACGGCGGGGCATCGGTGACCTGATCGATGAAGGTATCGATAAGACCCGCTACTTTGCCGGCCTGATTGACCGCCACCCGGCTTTTCAGCTGATTGGGACCCCCTCAATCAACATCCTAAATTACCGTTATATTCCCAAGGCGATGCGCCACAACCAGTCATTCAGTGGGGAGGAGATCCGGCAGCTGGACCAAGCGGTGGAATTGATCCAGAAGCACCAATTCGAGGCGGGCAGGACCTTTGTGTCCAAGACCAGAATCCTGCATGGTGAATATGGAGATACACCAATCTCCGTCTTTCGTGTGGTGATCGCCAACCCCTTTACCCGCCGCAGTGATTTGATCGATACGTTGGACAACCAACTCTGTATCGCCGAGCAGCAGATTGAACAGCCGATAACAGCTGGAGCCAGAGAGCCCGGCATTCACCCGGTGAGATTGGATCTTCTGGATCGCCACCAGATCTCCATTGGAACCCCCATCGACAATACCGAGGTGTTTGTCGTTGATGCCAATGGCCGCCCTTTGCCGCCGGGAATAGACGGGGAGCTGGCCATTTGTGGCGCTGGTGTGGCTCTGGAAATATCGCAGGAAAATCCGGGCGAAAACACTTGTTTTCCCCACCCCTATGAGAAGGGAAAAAAGCTGCTGCGAACCGGTGACTATGGTCGTTATGGCGAAGATGGTGTTATCGAATTTCGTGGCCGCAGGGATGCCAATATTAAACTGCGGGGTATGCGGATCAATCTTACCGAAATCGAACACCATATTTCGTCGATCAGCGGTGTGAGAGAATGCGCTGTATTGGTGGGTTCCGGCGGTAAGGAGGCCCTGATACACGCTTTTGTGGTTTTAAATTCAAATGAAGGCGCCAATGGGCATGGAGAGCGCAAATTGCGTCAGCATCTATTGCAGCAGTTACCGGTCAGTATGATGCCAGGGGCTCTCCATTTGGTGGATTTTCTGCCCCGTACTATCAGTGGCAAGGTCCATCGCGCAAAATTAATGGAAAATTTGCGGCCTGCCCAGGTTCGGGCAGGCAATGTCGATGCCGGTACACAGCAGAAACTGGCTGCACTTTGGAAGGAGGTTCTGGAGGTGCCGGTTATCGCAAAGGATGATAATTTCTTTGAGCTTGGAGGTCATTCTATCAGTGCCACACTTCTGCATCAGCGTGTAAAAAAAGAGCTGAAGGTAGATTTGGGGTTGCATACACTGTTTGAATTCCCCACTTTATCCCAGCAGGCCGAATTTATTGATGGTTTTGTGTAATCACTAAATAGCGTTAGCTGTCTCTATTAGCTGCCTGAAATTGGAGGCTTTTGATTTTATATAAATCCGTGTTTTGCGCAGGAGCTTGGCCCGCCCAAAATTTCTCGATCTATAGTCAAAAAATTTTTTAGATGGAATGCGCTATTTCGTAATTGGCTTTATGTTAATGCACAGATTTTAAGGAATTGTATGAATAAATATAGTTTGACATTTTTGGTTTTTGTGTTTTCCCTTTCTGCGTATGCCGAAGATTTTGTAAAGAAACTGCCAGGATTCTTTGAAATTACGAATTCTGAGATTTATACAGTCGACTCCAAAGTGCTGGCACGAAAATATAATGTGTATGTCAAATTGCCGGCTGGGTATTCTGATGAGAAGAATAAAGGTGAATCTTACCCGGTTCTGTATTTAAATGACGGGCCTCATACTTTTAAAGTGGCTTCCGGGGTGACTCATCTTAGGCAGATGAATAAAGCCATTGTGGTCGGTATTGATTTTGCTCATGGGGAGAATGGGCAGTATAGCCGGGTTAGGGATCTAACGCCGGAATTGGATGAGAGCTGGACGAGATATAAAACCGGAGGGGCGACTCAATATCTAAAATTTATTGAAAAGGAGTTGATTCCTTTTGTGGAAAGTCACTATCGTGCCGACCCATCCAGGCGAATTCTTTCCGGACATTCTCTGGGCGGGTTGTTTGGTGCCTGGGTATTGGTCACCAAGCCCGAGTTGTTTTCCAGCTATATACTGACAAGCTCCTCCTTGTGGTTCAAGAGTGAGTTGATCTTGTCCCTTGAAGATCACTATGCAACAAAACATAAGTCTCTTAATGCAAATGTATTCTTGGCAACCGGTGCTTTAGAAACTATAAAGAAAAGCCATATGCTCAATGATATGGTGGATGGACACCAGAGGTTTGTCAGGCGGTTGCGCTCGCGTAATTATCAAGGGCTACAAATTCAGGATGAAGTGGTAAATGGAACAGACCATTATTCAACCTTTCCTGTTGGATTGAGCAAGGGCCTTAGATGGATCTATCAGGACCTGTGGAATCTGGGGCAATGAAAAGTAACTTTGGTCGGCCAGGCTCGCTCATAGAGCTTCCTTAGGTTTATCTAACAGTTTTCTCCAAAATGCACTCCCAGGATTTTTCAGTCCGGGTTTGCGGTGCTTGGCCGCAAACCCCTCACTAAAGTTAATTCTCGACTCCAGCATCCCTGCTGGGGACACCAAGATGCTGGACCTGTTAACACCTGGCATATTGGATATTTTTAGTCGTTGACTGCAAGCCCTGGCGTCTGTAGGTTACCTGGTTGTACCCGCCGCCCCATTTTGCCGTTTATTGATATCACGCAAAACCCAGGCCAGGGGCTGGTCCAGGCCCTGTTTATAGTCCTGTAATTTTTGTTTGATCAATACATCCGGCTGTACCCCCTTCGTGTCGGCATCCTGAAACCGATAGTTTCTTTTCGAGTAAGTGATGGTCCAGTCGGAATTGGGCAGGGAGAATTGATCCATATCCTGGTAACCCACTGGATTGGCACCGGTAGGCTCCCCAACCAATTTGGCATTCAACAGCTGCCGATACTGAGCCGCATTACTCATGCCTGCCGAAAAGGTTTTGTTCCCTATCAGGGTGTAGACACCGTGATCCCAGTCTATCGTATCCACCAACACCAGGCTCCTTGCCATTAGCAGTCCAACAAAAAAGTCGCCACCGCCATTGTCACGCAGGTCAATTATCAGATTCTTTATTTTTCTGTCCTGAAGGTAATCGGCTATATCCTCCGCGAAGTCTTCCATATCCGAATAACTGGGATATCTGCGAAAATAGATATATGCTACTTGTTGGCTGTCGTCTGCTGACATCCAGAGATTTTCCGATTCAATGACGCGCTTGGCCCCCAGGGGGATTTTCTTGGAGACCAAAGAGGCAGTAACCTGCTTGCGGTATCTGGACATGGAGGCAGGCTGAGTGGGTACTACTTCTTTTTCTCCACTATCATTAACAAAAGTATAATTCGCCAGATCTGGCCTACCTGTAATGTTCAGTGCGTACAGGAACTGGGCAATATTGATATGCCAGGCGAGCCGGACTTTGAGTGAGTGCGGGTTTTCGACGCCCTGAGCAACCGGAGATAACTTATCCATAACTTTTTCTATCGGCATAGCATCTATAGCGGCTAATCTATAGCCAAGCAGATGCTTGTGGGCAGGCCCACTACCTGTGAGAAAAAGGGCTCCACCGATATTTACAAAACGAAAAGGGTATAAGTCTATATCCTGTTCCCAATAAGCAACTTGTGTGTGCCCATCCCCAATCAAGCGGCTGATTCTCATCAATTCGACCAATAGCCGCGGCTCATCAATCTCCTCTAAAGAAGCTTTCAGCTGGGTTAACTCTTTCTCGAATTGTCTCTGGGTGATTGTATGGTAAAGATTGATATGCCGGGCTTCCAGCTGCTGTTGATAGTGATCGATGTCTTCGATCCAGTCTGGAATATCGGATTCGGGTAGAGCATATGCAGCTTGGCTGGCAAATAGTAAACATAAAAGCAGCGAAAGCCATCTAAAAAGTACCATTTCCGCTCCTTGAATGATGCCTGGCAATAAGGCGGAGAGTGAGTATTCCAAATTGAGTTTGTTTTATAAAGTGGCCCGAGTATAGATTTGCAAGGGAAAATGCACAATAAGAACTCTATAAATAGTACATCTGTTTTAATTTATAACCGAAGCGTTTTAATCCAGGGGTTCGGCTAAGTGATAGATACTTAGTGAGGTGTCGCCAGACCCTAGGTATTTAGGGGCTGGATTACCGAAGAAACCCTATGGTCGGAAGTCGTCAAGGCAGGGCGGTATGGAATTCGGTTCCGGCTATAGACAGAACTCGATCGGTCGATATGGAGCCAAGAGGCCTACAGTTAAAAGCAAAAAACCGGTAAAAGCCGCAGGGCCTTTACCGGTTTTGTTTGGGGACAAGCTCTCCACATTGCGTGGAGAGGCAAGCCTTTACTGGGTGTTTACCATGATTTCAGTTTCAGCGAACACTTGGGTACCGTCGCCGTGGCTCAGGACTCCAAGGGCGCGACTGCCGGGAGTCAGCCCCATCCATTCCAGGGTGACGTTACCCTGCTCGTTGATTCCCACCTGGGCCGGGGCGTTCAACTGAGTATTGCCGTTGTCGCCGGTCAGGTTGAAATTAAACAGAGTGAAAGGCGTTGGCCCTGCCGCTGAAGCATAGTCATCGACAGCTACAGCGTATTGACCGGGAGCCGGATTGCGCAGGGTTACGCTTTCCGTGGAGCTGGCGTTGCCGCTGCTGCCCACTTGGGGGAAGTTAGGCGCCGGTCCGAACACTCTCAGATCCAGGTCGTCACTGCCACTGCCATCGCCTACGTCGGCATCAAACAGCGCCACACGAGCCAGGTCGGTGCCTGCCGGGATCTCGAAGAAGATTATCTCGGAGTCTCCGTCCGCCACGCTGCCTGGAGTCGCCAAGCCTTCAGCCAAGCCGTTAACAGTTGCCTCGTAGTTGCCGTCGTAACCAAAAGTCACCGGCAGGTCGACACTACCGTCGGTGCCTTCACCATTGACCTCTGCTTGTACGGATACAGCCATAGGGCGCACGGCGATAGGACTGCGCGCTTTGAGACCCAGAGATTTCCAGGTCAGGTCGCCGAAAGCCCAGTCGTTCAGTACCGCGTCTTCAGTAACCTTGAAGGTGACTTCAAACTCGGCCGTTTCCCCTTTGCGCAGGCGCAGATATTTGGGGCTTACGCTCACCTCGACACCTTCCGGGGCATTGACTGAAGCCCAGTACCAGCGGGTGCCGAAAGCGACGCTGGTGACACGGCGTTTGACAGTCTGGGTACCCACCAGCTCACCGATGCCGATTGAAGCCAGGTTGAGGTCACTGGAGTCCAGGGAATAACCATCGCTGACGAGGTTGTCACAAGTCTCACTGTTGATGATTTGTGGCTGATTTTCGGCGCCGCAGAGGAACGCCATATAGTCGTTCATTTCGGCATCGTAGACCAACCCGGGGCGGAAGGCAGCGGCGGGCCTGATGGCACCGGCGCCGATATCAAACGGATCCGCGGCTTCTGGGCCAAAAGTTTTGCGCAGGTTCGTGCGGGCTGTACTCATCAGCGCGGACTTGGCCATGGCGGGCGACCAATCCGGATGGGCCTGTTTCAGTAGCGCCATAACGCCGGCCACATGGGGGCTAGCCATGGAGGTGCCGCTCAGGAGACCAAACAGGTTGCCGCCATTAGTAACCGGTGAAATACCGGCGAGAATGCCGACACCCGGCGCGGCCACGTCCGGCTTGATAATGTCCGGCGCGCCAGCGTTGTGGCCGCGGGATGAGAAACCGGCGATACGGTCCTCCCGGGATATCTGCAGGGCAGGGTCCAGCACGCCGCTCACGTCTTCGCTGCCGGCGATCAGATCACCGTCGGTGTGACTGATCATCACTCCAGGGATGGTGGTGTCCGGTGCGGACATCACAATCGGGTTGATACGGTCGCTGGCGGTGCCGTCGTTGTAGACGACAATCGCTACTGCGCCGGCATCTGCCGCATTGTTGTACTTATCGGTGAAGGAGCAGCCTCCGCGACGTACCAGGGCGATATTCCCCGCTATGGCATCGTTGTTGGTCAGTGCAGAACAGCCTTCCAGCGGCTCGCTGACTACCACAGAGCCTGACAGGGAGCCCGCGCCTTCGAGAGTGGCGGGGCCATTGCCTTCGAGGGCCTCGTAGCTGTTGGCAACTGTCACCGGTGAGGTCACTTCAAACGCCTGGCTGAAGCTCTGGTCATCTTCGGCTGCGGCTACGGTGGTGATCCAGGGCACACCGGAGGGGGTGCCGATAGTCTGGGGGTCGGGTCCATCGTTGCCTCCGGAAGTGGCTACGAAGACGCCCGCATCGGCGGCGCGCAGGAAGGCGATATCGTCGGCACCGGTAAAGATGGTGCTGGAACCGCCCACCGAGTAGTTGATGACGTCCACGCCATCCGCCACGGCTTCGTCAATCGCCGCCATGGAGTCTGCTGAGGAACAGCCGTTGTCGTCGGGGTCCTGGGCATCCCAGCACACCTTGTAGACGGCGACCCGCGCGCGCGGTGCCATGCCGGTGATCATGTCTCCATCCGGGGTAGTTACACCATAGTTGCCTGCGGCGGTGGTGGCGGTGTGGGTGCCGTGGCCGTCCGGATCCCGCGCGGAAAGGAATTCGTGGTCTGCCAGTTCTGTCCTGGAGCGGAAGGCTTCGGAGAAGGACTTGGCTTTGATCAGCTTGTTATTACAGGTGAAAGGGGCATCTTCCGGGTTGAAATCGATGTTACCGAAGTCACAGCCTTCGCCAGTAAAGGATTCCGGCACAGACCCGTAGGGGATAGAGTGGCCGCGGTTGCCCCGGCGGGGAGTGGCTATATCGGCAACACTCGGGTGCTCCGGGTGGATGCCGGTGTCGATTACCCCAACGACCACGTTTTCACCGGTGATGCCCCAAAGCCAGGGGCTGGGAAAACGGGTCAGGCCGAGGAAGTCGGCGGTGGAATCGGTGTGGGGCTTGAGCAGGCGATCTTCCCAGACACCCTTTACGTCTTTGTGGTGACGGAGCGCCTCGGCCTCTTTCTCGCTCATGGTAGCGGCGAAGCCGTTAAAGGCGTTCTCGTATTCGTGAACCATACGAGACTTGGGAAGGGACGACATTACCCTATCGCGACGGGATTTCAAAAAGTTGGCGTAGTGGCGGAAAGCACTGCTGCGCCGGTCCAGTTTGCGTCCCATCGCCGGCTTGGTGGCCAATACGCCGGGAATGTTGCCGCGGTAGGAGGACAGGGGTTCTCCATCCAGCTGCACAATATAGACTTTTTTACGTTTTTCTAAACCTTGAGCGACTTGGTCTGAGACCGAGTCGGCGATGCTGCTGCCGGAAGTCAGCAGCCCCGCCAGGATGGTGGAAATGATCGTTTTTTTCATTGAAATACCTTTTTTTTATGTGTGCCGGGTAGAGATAACACTATGCGGATTAGAGAGAGGGGCTGAGCAGGTTTTGCCACTTTGTTGGAAATTGTAAAAAACCCCAAAAACGGCTTACCGCCTCACTCCGCGAAGGTTCAATGATATGGCTGCAGTCCCAGTCATAAAAATCAAACCGGATTGCCCGACGCGGCACAGTTATAAAAGAATCCGAACTACAATTCAATGGCGCTATGACAACTTTTGTTATCGGGTCGAGGAGTCGCACAAACACAGAGAATGAAAGACAGCTAAGTCGGTAATTCGCAGTTTGATCTGTTTTGGCTAAAGGTGACAGTGCGGAATTTTTCGTTATGCTCGACTGTTATGTGGCTCGGGAGTCAATTGGCGCTGGGATGCCATCCGTCGAAATTAAGATGCAAGGTTTGGTTTCCCCCGGTTAAGCTCTTACTAGCCGTCACAATAGATCAGCGTATATCGGGCTAGCTAAATAACGCTTAAGCTGAGGCACCGGCAGCACCAATATCCAGCTCTCCCAGTTTATGCAAACCTATTGGGGTTGTCTCCAATTCAGATGTGACCTGCATCTCATTTTGGAGATAAAAGTATTTTGTGTCGCTTCTAAAGCTGTCCAGTAATTTACCCTTTGCCTCTATAAAGATTCAGCCTGGTAGTATCGGAAGTATGTCAGATTCGGGATACCCTCTTTTTTATGACCAGGATACAAAGCTGACGCCGTTTGGTGCTCGGGGCTACGACACGGAGGCGGGAAGATGGACCGCCAAGGCCCCGATTTCATTTGCAGGTGGCGATCCGAACTTGTACGGGTATGTTTTAAGTGACCCTGTAAATAATCTCGACCCAGACGGAAAACTTATACTCAATATTATTGGTGGAGTAACTGGTGCAATTATAGGCGGAGTTTCTGCCGCTGCTACTGAGGGAGATATTGCTGCCGGTGCTTTGGCCGGAGGGCTATCCGGGGCAATTTCTGGTGGTCCACTGGTTAATGTGCTGATCGGTGCAGCAGCAAACCTTGCGCAGCAGACTAATAATCTATGCTTTAGCGGGTTCAATTTCGGAGAAGTTGCGGCTGCAGGAGTGCTAAATACAATTGGGCTAAGGGATAAATTCCCACAGTTCACTCAGCCAAATCTTATAGGGAACCTTCCCGGGCAGGTCGCAACAGAAGCGGGTGCTCAAGCCGCAGCCCAGATCATAAATGGTGAGGCTGTCGGTGCTATTGGGAAGGTGTTCTAGCGTTGGAGAGAGAATGTGAATTTAGAGAATAAGGCTACCTTTTTATTAGGGCTAGGGCTTTTAGTTTATTTTATTTCCTCTGCATTTAAGGGTGAGATTGTCGGAGCTGGTGCATCTGGTTTGACCCGCTCAATCACTCCTATAGAAAGCCCTATACATTTTTGGTTTTCTGTGTCGTTAGGGGTTGTAGTTGGAGGTCTTCTTATTATGGGAGCTTGGGAGCGCCGTTCAGGCAGAAAAAACAAGAAGCCGAGGAATCCCTTTGACAAGGATATTCGTTGATTTTTTGAAGTTGCTTTCTGGGCACCCACAATGAGGCTCTGGCAGGGGTAATCAGCCGGGGCTTTATCGCTCTAGAAATCTCACTTCTCGGTGCTTTCCTGTCCAGGCAGGTCGACGGTCAATACCCGACCACCCGCGCATAACGCGCAAGCGCACCGGTGTTTTTATGTTGAAATTGATTTGGCTCTTTAGTATTTGAATCTGAAATAGAAAGTCCCGGCTTTCCTGTGGCAGCAGGAAGTGGTTAAGGTTGCAGGATATACAAAATTTTTGGTGGATATAAGATGTTGGGTAGGTGGAGGTATCTATGATATTACTCACTAGTGAATTTGGGTGAGTCACTTCCTATGACCTTTGCGGCGATGGTAATTTTGGTGATGTTTATTTTTGCATGGATAGAGTCCAGAGATTCATTGTGGAGGAGCCTTGCATCGAATTATTCTACAAAGGGGAAGCATCACGGATGGCGCAAGGTGGAAACCCTTTCTATCTGGAGTGATGATGGTTCTAGAAGTTGGTTTAATCATGTTTATATTGAGATTTTAGAGGAGGGAGTTGGAATTTTTTCTCCTTTTTATAAGTGTTATCTGCCTTCTCTCTTGATTCCATGGGCGGATATTGAGGTCGGAGCCAAGCTGTCGATTCGCTCAAGATGGCCATTTAGTTTAGGTGCCTTGTCTAAACAAGAGTTATATATTTCAAGCAAAGGTATTTACTTGGCGATTTTCTATTCCCATAGAGCCGCTATAGAGCGCGTGGTTAAGCAGATACAGTAAGTAGTCGAGGGGTGGGGCGCAGCGGTCGAAACTTTTGCACAGCCAAATAGCCTCATAAACTGATGTATTTTTCGAGTCGATCCGGGAAGTAGGTCGCTAGCTATGCCGGCCTGCTAGTTTCCGCCCGGGGCGGCTGGGTATTCCCCGACGCCGCTGGCCCCGGGTGTCCGGATCAGGGCAGCAGCGCCCGGATCTGCTGATCGTTGAGGCCAAACAGATAGAGCGCAGCGTCCAGGCCGAAACGGGAGATCGCCTGCGGCGCCTCCAGGCGCACCTTGGGCTTGGGGTGAATGGCGATCCCCAGGGCCCCCAGCGACAGCATGGGAATGTCATTGGCACCGTCGCCCACGGCGATCACTCTATCCAGTTCCAGTCCCATTTCCCCGGCCATCCCCTCCAGCAGGGCTCTTTTGCCCATAGCGTCCACAATGGGCTCCACCACTTCGCCGGTAAGTTTGCCCCCGGCAAACTGCAACTGGTTGGCGTGCACCAGGTCCACCGGCAGCCGTTCGGCTTGCAGGAAGTTGGCAAAATAGCTGAAACCTCCGGAGAGAATGGCAGTTTTACATCCCAGCGTCTTCAGCGCCCGCAGTAGTTCACCGGCCCCGGATTTCAGCGGCAGTTGGCGCGCTATCTGTGCCAATTCTGTTTCGGGGAATCCCCGCAGCAGGCCCATGCGTTTTTTGAAACTCTGGCGGAAATCCAGCTCCCCGCGCATGGCCGCCTCCGTAATCGCCGCCACTTCAGCGCCGACCCCGGTTATTTTTGCCAGCTCGTCGATGACCTCCGCATCGATCAGGGTGGAGTCCATGTCGAAGCCTGCGAGTCGGGGCGGGCGCTGGCTGTGACCCGGTTGCAGCACCAGGTCTGCGTTCAGCTCCCCTGCCAGGTGCAGGCAGGCGTGCTTTGCCGCGGCGAACTGGAGTGGCTCCCGCGGCTGTAGCTGCCACCGCAGCACTGTGCGGTCCGGGCGCTGCGCCAGGGTGTCGACGTCGCCGGTATCCCAGCCCTGTGTTGCGAAGAACGCCAGCAGGCGCCGCAGTTGGTGCAGATTGACTTCCGCGCCCAGCAGGGTTGCGCACCAGGGGGCCGTGACCTCGGCGGGCATTGAATTGGCCCCGGCTTCCGGCGTCCGCGTGGCATTAGCCAGCTGCACACCGCCGCTTTGCTCCAGCTGGATATGGGCCATTCCCCCCCTTACCCCCAGGGCGCGTACACGGGCGTCGCCGGATGAGCGCAGGATGCCCTCCAGTGGCAGTTTCAGGGTTTCGGTGGGTCTCTCAGCACACATGGGATCGATTCAAACCAGTGGGAATAAATGGGCGCGCATTATAGCCTCCGGGCGCTAATTCGCTAAAATCCGCCCAGCAGCTTTTAATTCGATCATTTATAAAATGGCCGCCTTATGTCCTCCGGTAAACAATATTTCGCTCAACTTTCCACCCGGATTCCCCTAAGGCTGCGCCAGCAGTTGCTGGCAGCGGTGATCTGGCTGGCACTGGCATTTTTCTGCGCCATCGCCCTGAACCACCACCACACCCAGCAAAAGTCCGCCACCATTGCCCGCGATCGCGCCGAAGCGGAAGTGGCGGCTGCGCTTATGGCCCGCCAGAGCCTGGAAGGCATCGTCGCACGCGATCCGATCAGTTTGCAGCTGCTGGCACAGCAATTGCTGGCATTGCCTGCGGTGACGGGTGTCACTGTGCAGGATGTGGAGGGCAAGCCCCTGGCGCAGGTGGGCGATCTGGAGCACGGAGAGGTGGTCACAGCGCCGGTGGTGCTGCACGACAGCCTGGCGGGCAGCGTCAGCGTCAATCTGCAGCCTGGCAGCGACAGCGGCTATCCCTGGGGCAGCCTGCTGTTGAGCCTGGCATTCGCGCTGCCATTCAGTGCCGCAGCCGCGCTCGCGGCCGGCAATCTGACGTTTCGGCGCGCACTGCCGGTGGTTGAGACGAAAGCTTCCCCGTCCCGGCCGGAACCAGAGCGGGAAGAGCGCGTGGGCCTCTATTTGCGGCCACTGAACTGGGCGCAGCTGTCGAATCAGCTCAGCCGTGCGGCGCTGGATAAACTGCAGCGGGATCTGGACGAGCGGCTGCAGTTGTTGTGCCGCATATATGAGGCGCGGCCTGTGAGGGACGCCGGCCCGCAGCAGGGGCTGGACTTCGGTGGCGAGGATGCGGCGTTTCGCGCAGTCTGCTGTGGATTGCTGTTGTTCGCCCTGCAGCGCGCCAGTCGCTCTACCGGACTGAAGCTGGCACTGGCGGTGGCTCCGGCCGGGGTTGCGGAATTCGATTTTGCCGGCGAGCAGTTGCTGGGTCAGTCAACGGGGCTGGCACTGCACCCGGCGCTGGAACAGGATGAGTCCCTGGACCGCAAGGTGTTACTGCACAGCGCCGGTTGGGGACTGGAGGTGCGGGGGCTGGCACAGGGTTACCAGCAGCTGCTGGACAATCAGTTACGCCAGCTGACCAGCGCCTGATCCCCAACGGTCCCGCCCGACCTCTGTGACTATGGGGCGCTGTGCCCCGCCAATTCACATCCATTGCCAAGCCGCGTCCCCCTTTGGGTGCTAAGGTTAGGTTTACCAGGGTTACGTTTACGTTAACGTAAATCTCTGCTAGGCTCGTCGCCCTGAAGAGGAAGCAGTCATGAAGCCCGAGCAATCCGGGGCCGAATCCCGCAGCTACGGCATATCCGAGCTGGCGCGGGAATTCGGCATCACCACCCGCACCATTCGTTTCTATGAGGACAAGGGATTGCTGTCCCCGCGGCGGCGGGGACAGACGCGGATATACAGCTCCGAGGACCGGGTGCGGCTAAAACTGATCCTGCGGGGCAAGCGCCTCGGTTTTTCCCTCGATGAGAGCCGGGAAATCATCGACATGTACGATCCGGCGCACGGTAATGTCGAGCAACTGCAACGGTTGCTGTCGCACATAGAACAAAAGCGCGCGCAGTTGCAGCAGCAGCTGCGCGACATCCACAGCCTGATGAGTGATCTGGACGAGGTGGCGGTGCGAGCGCACGCCGCGCTGGCGGACAGTACCGACAACTGAACAAAAGACGGAGTGAAAGAGTTCCTATGAATACCTCCTATCGAACCCTGAATTTCGATCTCGGCGAAGAGGTCGAGATGCTGCGCGACATGGTCTACAGGTTTTGTCAGGCGGAAGTTGCGCCGCGGGCGGCGCAGATTGACGAGGACAACCAGTTTCCCGCGGATCTGTGGCAAAAGCTGGGCGGACTGGGTCTGCTGGGCATCACAGTAGAAGAGGAGTTCGGCGGTTCCGATATGGGTTATCTGGCACATGCGGTGGCGATGGAGGAAATATCCCGCGCGTCCGCTTCCGTAGCCCTGTCCTACGGTGCCCATTCCAACCTGTGCGTGAATCAAATCCGCAAGAACGGAACCCAGGTACAGAAGGAAAAGTACCTGCCCAAACTTTGCTCCGGAGAGCATGTGGGCGCCCTGGCCATGAGTGAACCCAACTCGGGTTCGGATGTGGTCAGTCTGCAGCTGCGGGCGGAGAAAAAAGGTGATCGCTATATTCTCAATGGCAACAAGATGTGGATCACCAATGGCCCCGACGCCCACACCTTCGTCATTTATGCCCGCACCGAACCGGGTATCAGTTCCGGCGGCATCACCGCGTTTATCGTTGAAAGGGATTTTCCCGGGTTTTCCCGCGCGCAGAAGCTCGACAAGCTGGGTATGCGTGGATCCAACACCTGCGAATTGGTATTCGAGGATTGCGAAGTACCGCAGGAAAATATCCTGGGGGAATTGAACGGCGGTGTGCGCGTACTGATGAGCGGTCTGGACTACGAGCGCACTATTCTCGCCGGTGGACCTGTGGGTATTATGCAGGCGTGTATGGACCTGGTGGTGCCCTATGTGCATGAGCGCAAGCAGTTCGGCCGGGCCATCGGCGAATTCCAGTTGATGCAGGGCAAGCTGGCGGATATGTATGCAGACCTCAGCGCCAGCCGCTCCTTCCTCTATTCGGTGGCCAAAGCCTGTGACCGGGGTGAGGACTCACGCAAGGACGCCGCTGCGGTGATTCTGTTCACCGCCGAGCGGGCCACACAGATGGCATTGCAGGCGATCCAGACCCTGGGCGGCAATGGCTATATCAACGAGTATCCCAGCGGCCGTCTGCTGCGGGACGCCAAGCTGTATGAGATAGGCGCCGGTACTTCCGAAGTGCGCCGGATGCTGATTGGTCGCGAACTGTTTAACGAAACCCGTTGATCGAACCCATGAGCCAGATACAGAGCAAGATAAACTGCCGCGATGCGGACTTCTGCACCAACCGGGAGCAGATGCAGGCGCTGGTCGCGGACCTGCGTAAAAAGGTCGAAAAAATCGCCCGGGGTGGCGGTGAGCGGGCCCGTGAAAAACACCTGGCGCGAGGCAAGCTGCTGCCCCGGGACCGCATCGACACGCTGTTGGACCCGGGCAGCCCCTTTTTGGAATTTTCACAGCTGGCGGCGTACGAAATGTACGGAGAAGAGGTGCCGGCGGCGGGGATTATTACCGGGATCGGCACCGTTGCCGGCCAGCCCTGTGTCATCGTTGCCAATGATGCGACGGTGAAAGGCGGTACCTACTATCCGCTTACGGTGAAAAAACACCTGCGCGCCCAGGCCATTGCCGAGCAGAACAACCTGCCGTGTATTTATCTGGTCGACTCCGGTGGCGCCAACCTGCCGCGCCAGGACGAGGTTTTCCCCGACCGGGAGCACTTCGGCCGTATCTTTTACAACCAGGCCAACCTGTCTGCTCAAAATATTCCGCAGATCGCCGTGGTGATGGGCAGCTGTACCGCCGGTGGCGCCTATGTGCCGGCCATGGCAGACGAGTCCATCATGGTCAAGGAGCAGGCCACAATATTCCTCGCCGGGCCGCCGCTGGTGAAAGCGGCCACGGGCGAAGTGGTGTCGGCGGAGGAACTGGGTGACGCCGAGGTGCATTGCCGCACTTCCGGCGTGGCCGACCACTACGCCAACAACGATGTGCACGCGCTGGAATTGGCACGGCGCTCCGTAAGCCGTCTCAACCGGGTCAAGGTGCCGGGGCTGGATATCCGCCCGGCGCGGGAGCCGCTGTACCCTTCCGAAGAGATCTACGGTGTGGTGCCGGCGGATTCGCGCCGGCCCTACGATGTGCGGGAAATAATTGCGCGCATTGTGGACGCCTCGGAGTTCGACGAGTTCAAGGCGCTCTACGGCACGACTCTGGTGACCGGCTTTGCACGCATCAACGGCTACCCGGTGGGCATAGTGGCCAACAACGGCATTCTGTTTGCGGAGAGTGCGCAGAAGGGAGCCCACTTTATCGAGCTGTGTGCGCAGCGCAGGATTCCGCTGGTCTTTTTGCAGAACATCACCGGCTTTATGGTGGGTCGCCAATATGAAGCCGGAGGCATCGCCAAACACGGTGCCAAGATGGTGACCGCTGTGGCGACAGCGAATGTGCCGAAGATCACCATCCTGATCGGCGGTTCCTTCGGCGCCGGTAATTACGGTATGTGCGGCCGCGCTTACGACCCCAATTTCTTGTTTATGTGGCCCAATGCCCGTATCTCGGTGATGGGCGGTGAGCAAGCTGCCGGTGTCCTGGCCCAGGTGAAGCGGGATCAGATGGAGGCGCGCGGCGAGCGCTGGAGTGAAGCGGAAGAACAGCAGTTCAAACAGCCGATCGTCGAGACCTATGAGCATCAGGGCCACCCCTATTACGCTTCCGCCCGGCTGTGGGACGACGGCGTGATCGACCCGGCGGATACGCGCCGGGTACTGGCTCTCTGCCTGGCAGCCGCCAGTCACCGCGAGCCCCGGGAAACCCATTTCGGTGTATTCCGCATGTAACTCCGAAGACAGTGTTCGAGCCCGTCGCGGGGCGGACCAGTGCCCATTCCAACACAAGGACAGCCGTATGAGCGAAAAGATGTTGTGCGAAGTCGATAGCCAAGGCATCGCCACCGTGACCCTGAACCGTCCCGATGTGCACAACGCCTTCGATGATGATTTGATCCGCGAGTTGGGGGAGACCTTCGACGAGCTGGCTCGCAACCCGTCGATCCGGGCACTGGTGCTGGCTTCCACGGGCAGAAGTTTTTCCGCTGGCGCCGACCTCGGCTGGATGAAGCGGGTGGCGGAATACTCCGAAGAGGACAACCGCCGCGATGCCGCCACACTGGCGGCGATGCTGCACAAGCTGGACACCTTTCCAGTGCCGACCATAGCGCGGGTGCAGGGTGCCGCCTTCGGCGGCGCCGTGGGCCTGGTCAGCTGCTGCGACCTGGCTGTGGCCAGTGAACGGGCCAGTTTTAGTCTGTCGGAGGTTCGGATAGGGCTGCTGCCGGCTACCATCAGCCCCTACGTCATCAACGCCATTGGCGCCCGCCAGGCGCGCCGCTATTTCGTCACCGCCGAGCGTTTTTCCGCTGCGCGGGCGCGGGAAATCGGTCTGGTATCAGAGGTTTGCGCGGAAGGCGAGCTGGATCAGCAGGTGCGCAGTCTGGCACAGGCCATCTGCGGCAACGGGCCGCGGGCTGTGGCCATGGCGAAGCAGCTGGCCATGTCCATGGCCAATCGGGTGGTCAACGAAGAGTTACAGGGGCAGACCAGTGCACTGATCGCCGCAGTGCGGGTTTCACCGGAGGGGCAGGAGGGGCTGAGCGCATTTTTGCAAAAGCGCAGTCCCAACTGGGTGACTGACACCGACGACTGAGAAGCCTGTTAACCCCACAGCCGGACAGCTTGCGGGGCCAGTGGGTTGCAGGAGGGTGCCGCCTTCCATGGCGGACCGGCGCAAGCTGTTCAAATACAAGTTATCCCACTTTATTGTGCGGAATTTCCAGGGCGATAATCCAACCGGTGAGAATTCACCTGTTGGATTGCCGAGTTAATATACGAGCCAAACATGATTCGCAAACTGTTAATTGCCAACCGTGGCGAAATAGCCTGCCGTATCATCAAGACTGCGCGCCGCCTCGGCATCGCCACCGTTGCGGTCTATTCCGATGCCGATGTCAATGCGCTGCATGTGCAGCTGGCCGACGAAGCGGTTCACCTGGGGCCCGCGCCGGCGAGGGAATCCTATCTGGATATCGACAGGGTTGTCGGGGCCGCCCGCAGCACCGGAGCGGATGCCATTCACCCGGGTTATGGTTTCCTGTCAGAGAATGCGGAGTTCTGCCGCGCCTGTGACGCCGCGGGGATCCTCTTTGTGGGCCCTCCCGCCGGCGCCATAGAGGCAATGGGGTCCAAGTCTGCCGCCAAGCGGATTATGGAGGATGCCGGAGTCCCCCTGGTGCCCGGTTATCACGGTGCCAACCAGGACGCGGATCTTCTCGCCGGCCACGCCGAGCGCATAGGCTATCCGGTACTGCTGAAGGCGGCTGCCGGTGGCGGTGGCAAGGGCATGCGCCGCGTCGACAGTGCGAAGGATTTCCACCCGTCCCTGGAGGCGGCCAAACGCGAAGCCGTCAATGCGTTTGGCGACGATCAGATGCTGGTGGAACGCTATGTGGTGAGTCCGCGCCATGTGGAGATTCAGGTCTTCTGCGACCAGCTGGGTGCCGGCGTCTATCTGTTTGAGCGGGACTGTTCGGTTCAGCGCCGCCACCAAAAAGTGGTGGAAGAGGCACCTGCCCCCGGAGTGGATGAGGAGTTGCGGGCGCGCATGGGCGAAGCCGCTCTGCGCGCGGCCCACGCCATCGGCTATGTGGGGGCCGGCACGGTGGAGTTTCTCCTGGATGCCAACGGCGCCTTCTATTTTATGGAGATGAACACCCGCCTGCAGGTGGAGCACCCGGTCACTGAAATGATCAGCGGCCAGGACCTGGTTGCCTGGCAGCTGTCAGTGGCGGCGGGGGAGCCGCTGCCGCTGACACAGGACCAACTGAAAATCGACGGCCATGCGGTGGAAGTGCGCATTTACGCGGAGGATCCGGACAAGGATTTCCTGCCCGCCACCGGCAGGCTGTTGCGCCATCGCCCACCCCGCGAAACCGACTCTGTGCGGGTGGATACGGGCGTGCAGACCGGTGATGAAATCAGTGTTTACTACGACCCGATGATCGCCAAGCTGATCTGCCACGGCCGCAGCCGCCGCGAAGCGCTCACCAGGCTCGACCGCGCACTGAGTGACTACCAGATTGCCGGGGTGCGCCACAATCTCGAATTTCTGCGCCGGGTGGTCAACCACCGGGCATTTGTCGCGGCCAATCTGTCCACGCACTTTATCGACGATTACGAGGCGGAAATTCTGCAGCAGGAGCGCCAGCTGACAACGCTGAAGTGTGCCGCCATCGCCGCCTGCCTGGCTCAGCGTGAGTGCCGCCACCTGTCTGCCAGCGCCCCGGCGGCGGATAGGGGCTCGCCCTGGCACCTGGGCGATAACTGGCGCGGCAACCTGACGGCTATGCGGCTGCACACGATTGATTACCACGGCCGGCATACACAAATTCACTTTGCCTGGCGCGGCGATACGGTGGAATGGCAATGCCGGGACCTGGCCGACGCCGGGCGCGGTGAGATCCGTATTTTTGGTGAAGGCGCGCTGGTCCTGGTGGCGGGCCGGAGAATGCGTTTTTCCTGTGTCGACACCGACGACGGCGGAACAGTTTTCATCGATGACCTGCAGGTGGATTTCAGGGTGCTGCCACCGGATCTCGGTGCCAGCGAAGACAGGGCCCAGGGGTTGGAGGCGCCCATGAACGGCACCATTATCGCCCTGTTGGTGGAGGCCGGAAGCAGCGTGGACAAGGACCAGCCGCTGTTGGTTATGGAGGCGATGAAAATGGAGCACACCCTGCGCGCTCCCAGCGCGGGCCGGGTGCGGGATTACCTGTGTGCCGAGGGGGAACTGGTGGATGGCGGCAGCCTGCTGATCGACTTTGCGGTGGAGGAGTGATGGTGAACCTGCCCGGGCGTGTAAAGATGGTGGAAGTGGGCCCCCGCGACGGCCTGCAAAACGAGCAGCGGGAAATAGCGGTTGCGACGCGTATAGAGTTGATCGACCGGCTCGCCGACAGCGGTCTGCCGGTCGTAGAGGCGGGCAGCTTCGTCAGCCCCAAGTGGGTGCCGCAAATGGCGGCCAGCGGCGAGGTGTTTAAGGGTATAGAGCGTCGATCCGGCACCGTTTACAGTGCCCTGACCCCCAACCTAAAGGGCTATGAGCGTGCTATTGAAGCGTCGGCGGATGAAGTGGCGGTGTTTGCGGCCGCCTCCGAGTCCTTCGCGCAAAAGAATACCAATTGCAGCATCGACGAGAGCCTGGCGCGTTTCCGGCCCTTGCTGGAGCGGGCGCTGGAGGAGGGTGTGCCGGTGCGGGGTTATGTGTCCTGTGTCCTGGGCTGTCCCTACGAGGGCGACATTGACCCGGCCAGGGTGGCGCAGGTGAGCGCTGCCCTGTTGGAGATGGGGTGCTTTGAGATTTCCCTCGGCGACACCATCGGTGTGGGTACGCCGGCGGCGGCCCGACGCATGATCGATCAGGTGGCTGCGAAAGTGCCGGTGGAAAAACTGGCGGTGCATTTCCACGATACCTACGGTCAGGCACTGGCGAATATTTACGCCGCCCTCCAGGCTGGTGTCGGCGTGGTGGATTCCGCCGTGGCGGGGCTGGGCGGATGCCCATACGCCCCCGGTGCCTCCGGCAATGTCGCCAGTGAGGATGTGCTGTATATGCTGAACGGACTCGGCATTACAACCGGAGTGGACTTGAAGCGCCTGGTGGAGGCGGGGAATTTTATCTCCGGGGCCCTGGGGCGCCCCAGCAATTCGCGGGTCGCCCGCGCCATGACCAACTGACAGACCCGCTCGTGTTGGGTTGAGGTAACGAGAATCTGCTACCATCGGCGCAGATTCGGCAAAAGTTTATCCCGGATGAAATTACTGCGTCTCACTGCCATCATCGTCGTCGCCCTGGCCGTCGCCATTACCCTCACTGCCCCTGGTTTTGTGGGCGCCAAAGTTGCGGAAGTCTGGCAGCAACAGCTGGCCCGGTTGCGCGGTGGCGAAATGGCCGGCTATGAACGCGGCTGGTTTGGCGCCAGTGCCCGCACCCGTGTGGCCAGTGGTGACGACCCCACCGAGCTGCTGAGCCAGATCCAGCATGGCCCCCTGCTGTTCACCGCCGGGGGGCCGCGTATCGGGGTGGCCTACAGCCGGACCCGCCTCTCCACCGAGCATTTGGCACGGCCCCTGCGCACCCAGTTGGAGCAGTTCTACGGCCGACTGGAACACAGCCCGGTAGTGCTGGAGTCCCTGATCGGACTCGACAACCGAGTGCGCAACACAGTGCGCCTGGAGCCTTTTACCCGCAGTGACAGGGGTGGGGAGCTGATATTCGGCGGCGCCGAGCTGGTGCTGGATACGGATTACAGCGGCGCCGTGATCCAGGGAGTTCTGAAGGTGGGGCAGCTGCGGCGCAAGCGCGGCGGACGGGAGGAGCTGGTGACGGACAATGTCACCGGCGACATCCGACTGGTGCCCAGGCAGGGAGACACGGAGCTTTCCCTTTATCTCCCCCTTTTGCGGGCGGAAACCGAATCCGGTCCGCTGGAATTACGGGATCTCGTTCTGCAGATCGATGGCCAGCTGTCACCGGGCGGCAATCTGCAGCTGTCCAGTGAGCTGAGCCTGCCGCAGGTACAATCGGCCACCCCGGTGACCTCCGTGTTGCACCGCTTGAAACTGGCGGATGTCTCCATGGCGGATCTGGGGCACTATATTTCCGCGCTGGCGCTGACACCGGCGGGGCGGCGGGACTGGCGGCAGATTCTGGTGCGGCCCTTAAAGCTGCAGCAGCAACTGGTGGTGGAGTCGGTCAATGGCCCCATACTGATGGACCTGGATGCCGACTGGGCCGGGTTCGCGGCTGGGAGCAGGCGCTCCGCGACAAGCGCTGCGGATCAGTGGCTGGCTCCGCTGGTGGGTAGCGTCACCTTTTCCGCCAGTGAGAAGGCCCTGTTGCAGTCACCCCTGGTGGCACAGGCGATGTTGCTGCGTCGCTATGGCCTGCTGCTGACAAGCGGTGACGAGCTGCAGATGCTGGTGCAGGTAAACCGGGGGAAACTAATGGTCAATGGGCAGCAGCTGCCGCCGGAGGCGCTGCTCGCAGCCCTGCTGGGCCGCCCGGGCTGAGCCGGCGATAAGGCACCCGGTCGCTGGCCGCGGCGACTTCCAGCAGGGTGCTGAAACAGACCTCCCTGGCTCTGGGTAAATCCTCCCAGGCAAACCAGGAATACACGCTTGATTTGTGACCCGAACATCCCTGCCCGGGACAACAGGTTGCCAGCTGCTGCCCACCGCCTCAATAGGCCGGGCGGTGATCTGCCAGCACCAGCCAGCCGCGAATCACCCGGTATACCACCCACACCCAGCTGATCCCCAGGATCAGAAAGCCGATGCCGAAGACCCACACCGTTGCCCAGCCCACCACAATCCACAGCAGGCTGAACCAGAAGGTGCGGATCTGCCAGCGAAAATGGGATTCGGCCATGGTGCCGCGCACGTCGCCGCGCTTGAAGTAATTGATCAGTACGCCAATAAAAAAGGGAATGGCTGTAAATAGGCTGATGGCCTGGATGACGTATACCAGAGTGGCCAGGTCGCGGCCGGCCTGCTCGCGCGTTTCTTGACTCTTATCGGGAAACTGCTCAGACATATTATTATCTCTCGGGTAGGGGATGCACCTATAGTGGGGTCACCGGAGGGATTTGCAAGCGACTTGCGGTGGAGTGTTACTATTGCAGGGACCATTCGGTGTGGACGTTTTCCTCCCGCCACCGGTTGAGTTCCCGCATAGAAGTCCGCATCAGGTTCAGCATTTCCGTGCGCTGTTGACGACAGGCCTCCCGCTCTTCGCTGGCGGCCAGGCGGGCACCGAGATCCTTCAGTGCGGCGGCGATGGCTTCCAGACCGGCCTCCTCGGCCGAACTGCTGAGGGATTTCGCCAGCTCTTCCGCATCGGGCCAGTGGCGCGCTGTGAGCAGGCGGGTCAGCTCCGTCATGCGTTTCGGCAGAGCGGCGGAAGCTGCGTTCAAATAATTGGCAAATGCCTGGTGTCCCAGCCGGTCGCGCTTTTGTAGCAGCCTGTCGATATTTAAAAAACGCCGCCGCTGGCCGCCGGCTGTCTCTTCGGGACGCGCCCTGTGCGCTGCCCAGTCCAGCAGTTTGGCAAGGCTGGATTCCCGCACCGGTCGCGGCAGTATGCCGGTAAACCCGCGCTCCAGAAATTCCTCCCTGTCCCCGGGGCGCGGCGCCGATACCAGCGCGAAGGTAGGCAGGTCACCGCCGTGGCCGCGCTGGATTTTTTTCACTACATCGGCACTGCTCGCCAGGGACAGCTCAGTGTCGATCAGCACCAGATCGAACGCCTTTTGCGCGTCTGTAGCGAAATCATCAGTGCCACTGCTTTCCCTCTGCACCCGGTGGCCCCGGCGCTCCAGTGCCCGGGCGATGGGCTCGCTTCCCTGATCCGCAAGCAGCAGTATCGACAGGCTATGTTTTCCGGTGGTCGCCGTGGTTGCGGTGTCCTCTGCGCGATTTAGATGGAAAGTGTCCAACTGAGCCAGATTCCGTACCTGCTTGAGGGATGCTTTGAGCCCTTGCAGCTGGCGCACTGCATCCTGCAATTGCGCACCGCTCGCCCACCCCTGTTCATGCAGTGCCGTTTCAAGCGTGTTCAGCAGAGAATCCACCGGTTTGCTGAGATGGTGCAGTGCGATGCCCCGCAGGTCGGAGTTTTCCTGGCGCAACAGCTCTATGGTTTCCTGGGCTTGCCCCAGCGTTTTGTCCCTGGAGGACGATTTGCTGTTCAGGGCGCACAGGCGCCGGTAGATATCATCCCGCTCCTGGGAGAGCCGCGCTATTTCCTCACCGTGCTCAGTGTTGGCACAGGATCGCTGAACCCGCAACATGGCGGCATAGCTGGCGGCCAGCACTATGCCAATGGTGGCCAGGAGCAGCCATGAAATAGGCACCCAGGTGTTGGCGTTAAGTGACAGGGGCAGTGAGTGTGCCATCGCCGGCGCAGACACGGCTCCGGCGAGGGGCGGGACCAGTTTGGTCCAGAGCCGCAACCCTGGAATAAAGCTGCCCGGAAAGTGGCTGGCTATCGTCATCCTTGTGCCCACTTATCAAAACCTGGGCCAAATCCTGCGACCCGATGCTCGTTGTTGGGGCGGAGGCCCCGACCGGCCTCAAACAATTGTTTCCGCTGAGAGGCTGGCCCGGCTCCGGCTGGCGAATCCATTGCCGGTCAGTGCGGTCTCCGGACATACAGCCGGCCGGTGAAATAACTGCAGTTCCCGCTACCCCCCGTTGGCAGCGTTATTTCTGCAGTCATAGATACTGCAATCGACCTCTTCGCTCAAGGAGAATGTATCCAGATTCCGCGAGTCAGGGCTCAAAAGGCGCCAGGAATTACTTTATGGCGTGAGAATAAATGAATGGCCTGCTCCGACGGTCATTGCTGCGGCAAGCCGCTCACGCTCTGGTGGCCGTGTGCCCGCCCCTGCCCTGGGTTACCATGGACTCTATCGCACGCCTGATTCGGAGGAACAATGTCACTGCGGTTTGCTGTTCTTACCTTGCTGGATATGGAGCCGGGCAGTGGCTACGACCTGAAGCGCCGGTTTGAGCGCAGCGTGTCCCATTTCTGGAGCGCCAGCCATCAGCAGATGTACCGGGAGCTGCGCAAGCTGCACCAGGATGGATTGTTGGATTGCAGTGTACAGCCCCAGGTGGGCAAGCCGGATAAAAAAGTGTACCAGCTCACCGATGCCGGCAGAGAGGCCCTGCGGGACTGGGTACAGCAACCGGCGCCCGCACAAAAAATCCGCGAGCCTTTTTTAGTGCAACTGTTCGCAGGCCACCACCTGGACCGGGAGCAGGCCCGCGCGCTCATCCGCCGGCAACTGGACCAGCACCGAGCCCTGCTGGCGGCTTATCGCGAGCAAAAACAACGGGTGCAGAGTCGCGATATAGAGCTGCAGCAGCGTTTCTGGCTGGCTGGCCAGACGCTGCAACTGGGCATAGAGGTGGAGGAGACCCGCCTGCGATGGGGCGAACGGCTCTTGCGGCAGCTGGAAGAGGGCCCCTAACTCGGTTGTTGAAAAATATTTTTCCGCAACCGGCAAGCGCCGGCATCCCCGGCGGTCACAGGGCAATTTTTTCCAGCACCAGACTGCCCACGGAATAGCCGGCACCGAAGGAGCAGAGAACCCCGCGGGCACCGGGGGGCAGATCGTCGCTATAGAGGTTGAACGCAATTACCGAGCCGGCGCAGCCGGTATTGGCGTAGCGGTCCAGCACTATGGGTGCCCGTTCGATACTCGCCCCACTGCCCATGAGTTTTTTTGCGATCAGGTTGTTCATATTGATATTGGCCTGGTGCAGCCAGTAGCGCTGTACCTCGGCCGGCTCCACACCCAGCTCGCGCACATGGGATTCGATGTGCGCCGCGGCGATGGGGCAGACTTCCTTGAACACCTTGCGGCCGTTCTGGTGGAACAGCTTGCCGGGGCCGAAGGGGTCCACGTCGGCGGCGCGGGCGGTATAGCCGAAGTTGGAGCGGATGTTGTTGGAGAACACTGTCTTGGCTTTGGTACCCAGGACTTTCCAGGCGGTGTCTGTGTGACAGTCGTCGCACCGCTCGACCACACTGGCCACCGCCACGTCACCGAAAATGAAGTGGCTGTCGCGGTCGGTGTAGTCGACCTGCGGCGAAGCCAGTTCCGGGTTGATCACCAGGGCGGTGCGGGCGGCACCGGAGCTGATGGCGTCCACCGCCCGCTGCAGCGAGAAGGTGGCGGAAGAACAGGCGACTTCCATATCGAAGGCAAAGCCGTCGATACCCAGCGCAGCCTGGATTTCTATGGCGATGGCTGGGTAGGCCCGCTGCAGATAGGAAGCGCCGACAATCACCATATCGATGTCGCGCGGGGTTTTGGCCGCTTTTTCCAGCGCCAGCCGCGCGGCCTTCAGACCCATTTCCGCCTGCATACAGAGTTCGTCGTCGCGCCTTTCCGGTAGGTGTGGGCGCATGCGTGTGGGATCCAGAATGCCCTCACGGGTCACCACATAACGGCTTTTGATCCCGGATGCCTTCTCGATGAATTCCGCCGAAGAGGGCGGCTTCGCGGCTAGGGCGCCGGCCTGGATCTGTGCCGAGTGGGTGTGGTTGTACGCCTCGGCATAGGTGTTGTACGCCTCCACCAGTTCTGTGTTACTGATGGTTTCAGGGGGCGTCCACAGCCCCGTAGCACTGATCGCCACGGCCCGCGGCAACTTATTTTGGCTCATTGCAGTGTTCCCGGCCCGCGTCCGACGGCGCGCGGGCGTCTTTCAGTTGAGTTCACCTGTTGGCGCGGCGGTCGCCGCACCGGAACTATTGAGTTGCCGTCCTTGAAATACTGGCGCAAGCAGGCGGGTTCGTGGGGAAAATACTGCTCCAGTCCGTGTCGCTCCGACTGCCATGCGGCTGGCGGACTGACATAGGTGCAGAATTGTGCGGGTAATCTATCGGCCGGTCTATTTGTGCTCGAGACGCTGAGTCAAGGGGTTCTGGCCAGGGCGTAGGCACTGACCCGGGCCGCCCCGGCCCGCCGCAGCACATCTGCGGCGGCATTGAGTGTCGCGCCAGTGGTTATCACATCGTCCACCAACCCCAGGTGCAACCCGGCCACGGGATGCCGCACGCGAAAACTGCGGCGCAGATTGCGCAGCCGCTGGGCCCGGCTCAGCTGTTGCTGGGCTGTGCCCGGCGTTAACTTGCCCAGCAGCCGCGGCGCGACGGGAATCCGCCAGTGGCGGCTGAATTCTGCCGCGATCAGCTGTGCCTGGTTGAAACCCCTCTGCCACAGGCGTCGCCAGTGCACGGGAATCGGCAACAACAGTTGTGGGCGCAGTTCGCCCCTGGGTTCCAGGCACCCCGCGGCCACAAATGACAGTGTGCGTCCGGCCGCCAGATCGCCCTGATATTTAAACCGTTGCAGTAGCTGCGCCACCGGATAGGCGTAGTGCCAGGCGGCCTGGGCGCTGGCGAAGGCCGGAGGGTACTGAATGCATTGAGGGCAAATGGCCGCCGCCGGTGGCAGCGGCAGCGCACAAACACGGCAGCCTCGGTCCAGTGTGGGCAGCTGGTCCCGGCAGTCGGCGCAGAGCCCACTGCGCGCGGCACGGGCAACCCCGCACAGCAGGCAGTTGCTCAATTGTTGTGACAAGAACTGTGCTATGGCTCGGTAAACCATTCTCAGGCCTTTTGGTTGACAGCTCGGCGAGGGTCGCTAGACTGACGACGCCCGGGTCCTTTTGACCCCTCACAAACCCCCACCCCGGATTTGCCAAAGTGTCATCAGCATTAGGGAGACTAGCGCCCGTGACCGCCGCCCAGCAACTAGCCGCCACCCGCCACGACTGGACCCGTCGGGAGATACTCGATCTGTTTGCGCTGCCTTTCAATGACCTGATGTTTACCGCACAGGGGGTTCACCGGGTGTACTTCGATGCCAATCGGGTACAGGTGAGCACCCTATGTTCCATTAAAACCGGTGCCTGCCCGGAAGACTGTGCCTACTGCCCCCAGAGTGCCCGCTACGATACCGGGCTGGAACGGGAGAAGTTGATGCAGGTGGACAAGGTGTTGCAGGAGGCCCGCGCGGCCAAGGCCGGGGGTGCCACCCGTTTCTGTATGGGCGCGGCCTGGCGCTCGCCAAAGAAAAAGGACATGCCCTATGTGACGCGGATGGTCCGCGAGGTAAAGGCGTTGGGAATGGAAACCTGTATGACCCTCGGCATGCTGGACGATGACCAGGCCAGTGCGCTGGCCGACGCCGGCCTCGACTACTACAACCACAACCTGGATACCTCGCCGGAATACTATGGCGAGATCATCACAACCCGCACATACAGTGACCGCTTACAGACACTGGAGCGTGTGCGGGCGGCGGGTATGAAGGTTTGCGCCGGTGGTATTGTGGGCATGGGGGAGGAAGTGGGGGACCGCGCCGGGCTGCTGATGCAACTGGCGAATCTGCCGCAGCATCCGGAATCGGTACCCATCAATATGCTGGTCAAAGTGGCCGGTACACCGCTCCAGAATGAGGCGGACCTGGACCCATTGGAATTCATTCGCTGTATCGCGGTCGCCCGTATCACTATGCCCAGATCCCATGTGCGCCTGTCCGCCGGCCGGGAGCAGATGAGTGATGAACTGCAGGCCCTGGCCTTTCTCGCCGGTGCCAATTCGATTTTCTACGGCGAAAAGCTGCTGACTACCGCCAACCCGCAAACCAACCGGGATATGCAGCTGTTCGGCCGCCTTGGTATTCAGCCGGAGGAGTACCGGCAGTACGCCGACGAGGCGCAGGTGGAGGAAAAACTCTCGGCGCAGATAGCCGAGCGGGAGTACGACCCCTATTTCTACGATGCCGCCCGATGAAGCCCGCTATGGCGCTGCGGGAAACCCTGCGTCGGCGCCTTCTTGAGCGCCGCGAAAAGGGCCTCTACCGGGAGCTGAGAACCCTCGCTGCGTCACCCACACCACTGGCAGAGGTGGATGGTGAGCCTCTGGTGACCTTCAGCAGCAACGATTATCTCGGCCTGGCCACCCACCCGGAAGTGATTGCCGCACAGCAAACCGGGGCCGCACTGGGGGCCGGTGCCACAGCTTCCCACCTGGTCAATGGCCATCTGCACATTCACACGGCGCTGCAGGAAAAAATCGCCAGGCTCACCGGGCGCGAGGCGGCGCTGGTGTTCTCCAGTGGCTATATAGCCAATGTGGGTACCATTTGTGCGCTGGTGGCGCGTGGTGACAGTGTCATTTCCGACAAGCTCAACCACGCCTCCCTGATCGACGGTGCCCGCCTGTGTCGCGCCAACAGCCTGCGCTTTGCCCACAACGATCTGAGCGCGCTGGAGCGCCGGCTGCAGCGGGCGACGGCTTCTGTCGGTAATACCCTGGTGGCGGTGGACGGCGTCTACTCCATGGATGGGGACTGCGCGCCGGTGGCGGAAATCGCCCAGTTGTGCCGTGCCTATGGCGCCTGGCTGATGGTGGATGAGGCTCACGGTTTCGGTGTGCTGGGCAGTCAATCGCTGCCCAGCGCGGGCAGCGCCTCCAGAGCCGGTCTGTGTCAGGATGCCGTGCCGGTGCTGATGGGCACCCTGGGCAAGGCGGCGGGCAACGCCGGCGCCTTTGTGGCGGGTTCCCGGGAGTTGATCGATTATCTGGTGCAGTTCGCACGACCCTACATATACACCACTGGTATGCCGCCGGCCGTGGCGGCCGGGTCACTGGCGGCGCTGACGGTCATGGAGCGGGAACCGCAGCGTCGGCGGCGGCTGCACAGCAATATCCATTATTGCCGCACCCGGGCGCAGTCCCTGCAGTTGCCATTGAGCCCCTCCGGGACCGCCATTCAGCCGCTGCTGCTGGGCTGCGAGAGAGAGGTGCTGTCCGTGGCCGCGGGACTGCGGGCACAGGGTTTCCTGGTGGGCGCCATCCGCCCGCCGACGGTGCCCGCCGGCACTGCACGGCTGCGAATCACTCTCAGTGCCAGTCACAGTGAGGGGCAGATAGATGCACTGCTGCAGGCGGTGCGGGCGCTTCTGCCCGGCTCCCGCACCGGGGAGTCTGGGGCCCCGTGAGCGCGGTGCAGTCTCTGGTGTTGCTGCACGGCTGGGGCGGCGACTGCCGCTTGTGGCAGCCACTGCTGGAGGTTTTGCAGCCCGGCCTGGCGATACCGGTGATGTGTCTGGAGCTGCCCGGCTTTGGTGCCCGCTCGGCCGATAGCTGGCCCGAGGACCCTCTGCTGGATGAGTCGGTTCTGGCGCAGCTGCCGGCAGACTGTGTACTGGTGGGACATTCCCTCGGCGGTATGCTCGCCACCCGCCTGGCTGCGTCGGCCGGTGAAAGCAGGATTCGCGGTGTGATTACCATCGCCGCCAACGCCACCTTTTTGCAGCGGGACGACTGGCCGGGCATGGCGGAGACCACCTTTGACGAATTCCGCCGCGCTCTGGCCACCGACGGCCCCAGGACCTGGAGGCGTTTTTGCGGCCTGCAGGCCAGTGGCGATGGGGCTTCGCGCCAACTGTTGAGCCAGTTGAGACAGTGGCGCCCGCCCGCAGTGGGCGCGGCCTGGGCCGGTGCGCTGCAGAGTCTGGGGCGCTGGGACAATCGCCCGCTGTTGCGGGTGGCAGAGGGATTGCCGGTGCCGGGGCTGCATATTTACGGGGAGCGCGATGCGCTGGTGCCGGTTGCCGCTGCGACACAGTTGCAGTCCCACGGTGCGGCGGTGGAACTGTTGCCGGGCTGTGGCCACACTCCGCATATTTCCCGGCCGGAGAGGGTGGCGACGCTGGTCGAAGGGTTTTTAGGCAGCATCGGGCAGCCGGGCGCAGAGGATAGCCATTTGCCGCAAAAGGCACCTTTTGCCAAGGGCGCAGTGGCGCGGTCCTTTGGGCGCGCGGCAAAAAACTACGATGCCGCTGCACATCTGCAGCGCGCCGTATGTCGCCAGTTGATGGCCGGCGTCGGTACCGGTTGGCAGCCGGAGCGGATTCTGGATCTGGGCAGTGGCACCGGCTACGGCAGCGCCGGGCTGCGCCAGCGGTTCCCCCGGGCCGAAATCATTGCCCTGGATATCGCCGAGGATATGTTGCGACTGGCCCGAACCCAGCGCCCGGCGGCGGACTTCCATGTGGGTGGGGACGCGGAACAGCTGCCACTGGCAGACGGCAGTGTCGATCTGATTTTTTCCAATATGGCCCTGCAGTGGTGCTGCAACCTGGAGCGACTGTTCGCGGAATTGCGGCGGGTCATGGCGCCGGGAGGCCTCTGCCTGGTGTCGACCCTGGGGCCGGGCACCCTGAGCGAACTCAAGCACAGCTGGGCTCAGGTGGACGGCGGGGTGCACGTCAACCGTTTTTCCTCCCGGGAGGAGTGGCTCGGGGCGGCGTCCGCGGCGGGGTTAGCGGGCGGCCTCCACAATGAGCAGCGGCTTCTGCACTTTGCCAGCGCGCTGCAGTTGATGCGTGAACTGAAGAGCATCGGCGCCGGCAATGTAAACCGCGCTGCCGGGCGGGGATTAACCAGCCGCGCCAAGCTGCAAAAGGTGCTGGACGCTTATGAAAATTTCAGAACAGGCGCCGGCCTGCCCGCCAGTTACGATATCTACTACCTGAATTTGCGTGCCCAGAGCGCCGGAGCTGTCGGTTCCGCTTTGAGCGGGGGAATTGAGCAGGCTGCCCCTCAGGGGTAGATAGTGATGGGGGTGGGTGTTCGCACCAGCGACCAGATCTCGTCCATTTGGCGGTTGGTCACCGCAATACAGCCATCGGTCCAGTTCATCCGTGTAAGCTGTTTTTCGATCCCCGCCCACTGTGGCTTCTGACCGTGGATCATGATGTCGCCGCCGGGATCCACTCCCAGCCGGCGGGCGCGGGCGCGGTCGGCGGCGTTGGGGTAGGAGATATGGATGGAGCGGTAAAAGCGGCTCTTGGGATTTTTCCAGTCCAGCGTGTAGCGCCCCTCGGGTGTGCGTTCATCCCCCTGGCGGACCTTGTGTCCGCGAGGATTGTCGCCAAAAACAACTTTATAGCTTTTGACCACACGGCCATTGCGCTTCAGCTGCATCAGCGATTTGGATTTGTAGACCACTACTTCGTCCACCGGCTTGACGGTGGCGAAGGACAGCAGCGGGGCTAGCATCAGGCAGACAAAAGCAAGGTATCGCATGGTCTTGGTAAAGCGCGGGTTGAAATAGTACGGCATTGGCCAGTTTCGCGCCGGAGGGTTTGGCTGACAGCTTTGTCCGATATCGGTGGCCGGGTTTATGCCCGGGTAAGCTGCGCCGCATTATCAGCACCCCGGGTTATAGGGGCGCTCCGGCTGATCAATAATTGATCTAAGTGGGCAATTTATCAGTAAACTGGTGGCGTTGAAAGAGGCGACAGTAAAAAAGAACCCGGGGGAGGGTTGTTTGTGACCAGAACATTCTTTGTGGCCGGGACCGATACCGAAGTGGGCAAGACCTTCGTTACCGGGGCCCTGCTACACAATGCCGCCAGGCGGGGGCTGAGCACCGGGGCGGTCAAGCCGGTGGCCTCCGGCTGTGTGCCCAGCCGGGAGGGGCTGCGCAATGCCGACGCCGAATTGCTGCAGGCGGCGATGACACTGGAGCTGCCCTACCAGCAGGTCAATCCTGTGGCGCTGGAACCCGCCATAGCGCCCCACATAGCGGCCCGGGAGGCGGGCATCACCCTGGGTGTGACGCCCATGGCCGGGGCCTGCCAGGAGGTGATGAACACCGGTGCCGACCTGGTATTGATCGAGGGTGCCGGCGGCTGGCGCACCCCGCTGGGGCCGGGCACCTTCCTGTCCGATTTGCCGCGGGAGCTGGATATTCCTGTGATTCTGGTGATCGGCATGCAATTGGGTTGTATCAGTCACGCCCGGCTGACCGCGGAGGCGATTCATTGCGACAGCCTGCGGCTGGCGGGCTGGGTGGCCAACTTTGCCCGGCCGGGTATGGCCCGCCCCGATGAAAACCTCGACACACTAAAGGGCCTCTTGGCGGCGCCGTATCTGGGCACTCTGCCCTATGATGAAACTGGAGATTATCGCGCCAACGCCGCCTGTCTGGATTTGGCTCCACTACTGGGCAGTGAACCGGAGGCGCCCGGAGCCACATAGGTCGCCCACCAGTCCCCACCCTGTGGTTGACACAGGATCGCTTCCCGCCTAGATTCAAACGATCGTTTGAAACGCTTGAATGAGGGGGCGGAGGCATGGCTGACTACAAGGCGCCGTTGCGGGAGATGCACTTCCTGTTGCACGAAGTTTTTGCTGCGGATCAACTCTGGGCACGACTGCCCGGGCTTGCGGATACCGTCGACCGCGACATCGCCGATGCAATTCTGGCGGAGATGGCCAAGCTCGCCGCCAATACCCTGGACCCCATCAATCGCTCCGGTGACGAAGAGGGTTGCCAGTGGCAGGATGGTGCGGTTTCCACACCCGGGGGCTTCAGGGAAGCCTATGCCACCTTTTGCGAGGGCGGCTGGGGAGCGCTGCTGGGCAACCCGGAATACGGCGGTATGGGCATGCCGAAAATGTTGGGTGCCCAGGTGGAGGAAATGATCAATGCGGCCAATATTTCCTTCGCCCTTTACCCGGTGTTGACCAACGGCGCCTGTCTCGCCATCGATACCCACGCCAGCGAAGCCCTGAAGGCGCAGTACCTGCCAAAAATGTACCAGGGCACCTGGGCCGGGGCCATGGACCTGACCGAGCCCCATGCGGGCACCGACCTGGGGATCATCCGCACCAGGGCGGAGCCTCAGGATGACGGCAGCTACAAAATCACCGGCAACAAGATTTTCATCACCGGCGGCGAGCAGGACCTGGCGGAAAACATCGTTCACCTGGTATTGGCCAAGCTGCCGGACGCACCCCCCGGGCCCAGGGGTATCTCCCTGTTCCTGGTGCCCAAGTTCCTGCCCGACGACCAGGGCAATATCGGTGCGCGCAACGCTGTACACTGCGGCTCCATCGAGCACAAGATGGGCATCAAGGCGTCCGCCACCTGCGCCATGAACTTCGACGGAGCCAGGGGCTGGCTGGTGGGTGAGGTGAACAAGGGCCTGGCGGCCATGTTTACGATGATGAATTACGAGCGCCTGGGTGTTGGTATTCAGGGGCTCGGCGGCGCCGAGCGCTCCTATCAGAATGCGCTGGCCTATGCCCGTGAGAGACTGCAGAGCCGCTCGCCGGCTGGGCCCCGGCACGGCGACAAGATTGCCGACCCGATTATCGTGCACCCGGATGTGCGCCGCATGCTGCTTACCCAGAAGGCGCTGATCGGCGGGGGCCGCGCACTGTCCACTTATGTGGCGCAATGGCTCGATATCGCCAAGTACGGGGAGGGGGAGGAGCAGCGCAGGGCCGAGGCGCTGGTGGCGCTGCTCACCCCGGTGGCCAAGGCGTTTTTTACCGACAAGGGCCTGGACTGTACCCTCATTGGCCAGCAGGTGCTGGGAGGCCACGGCTATATCCGCGAGTGGGGCCAGGAGCAGCTGGTGCGCGATGTGCGTATCACGCAGATTTACGAGGGTACCAACGGTATCCAGGCGCTGGACCTGATCGGCCGCAAGACGGTCGCCAACGGCGGCGCCCTGTTTGAGGTGTTCGCCGAGGATGTGCAGGAGTTTATCGACCTGCATGTGGATCGGGAGTCCCTGGCGGAATTCATCCAGCCCCTGGCGACAGAGCTGCAGAGGTTGCGGGATGTGACCGGACGTGTCGTCACTGCGGCCGCAGAGGATCCCCATGCGCCGGGCGCCGCCTCGGTCGAGTACCTGCACCTGTTCGGCTATGTGGCCTATGCCTATATGTGGGCGAAAGTGGTCGCAGTGGCAATGCCGAGCAGTGAAAGCGATGGCTTCTATGCCGCCCAGGTGAAAACAGCGCGGTTCTTTTTTACCCGCCTGCTTCCCCAGACACGGGCGCTGGCGGCCAGTGTCGATGCGGGCAGCGACAGCCTGATGGACATAGATGCGGAGCTGTTTTGAGTTCCCTGATCCCACGGGGTGATTTCCTCCGGGGCTTTAGCGCTGCGATGCTATTTGCTTGCAGGTTGCTGCAAAGACCTTCACGACCAATGAAGTAGTTGCACACTTGATTTGCGGCTCGAATCTCCCCGCTCGGAGTGAGGTGCGGTGCGGCTCAGTTGAGGTCCACCGCATATTCGCGCAGCAGAGCCAGGGGTATTACCTGCAGGGCTTTGATGTGGGTACACTGCAGGTAAACCCGGGGTGCGGCGTCCCGCTGGTAGGCTTCCAGCCAGCGGGGTGCGCACAGGCACCAGCGGTCGCCGGGATTGAGTCCGGGAAAACCGGATTCCGGCACCGGGGTGCTGAGGTCGTTGCCGCGCTGGCGGGAGAACTGTAAAAATTTCTCTGTGACCGCCACGCACACCGTATGGGATCCGAGGTCCTCGGGGCTGGTATTGCAACAGCCGTCGCGAAAAAAACCCGTCACCGGACTGGTGCAACAGGCCAGCAGTGGATCGCCAAATACATTTACCGAAATGTCTTTTTGCATCGCATTGTCACTGGGGCCCTTCCCCCTCCAGTAGTGCCATATCCGTCAGCAACCAGTGCCAACCCCGACGGGAAAAAAACAGCCGCAGGTGGGGGTCCTCCGCCTGACCAAAATCCACAGCCACCCTATCCAAGGCCAGGTAGCGCCAGCGCTGCAGTTGCCAGTGCCGGGTCTCGTCCGCCGAAGCTTCAGCAGCGTCGTCGTTTGCGCTTGGCGGTGGGTATAGCTCCCGCTCAAATTGGTGCAGGCTGTCACCGCCGGACAAAATATCGGCGATACCCGCCGGTGTGATCAGGCCCCGCAACACGGGGGTGATAAACAGGCCGGAGCCGGCGGTGACCAAGTCGCCAAACTCCGGGGGGAAAGCGTCGCCCACGGAAGAGCGCAGTTGAGCCTGCAGCCTCTGCTTGAGATTTTCACGCAGGCGGGGGAAGTCCACCAATTGCTCAACCCCCTGTGTATCCTGCAGCCTGGCTGCTTCCACCAATTGGCCCGCGGCATAGCGGGGCATCGCCATATAAGTCACGGTGACGATGGCCAGTAGCAGCAACAGGCCGACAAGCAGTTTTTTCATGGACTCCGATTTCCGTAAAATGGGATTTGCAATTCTATCGTGGGCGCCTGCAGGGCCCAATTGCCACGGGCTAGTGGCGCGCCATTGTTCACGGTCAGTGAGTGTGCCATAGTCCCGGCTGGGGAATCGATAACAATCACAATTTGCGCATAGGACATCGAGTCATGACAGATATTTATAAGGCGCCGGAGTCTGATCTCACTACCGGCGAGGAAAGCGACAGCTTTGGCTCACTGGAAAAGGGGCTTGCGGGGGACTATTCAATCGAAATCGGTGCCGTCTTTGGCGAGGCCTGGCAGCGCACCAAGGGCCACAAGGGCCGTATCTTGCTCGCGGTGCTTTTATATATTGTGGCTTTGGTGGCAGTGAGTTTTGTTGCGGGCGCCATCACCGGTTACAGCGCCTTTAATCCAGAAACAGCCGGCGATGGCCCTGTTTCGGGCCTAGTGGGCGGGGCGCTTCTCTACAACCTGCTGGTCACTGTGGTGACGGCGCCGTTGACCGCTGGTTTCATGATGATCGGGGTCAAGGTGGCGCGCGGCGAGAGCGCCGCACCCACGGAGGTGTTTGCCCATTTCGACAAGCTGCTGCCCCTGGCGGTGGTCAGCATCCTGATGACTATTCTGGTTACCCTGGGCATGCTCCTGTTGGTGCTGCCGGGTATTTATCTGGCGGTGTCCTATTTACTCACTCTGCCATTAATCGTGGAAAAAGGCCTGGGACCCTGGCAGGCGCTGGAGACTTCCCGCAAGGCGGTCACCAAGCACTGGTTTGCCTTTCTCGGTTACATCATCGTCAGTATTCTGCTGTATATCGCCGGTGCGCTGCCGCTGCTGCTGGGCCTTATCTGGGTGCTGCCGATGCTGGCCATCGCCTACGGCGTGGTCTACCGGAATGTGTTCGGCGGTCCTGAACAGCAGGCGTAACAAACCGGGGGCCAGTGTTGCTGGACACCATCTGCGAGGTCGAGACTCCTGAGGGCATCGATTTGCGTGCGCGGGTCGCCGGGCCGGTACCGCGCATGCTGGCCTTCGCCGTGGACCTTTTGTACCGCAGCCTGATACTGATGGCCCTGTCGATCGCACTGGCATTTGCGGGTCGCGCCGGCTGGGGGATCTGGTTGCTGTGCTTCTTTCTGTTGGAGTGGTTCTACCCGGTTTTCTTTGAAGTGTTGCGCGGCGGCCAGACGCCGGGTAAAAAAGCTTTCGGCCTGATGGTGGTCAACGACAACCTGACCCCGATCTCCTGGGGCGCTTCAATACTGCGGAATCTGCTGCGCTTCGCGGATTTCGTGCCCTTCGCCTACGTCGCCGGCATTGTCAGTATGACCCTGAGCCATCATTTCCAACGCCTCGGCGACATGGCGGCCGCTACCCTGGTAGTCTACCGGCAGGTGGATGCCGCCCCGCTGCCGCTGCCGGAGGTTGTACCCCTGGCACCACCGCGGGGACTGCAGCAGCAGGATCAGCGCGCGATCATCGACCTGCTGGAACGGCACCGGGAACTGAGTGAGGCGCGCCAATATGAACTGGCCAACCTGCTGCAACCGCTAACCGGAAAGAGGGACCGCGCCGCACTTAATTATTTGCGCGCCGTGGGTAACTGGTTGCTGGGGGCCCGCTAGGGGTATGAAACAGCGCGACTTTGAACATCGCCACGGTGCAACCTGGGAGGCACTGGAGGAGTGGCTGCGGCTGGGCAAGGATCCGGAGCCGGATCTGCCGGCGCTTTATCGCGGCCTGTGCCAGCAGCTCGCCATGGCCAAGGAGCGCAACTACACCAGCCAACTGGTGGACCGGCTCGATAAACTGGTGCTGGCGGCGCATCACCGCCTCTACCGCCAGCAGACCCTGCGCCGCAATATCTGGGCCTGGTATCTGTTGGCGGGTTTCCCGCGCGCAGTTCGCGCGCAGATAAATTATGTATGGCTGGCAGCCCTGCTGTTCCTGTTGCCATCCCTGGTGATGGGAGTGGGCAGTTACGTCAGTGACACGCTGATCTATACGGTGATGTCCCCCGCACAGGTGGTGGGGACAGAGGCCATGTATGACCCCGCCAACCGCGTGCTGGGGCGCGAGCGGGGTTCGGATTCCGACCTGCTGATGTTCGGCTTCTATATCCAAAACAATATCGGTATTGCATTTCGGACCTTTGCCGGCGGAATCCTGTTGGGGCTGGGTTCGATATTTTTTCTGGTGTTCAACGGTATTTATCTGGGTGCTGTGTTCGGCCATCTCAGCCGAATTGGCTTTGGCGTAACCCTCTACCCCTTTGTGATCGGTCACGGCGCTTTTGAGCTCACCGCTATCGTTTTCGCCGGCGCCGCCGGTCTGCGCCTGGGACAGTCGCTGATTGACCCCGGTGCCCAGTCCCGCCTGGATGCCCTGCGCAGTGCCAGTGTGGAGGCGATGCAGATTGTCTACGGCACTTTTTTAATGCTGGTGGCGGCAGCGTTTCTGGAGGCCTACTGGTCCTCGTCCACAAGTATTGCCACCGCCATAAAGCTGGGCGTGGGTGGCTTCCTGTGGCTGTTGGTACTGGGCTACTTTATGTTTGCCGGGCGCGGAGAAGTTTCCCGTGCAACTTGAGCGGCTGGTGGTCCGCGCGCGCCTGCGCTCGCCCTGGGAGTCTGTAGATCTCGGTATCGCCCTGGCGCGGGAGCATTGGTGGCCGCTGTTCGTGGTGTGGCTGCTGCCGGCTTCGGTGGTGTTCGCCGGCGCCGCGCTGCTGCTGTGGGATTCACCAACCTGGGGCCTGCTACTGGTGTGGTGGCTGAAACCGGTATTCGACCGGCTGCCCCTGTATATCATCAGCCGCGCCCTGTTTGGCGAATCTGCTTCGGTCGGCGGGGCACTGGGGCAGTTTTGGGCGCAGAACCGTCGCGATTGGATTGCCTGGCTCAGTTGGCGCCGCCTGAGCAGCACCCGCTCCTTTGATATGCCGGTTACCCTGTTGGAGCAGAGCAGTGGCAGTGCGCGGACTGCGCGTCTCGCCCTGCTGCATCGAAAACACGCAGGTGCTGCCGGCTGGCTGACCCTGGCTGGTGTTCACGTGGAACAGTTCCTGTCCCTGGCTGTGGTGGTATTGATTTTCCTTTTTATTCCCGCTGAGTTGAAAGCCCAGTTTGTACCCGAGGAGCTGGATGTCCAGTGGTGGTACCTGCTGACCAGTGATCATCTGCTTCTGAGGTGGTGTTTGAATTTTGTGTCGCTGCTGGCGATGGCGACTGTAGCGCCTTTTTATATCGCCAGTGGTTTCTGCCTGTATCTCGGCCGCCGCGTCGAGCTGGAGGCCTGGGATCTGGAGATACAGTTTCGGCAGTTGCGCGCCCGCGTACTGGACAGGGGGGCGCGACGTCGCTCCTCCGGGGCGACAGTAGCGCAGCTGTTGCTGCCACTGTTGCTGGTAATGGGGCTGGTGGCAGAAGTGCCGACGGTGCGGGCGGCCGAATCGCCAGCGGAGGCGCGGGAACAGATTGACACCGTCCTTGCCGGCGAGGATTTCCACCGTATGGAGGAGGTTTCCGGCTGGCGCTTCAAGACTGCTGAGACCCGCTCCGAGCAGTTTCCCCAGTGGCTTATCCAGTTGCTGGAATGGTTGGAGAACCTCTTTTCAGACAGCGACCCGCAACAGCGCGACGGTGACTGGGGCCCGCTGCTGGCCACGGTCATAGAAGTTTTTTTGTGGATGGTGGGTGTGTTCCTGTTGGCGTACCTGCTGTGGCGCTACAGGGCGCCGATTCTCGCCAGTCTGCGTCCCCGGCCCGGGGGTGAGTCGGAGGGTTCGCCACCGACCACGCTGTTCGGGCTGGATGTACGACCCCAAAGCCTGCCCCGGGATGTCTGTGCCGAAGTGCTGCGGCTCTGGTATGAAGGGCAGCACCGGGCCGGCCTGGGACTGCTTTACAGGGCCACGCTGGCGTACCTGATTGAGCGCTACGGGTTTGAGTTCGGCGAGCAGCTCACCGAAAGCGAGTGCGCCCTCCTTGTGCAACGGCGTGTGGCGGAGCGGCAGCAACCGGGGGACAGTTCACTGAACGAATTGGTGCAGCAGCTTACCCGGGCCTGGCAACAGCTGGCCTATGCCCACCGGATCCCGGACGGGGAGCGGGTGAGGGCACTGTGCGGCCGCTGGCGGGAGGTGTTTGCCCGTGAGCCCTAGACACTGGCTGATCGGCGCGGCGCTTCTGTTGAGTGCCATTGTGACCGGCTTGCTGTTTACCTTTATGGAGCGCTACACGGAGCAGCGGGATAACGGCTGGGGCGCGGAGGCGCGGCGCAATCCCTACCTGGCAGCGGAGCAGTTCCTGCAGGTCTCCGGCGTGCGCACCCGTAACGCCGGCAATGTGGCTGAGCTGGCTAGCCTCAATGACAACGATACCTTGCTGCTGGATGGAAGTACGCATATCTACAACCGGCAGCGGGCTGACCAGTTGCTGGACTGGGTCGAGGGCGGCGGCCACCTGGTCCTGGTGGCAAAACCGGAAGAACGGGACTGGTTGCTGGAGCGGATGGAGGTCTCCCTGGAGCCCGGCCGGGAACTTTTTGATTTCCACAACCCTCTGCGCCAATTCCTGGGGGACGACGCCGAGGCGTTTGCCGGTAAAAGCGCCAGTGAAATTCTGCGCGAACACAATCGCCGCAACCGCTCCGGTGGCGGGGATACAGAGCCCGGCGAGCCGGAGGAGGAAGCGCCCAGGGATCCGCCCGCAGATCCAGCCGACCTGGTGACTTTGGTGGATGCCCAGGGGCGCGAGTATCGCCTCTATTTCGACCCGGTTTACCTGCTGGAGCACCCGGGCCTGGAAGATTTGCAGTCGGAGCCGACATCCTGGGCCAGGATATGGCGCGACGATACCGGTGTGCCGTTTATGCAGTTCGAAAGGGGCAGGGGGCTGGTCACACTGGTGGCCGACGGCGGCATCTGGCACTCCAGCCGCATAGGCCATTTCGACCACGCTTACTTTTTGACACAGCTGTCCTCCGGGGGTGAATTTATTTTTGTCACCCGGCCACGCTTTGATTCCCTGTTGGTGCTGGCCGGGCGTTACGCCGGGGAATTCTTTTTTGCCGGCGCACTGGCGCTTATGGCCTGGCTGCTGTGGCGTTCGCGCCGTCTCGGGCCGGTGGTGGCGGTGCAGCAGCAGGCGCGGCGTTCACTGACCGAACACCTTGAGGCCAGCGGCCACTACTACTGGCGCGCGGACAGGGGACGTCAACTGGCGCAGCGGATTCGCACGCGGCTGTTGCGCCGCCTCGGTGGAGAGCAGTGCGACCAGTATGTGAAACGCCGGATTATCTCCCGGCTCCACCAACTTACGCATTTGACCGAATCCAACATAGCCGCCGCCCTTTGGGGAGAAGCTCCCCAGGGCGAAGAGGCTTTTACCCGGCAGATGCGCACTCTGCAGCAAATCGAGGCAGCCCTATGAACGACACTATTGACACAGGCGGCGCGCCAGCCGCTGATACAGCTGGCGCAGATGTGGACTGGCAGGCAGCCGCAACAGAATTGAGCCGCTTGCGGGAGTCCATCAACGGCCTGGTGATGGGCCAGGAATCTGTAGTAGACCAGGTGCTGGTGGCCCTGCTGGCCTCGGGTCATGTGCTGCTGGAAGGTGTGCCGGGCCTGGGCAAGACGTTGCTGGTGCGGGCTCTGGCCAGTTGTTTTGGCGGTGATTTCCGCCGTATTCAATTCACCCCGGATCTGATGCCTGCGGATGTAACCGGGCACGCCATGTACAACATGGCCGAGGGCCGCTTCGAAGTGCGCCGGGGGCCGGTGTTTACCAACCTGCTGCTGGCGGATGAAATCAACCGCGCCCCGGCCAAGACCCAGGCCGCCCTACTGGAAGTGATGCAGGAGCAGCAGGTGACTATTGACGGTGAGTCGCTGCCGGCTCCACAGCCGTTTATGGTACTGGCTACCCAGAATCCCATTGAGCAGGAGGGCACCTACCCGCTGCCGGAGGCGGAGCTGGACCGCTTCCTGCTCAAGGTCCTGATCGACTACCCCAGCCTGGAGTCGGAGCAGAGACTCGCTGCAGCGGCCAGCGGCGGCCGTATCGAGCAGCGCCTGCAGCAGCCACTGGGTGGCCACATGAGCCTGGCCCGGCTCCGCACACTGCAGCGGCAGCTGCCTCGGGTGGCGCTGGATCAGCAGGTGCTGAACTATGCAGTACGGCTGGTGCGCGCCACCCGAGAAAGTGTGCTGCTGCGCCGCAGTGCCGGTCCGCGCGCCAGTATCGGTTTGTTGCAGGCGGCCCGGGCCGAGGCGCTGTTACAGGGGCGGGAATTCGTCCTGCCGGACGACGTCAAGTCTATGGCCCTGCCGGTGATGCGGCACCGGGTCGGACTGTCGCCGGATATGGAAATCGACGGAGAAACCCCGGATACGGTCCTGGCGCAGATTATCGGGGCGGTGGAAGCGCCGCGCCTGTGAGTGTCGGAGTGCCGCGTCTGCCCGGCATGCGTCCCAGCCGCCGCCTGGTGACACTGCTGGGCTGCTGGTGCCTGGCGGCCCTGGCGATTGCCGCTGCGCGGATTGGCTGGCCGCAATTGGCGGGTGCAATCGGCAATCTCTGGTGGCTGGCGGGAGTGCTGCTGTGTGGTGGCGCACTCTTGGATGGTTTTACCGGCCGGCGGGTGCGGGGCCTGCGCGGGCGCCGCCGGGTGGCCGGCAACCTGGCCCTGGGTGTGGAAAACGTTGCGCTTCTGCAGCTGCGGAATCAGGGCCCGCGGCCGCTGGCCGTGGATGTTTGCGACCATTTGCCGCCACAGCTGGAAACCGGCGATATGCCTCAGCGGGCACTTTTACAACCGGGCGCCCAGGCGGAATTGCGTTACACCCTGATTCCCCGCCGGCGCGGCCGGGCCGCGTTTGGTCCCATCGAAGCCCTGGTCGACTCCCCCTGGGGGCTCTGGCAGCAGCGGGTGTACCTGGGGGTGTCGCAGACAGTGAAGGTCTACCCCAATTTCCTCGGTATTTCCTCCCTGCAGGCGATGAGCACCGAGCAGAGCCTGCGCCATATGGGTGTACACCAGCTGCAGCGCCGGGGGGAAGGGCTCGATTTTCGCCAGTTGCGGGAATACCGCCAGGGTGACAGCCAGCGCCAGGTGGACTGGCGGGCCAGTGCCCGCGTGCGCAAATTAATCAGCCGGGAATATCAGGACGAACGCGATCAGCAGATTATTTATATGCTGGATTGCGGGCGGCGCATGCGCGCTAAAGACGGCGACCTCAGCCATTTCGATCACGCCCTGAACGCCCTGCTGTTATCTGCTTACATCGCCATCAAACAGGGCGATGCGGTGGGGCTGCACGCCTTTGCCCACAGCGACAGGGGTGGGGATTTGCCGCTGCCACCGGTCAAGGGGGAGAGCGCCATGAACCTGCTGTTGAACCATGTTTACGATCTGCACTCCGGCACCGCCAGCGCGGATTTCTCTGGCGCAGCCCAGCGGCTGCTGGCCCGACAACAGCGACGCGCACTGATCATACTGGTCACCAACCTGCGCGATGACAACGGCGATGAGTTACTCGCCGCCGTACAGTTGTTGTCGCGCCGGCATCTGGTAATGGTGGCCAGTTTGCGCGAGACTGAGCTGGATGCACTGTGCGGCCGGACGGTAGAGAATTTCGACGACGCGGTAAAATTTGCCGCCACGGCGGATTTTCTGGCCCGCCGCGCATACCTGCTGCAACAACTGCAGTCGCGCAATGTGATCCTGGTGGATTCCGAACCGGCGCGATTGCACACTGCATTAGTGGCACAATACTGGCAGTTAAAACGCAGCGGTGTCATCTGAGCATCAGCGGCTGGGGTTCTAGGGCCCCGCTGAGGCAGTACTGAATCAATCAGGGGTAGGCCCTTTCGACCTGGGCGGCCTCTATTGCTCCAGTGGCCATCTTTAGCTGGGACGCGTCCAATAAAAACCATGTATCGGCACACACCACAGTCACCGGGTTTCATCTGCCGCATGCGGCAATCGCAAGCCGTGCTGCTGTTGCTGATATTTCTCTGTGCCCGGGGCCTGGTGCCGGCGGGCTTTATGCCGGCGCCGGTATCCGGCGGGGCCCCCTATGACTTCTGCCACGGCGACAGCCGCAGCGCTCTGCTCCTGCAGTGGCTTGCGGACCAGCGCCACACGCACCAGGGCCACGAATCCGGCCATCAACACGATGCACTGACCGCACATACGTTTGCCGATAATCACTGCAGTTTTGCCGCCGGTCCGGCGGCTCTCGCCGGCGAACCTGGGGCACTCTTGCCGTTTGCGGTCCGCACGGTGGACGCGGTGCCATTCGAGGGCCGCTTTTACCCTCTGGCACAGGCATTTCTGCTGCCGCTCTCCCGTGCCCCGCCTGTATTGCCGCTCGCCTGACGATTCACTCTTAATCCATTTTTTGCGCTCGTGGTGTGCAGATAGCACTCTGGGCGATATCTATGGCGATCGCTGTGTCAGCGCGATTGCCCCTGCACGGAAAGAAATTTATGCGAACACTTAAATACAAGCTGTTATTGCCAACCCTATTTTTGACCAGCTGCGCTGCCCCCTGGGCACTGGCGCACAGTGAGCTGCCGGAATATCCACCCGAAAGCCATGCCCCAGCCGGGGTGATGTTTGACCATTTGCACGCAAAAGGTGAATGGATGCTGGGCTATCGCTATGGACGGGAGACATACCGGGATATTTATCGCGGCTCCAGCGAAGCGGGGACCATGGAACTGCAGATGGCGGGATACACCATGAAGCCTGTCTCCATGACCATGGAGATGTATATGTTGGATATTATGTACGCCGTCTCCGACGATCTGACACTCATGTTGATGCCCCAATACATGAGCATGGATATGTCTATGGTCATGATCGGCAGCGGCCATGGGGCGGGGCACAGTCAACATACCGGCGACCGCAGGCACAGCACTTCCGGTGTCGGTGATACCGTCATCGCAGGGCTTTTCCGCCTTGCGAATACCCATAACCTGCGGCTGCATGCGACACTTGGGCTCAGCGCGCCCACTGGCTCGGTCAAGGAAAGAGGACCAAACGGCAACCTGACCCACTACGGTATGCAATTGGGCAGCGGTACCTGGGACCTGTTGTCCTCGCTGACCTATACCAGCGGTTTGGAGAGATTGAGCTGGGGCGCACAGCTGTCCGCCCGCCTGCCGCTGGAAGAGGAGAACGATTCCGGCTTTGCCTTTGGTGAGCGTTACGGTGCCACTGCCTGGAGTGCATTCCGTGTGGCGGATTGGTTGAGTATTTCCGCGCGCCTGGAATATGCCAAGGAAGGCGATATCAATGGCCACTACGAAGGTCCGCACAACCATAGCAGTCCGCCCGACCGGCAGGGCAATTACGGTGGCAACTATTCCGCCTATGGACTGGGCGTCAATCTGGTGGGGCAGCGGGGGCTGTTTGCCGGCACGCGATTGGGGCTGGAGTGGCTGAGCACACTGTCCGCTGACTATAACGGCTATCAGCTGGCGCGCGAAGACGGTTTGAACATGAGCCTCAGCTACGCGTTCTGACGCAGTTGCTGTTCACCCGGCGATTCAACAAGTTGCCGGGTGAACGCGGTACAGGGATGTACCGCCAGCGCGGCGCTTTTTGTGGCCCCCATTGCCGGCACCGACCGCTGGGGACTAAAAGCGGTAACTGAGGTTCAGGGTCAGTGAGCGCAGGTGGCCGAGATCAAACCCGGCGACGCGGCCGGCGTCGTTGTAGTTGTACTCGATGGAAGTGTCCAGGTCCTGGGTCCAGAAAAAGCGATAGCCGACGCCCGCGTTCCAGTAGTTGTCGTCGCCGTCGTCGTCCACCCGTACACGGATTGTCTGGTTGTCGCGCCGCACCGTGTGTACATCGAACTCAGCGTAGTTCCAGCCCGCCATCCAGTAGAGGCATTGCACATCGCAGAAAAGGGTGAAATCCACTTTGAAGTTGATGCCGTATTGGTCGACATCCACACCTTCATCTTCAAAGTTCGAGTAGCGCAGTTCCACCTGCCAGACACCTACCGCAGGCGTGATGCCGAGACTGGCATAGGAAAATAAATCCCGGTCGCTGTTGATCTGCAGTTCTCCCTGGCCGACACCGACAGTGCTGATTACCCGGTACTCCCCCAGGCGAATACCCTCAAAGGGGTTGTTCCACTCCACCGCAGCGGCCGGCGCAGAGCCGAGTAATGCAAAGACGAAAACAATCCTTTTCATGGCGGGGCTCCTTGCTCCAGTCGCTGGTCAGTTCTTTCTTCGGGGTATGGGACTGCGGGATTCAGGCGAGTGGGCCACGTCAATGATGGCCCAGATGCCTCCGGCAAAAGCGGGGTTTGCTTTCAGGCTCCGCATATCGCCCGGTGGTGGTGGCAGCTGCCCGATGGCGTCCGCATCTTCAAGACGCTGTAATATTGTCTCCGCCATTTTTTGCAGTGCGTCATCGAGGGTCTCGGCATGGCAGTGACAGTGGGGAAGGTCCGGCGCTATGGCGCCAAAGCCGGTGCTCTCTATGTGGTGAACCACAACCGGGTAGCGCATTGGCAGTTACTCTTATGGAATTAACTCACCAAGCGTAGACGGTAATCCTTTTGACTGGCAAATTGCCGCGGCGGACTTTTTCCCGCTCGTCGACATCCGTTGTAGGAGCGCGGAAAATCCACTCAGCGCGGAATACGACCGAGCAATGCGCGGCGCGAAAAGATCATTTCCCTGTAGGTTTGTAGCAGCGAAACATCGATACCGGATTCCGCTCCCTGGATTTCCTCCACCTGCCGATTCAGCCAGGCGATTTCGGTTTCCAGTTGATGCCGCAGCCGGCGGGTTTCCGCCTCGTTGATGTTGACATGCACATGAGCAGACTTGGCCATGGTTTGTCCTCCACCAGTACGACAGCAGGTTTGCGGTGCGCGGCAATGCCGGTTTCTACAGGTGTCATAGCAAAGCCTGAGGTTGCACCGAATTAATCAGACGTTCCAATGAGTTTAGCAGGCTGCTGAAAAAGTATTTTCAGGCCGCAAATACAGCATGTAACTGCCCGATTTGTAGTGGAGGGCTTGCGGATATGGGCCGCAAACCGTGGTTGCGGAAAGCGAGGGAGGGCTTTTTCAACAACCGGTTAATTGGCCGGCGCCAGTTTGCCCTGGCAGGTTGTTGAAAAAGGCATCCTGTCGGTTTCAAAACACGAAAAGTGAAAAATGTGTTTTTCACTTTTCTCCCAAAATCAACGACTTAGGCGTCGCGGATTTTTCCGGAACATCCATATTCCGGTAGCAGGCGTCGAAATTCTTCGAATTTCAACAGGCTCTAGCAGGTTGTTGAAAAAGGCATCCTGCCTTTTTCAACACACGAAAAGCGAAAAATGGGATTTTCACTTTTCTCCCAAAATCAACGACTTAGGCATCGCCGATTTTGCCGGAACATCCATATTCCGATAGCAGGCGTCGAAACTCTTTGAATTTCAACAGCCTGCTAAGAAAACCCTTTGCCGTGCCTGCCGACAGCGGCTTCGTTCCGCGCCCCTGTGGCGGGGCACTGTGGTGCAGGGAATTAGCTGCAGTCGGCGAGCAAAGCGCGCCAGTCGAAGGAGGGGTCGCCAATAACGTAGAAAGATGGGTTAAGCACAGAGTCCTTGGTGTTGTAGCGCAGCGGAGCAAACTGATCGTCGACCACTAGGCCGCCTGCGGCTTCGACCACTGCCTGGGCCGCCGCTGTGTCCCACTCACAGGTGGGCGCCAGGCGCGGATACAGATCGGCGGCACCCTCCGCCACCAGGCACAGCTTTAGGGAACTGCCCATATTTTTCAGCTCAGTGTGCCCCAGCTGCTGTTCGATGCGCGCCACCAGCCGGTCTACCGCTCCGGCGCCGTGACTGCGGCTGGCCACCAGCCCCAGCGGCGACTGCACATCCAGCTGTGACTGCACGGAACGCACACGGATGGGGTTTTCGCCCCCGGCGGTGCGCTTATAGGCCAGCGCCTCAGTCCCCGGGGCGGCCCTATGGCCGGCGTAGGTGATTTCCAGCACCGGCACATGCACCACGCCCAGCACGGGTACGCCGTCCTCTATCAGCGCCACATTGACCGTAAATTCACCGCTGCGACGGATGAATTCCTTGGTGCCATCCAGTGGGTCCACAATCCAGTAGCGACGCCAGCGGCGGCGTTCGGAGAAGGGGGGCATGGCCTGCTCTTCCGAGAGCACTGGCACACCGGGGGTCAGTTGCGCCAGGGCCGGGGCGAGTATGTTGTGGGCGGCCAGGTCGGCGGCGGTTACCGGCGAGTCGTCGCTTTTGGTATCTATCTTGAGGTCGGCACTGCTGTGATAGACGTCGAGAATGGCCCGCCCCGCCGTACTGCAGATATCGATGACCTGTTCTACCAGTTCCCTTCTGTTTTGCGCCTTGGCCATGCCTGTCCCCTGTTGAATGCAGGCCGCATTATACGGTGCGAAATGAAACGGGCCAGGGTGACGCGATGGCGCTGCCGGACCTGGGCATGGCCGGCGGATAATCCGGCCCGCGTTCCTTCTCAGGCCGCAAACAGGTCCTCGATGGAGAGGTACCGCTCGCCGGTATCGTAGCTGAATACCAGGATCCGGCTGCCCGGGGGCAGTTCCCCCTCGAGCTTTTTCACCGCCGCCAGGCTGGCGCCGGAGGAGATGCCCACGAAGATACCTTCCTGCAGCGCACACTGGCGGGCCATTTCAAAGCTGTCCTCTTCGCTGACCTGGACTGTGCCGTCCAGGGTGTCGGGGTTGAGAATCTCCGGCACAAAACCGGCACCGATACCCTGCAAACGGTGGGGCCCCTTTTCGCCACCGCTGATTACCGGAGACTTTTCCGGCTCCACGGCCAGGGTTTTTAAATTGGGAAACCGCTTCTTCAACACTTCACTGCAACCGGTTATATGGCCGCCGGTGCCCACACCGGTAATCAGGTAGTCGATGCCGTCGGGGAAATCGGCAAGGATTTCCCGCGCGGTGGTCTCGCGGTGCACCCGGGTGTTGGCTGGATTCATAAACTGCTGCGGCATCCAGGCATCGGGGTGTTCACTCAGCAGTTGTTCGGCCTTCTCTATGGCTGCGGGCATACCGCCTTCCTTTGGGGTCAGCACCAGCTCGGCCCCCAGTGCTTTCATGACCTTGCGCCTTTCCAGCGACATGGACTCCGGCATTACCAGGATCAGTCGATAGCCGCGTACCGCCGCCACCATGGCCAGCCCTATACCGGTGTTGCCGGAGGTGGGTTCAACGATCACCCCGGCGGGCTTGAGCGCGCCGCTGGCCTCGGCATCGTCGATCATCGACAGCGCTATGCGGTCCTTGATACTGGAGCCCGGATTAAAGCGCTCCACTTTCATCCACACCTCCAGGTCCGGGCGGAAAAGCCGGTTGATGCGGACGTGTGGCGTATTGCCGATGGTGTCGAGTATGTTGTCTGCTTTCATGGGCGATGCTCTCCGTTTGATGCGCACTGCGGCTGTGGCGACAGTGCCGGATTTTTTTGGGTACCGGCCGTGCGGTATGCATTGAATCGCCGCAGCCTTTGGCGAATACTGGCGGAAGTGGCGCCAAGAAGCTAGGGCCAACTCAGTTAGTGTGAACAGGCCCTGGCAAGATCGACAACAAGCGAGGGAAAGCAACCATGAGTGCAGAGATTGTCACCGACCACAGCCAGTATCCCACCGCCCTGCGCGGGCGCCTGCTGTTGGTATTTATTGCGTCTGCCGCCAGCTATGTGCTGTTGGATGCGGTGGATATCCAGGCCCCCTGGATGCCGGCGGCCAAGGCGCTGCCTATCGCGGTGCTGGGCCTGCTGGCACTGGGCGAGCTGCGTGGGCTCACCCGCTCCCTGACTCTGGCCGCACTGTGCTTTTCGGCCCTGGGGGATGTGCTGCTGGCACTGGATTTCCCCAATCACTTTGTTTTCGGTCTCGGCGCCTTTCTGGTGGCGCAGTTGGTCTATGCTGCGAACTTTTTGCGTGGGGCGGATTTCCGCAGCCGGCGCTTTGCCCTGCGGGCCCTGCCGATACTGGTAGTCACCCCCCTGCTGGCATGGCTGCTGCTGCCGGCCGCGGGTGAACTGGCAACGCCGGTACTGGTCTATCTGAGCGCGATTGTGCTGATGTCCCTGGGGGCCGCAGCCCATCGCGGCAAGTCGGGCCTGCTGTTTGCGGGCGCCCTGACGTTCATGGTGTCAGACACGCTGATCGCGGTGAACAGGTTTCTGTTGCCGCTGCCCCTGGCCGGAGTCGCGGTGATGCTCAGCTACTACAGTGCCCAGTGTATGCTGCTGTACGGCATAATCCGGGCGCGGGCATAATTGCACCTGGGTCCGTGGCCGGCGGGCAAAATGTAAAGAAGAGGTATCCATCCCCCATGTTGGATTGGCAACAGATCGATACGGTGCTGCTGGATATGGATGGCACCCTGCTGGACCTGCATTACGACAATCATTTCTGGCTCACCCACTTGCCGCGCCGCTATGCGGAAACCCATGGCCTCAGCCTGGCGCAGGCACAGGCGCAGCTTCACGATGAGATAGAGGCGCGCCGCGGCACCCTGGAGTGGTACTGCCTCAGCTTCTGGTCCCGCAGGCTCAAGCTGGATATCGCCGGCATACTGCGTGAAATCGAGGATCGCATCGCTCTGCGCCCCCAGGCGCGCCCTTTTCTGCAGCGCCTGAACGCATTGGACAAGCGGCTAATGCTGGTGACCAATGCGCACCGCGACGGCCTGGAGCAGAAGCTGGAAATTACCGGCATCGACCGCTGGATGCACGACATCATTTCCTCACACGATCTAGGGCATGCCAAGGAGAGCCTGGAGTTCTGGAATGCCTTGCGTCAGCAGGTTCACTTCGACCCGGACCGCACCCTGTTCGTGGACGACAACCAGGAAGTACTGGCGGCGGCGCGGGCCTACGGCATCGCCCACCTGCTCTGCATCCGGCAGCCGGACAGTCGCGGGCCGCTGCGGGACATCACAGAATTTCCGGCCATTCACCACTTCGATGAGATACTCGCGCTCTGATGGACAAGGTACGTATCGACAAGTGGCTGTGGGCGGCTCGCTTTTATAAGACCCGCAGTATCGCCAAACAGGCTATTGACGGCGGCAAGGTGCAGGCGGATGGTCAGCGGGTCAAGGCGAGCAGGGAGATAGCGCCGGGTGTGACCCTGATCCTGCGCCAGGGCTGGGATCAGGTGGAAGTGGAGGTGGTCGCACTGTCGGATCAGCGCCGGGGGGCGGAGGTAGCCCGCACCCTGTACCGTGAAACAGAGGACAGCGTGGCCCGGCGGGCACAGGCGCGGGCCGAGCGCCAGGCCAGCAACGCCGGTATTCGCAGCGAAAAGCCCAATAAAAAGCAGCGCCGCCAGATCCACCGTTTCCAGCGCGAACAGGAGTGAAACGTTAATTTCTGCCGGAACCGGTGCTCCAACAGTGGCCGCACAGCGTAAAATTGCGTGTCAACTGCTAAACTGGGCCCAAGTTAACGAGTTCCGCACCCCATGATGAATAAGCTTTTCACCCTCCTTGCGCTCCTGATTCTGCTTGCGGGCCAGGGCGCGAGCGCCGATAGCCGCGAGCATGAGCGGCTCAAACGCTCCATTATCAAGATCTACACCACCGCCGCTGCGCCCGACTACTTCAACCCCTGGGCACTCCTCAACGCCAAGCAGCTATCCGGCTCCGGTGCGGTGATCAGTGGCCAGCGTATTCTCACCAATGCCCATGTGGTGGCCAACGGCAGTTTCATTCAGGTCCAGCGCCACGGTGACGCACAGAAATTCCGCGCCCGGGTCCAGTTTGTCTCCCACGAGGCCGATCTTGCGTTGCTGAGTGTGGACGACGACAGCTTTTTTGACGATACGGATGCCCTGGAACTGGGGGAGCTGCCGGACCTGCAGGAAGAGGTAACCGTGTACGGTTACCCCATAGGCGGAAAGTCCCTGTCCATTACCCGCGGGGTGCTGTCCCGGGTTGAGCATCAATACTATATACACGCCGAGAGTTACCTGATGGCCGGCCAGATCGATGCCGCCATCAACCCCGGTAACAGCGGTGGACCGGTGATTTCCGCAGGCCGTATCGTGGGCGTGGCCATGCAGACCAACCAGGGCGCGGAAAACCTGGGTTATTTCGTCCCCCCCGGTGTGATCGAGCATGTGCTGAAGGATGCCCGGGACAGTGTGCACCAGGGATTCCCGGAGCTGGGTATCGTCACCCAGGGCCTGGAGAGCCCGGCCATGAAGCGCGCCTCCGGCCTCCGCGACGACCAGGAGGGCGCCCTGATCGTCAAGGTCTTCAGTGACGCCCCCGCCGCCGATGTGCTGCGCCCCGGCGATGTATTGCTGGAAGTGGACGGCTATGCCGTGGCCGCCGACCGCACTGTGGAGTGGCGTAAAAACCAGCGCACCAACTATCACTTCGTAGTGGACCGGCACCATGTGGGCGACAAGCTGCCACTGCGCTTCGCCCGCAAGGGCGAGGTCCGTACGGCCGAGATCACACTGGCCGCGCCGCCCCCGTCGCGTACCCTGGTGGTGAGCGAACAGTTCGACCGGCGCCCCCGCTATTACATTTATGGGGGGGTGGTATTCGTGCCGCTGAATATGAACCTGATCAAGCGCTGGGGCAAAAACTGGCATTCCAAGGCGCCGATCGAATACCTCTATGCGCGCAACCAGTGGAGCGAGCCGGATCGCCGGGAACTGGTGGTGGCGCTCAAAGTCCTGCCGGCCGGGGTCAACCTGGGTTACCACGACTGGAAGAACTGGATTATTGATTCGGTGAATGGCCAGCAGGTGGCCGATTTCGCCGAGTTTGCACAGTTGATGGAAAGCAATAGCCAGCCCTTTGTCGAACTCCGCGATCAGGCCGGTTACCGCATGGTACTGGATGCCGAGGCGGCGCAGGAGCAGCAGCCGATGATTCTGCAGACTTACCATATTCCCCACCGCCACTCCCAGGGCTTGTTCAGTACGCTGGCCGAGCTGGATGAATAGTTAGGCTTTCACCGGCGTCGCCAGGGAGAAAATAACCAGATAAGCGTTACCGGGAGGAATCGTGAAACGACGTTACCGGGTCGGGCTGATGGCTGTATTGATCTGGGCCGGCACAGCCGCTGCGGACCAGCTCTACCGCTGGGTGGATTCAGAGGGCAGGGTGCACTTCAGCGACCGTCCACCGAAGAATGCCGACGCCGACAATATCGCCGGGCAGTTGCGCTCAATCAACAGTATCGACGCCACCGACACCCGGGGGACTTCGCCTTCCCGGCGCCAGGCGCAGCTGCAGCAGGAGTATGCGACGCGCCAGCAGACCCAGCGGCAGCAGGAACGGCACCGGCGGGCCAATGCCTGCCGCAAGGCCAGAGAGCGGCTGCGAATACTGCAGGGGAGGGTGGCCTTTATCGATGAAAAGGGTCGCGAAGTGGTGATCACGGAAAGGGAGCGCCAGCAGCAGGCGCAGCGGCTGCAGGGGGAGATTGCCCGGGTGTGCAGCTGACGCAATTTGCCGGCGGCGGCTACCATCACCCTATACTCCCGGCTAAAATCCCGCGGTTTTTGCCTGAGACATCTTATGCCGGATCAATTGGAACGTTTTATTTTTTCCAAACGCGACATTCGCGGCCAGATGGTTACCCTGACCCAAGCCTATCGGGATGTGCTGAGTAACAACCAGCTTCCCGCTCCGGTGGCCCAGTTGCTGGGCGAGTTCCTCGCCGCTGCCTGCCTCCTTTCCACCACGCTCAAATTTGAGGGGCTGCTGGCCCTCCAGGCGCGGGGTGAAGGGGAGGTTCCGCTGATCATGGCCGAGTGCACCCACCACAGCGACCTGCGCGGTATTGCGCGCGTCGCCGAAGGGGCCGCCATCCCGGAGGGGGCCAGCCTGCGCCGGCTGGTGGGCGACCGGGCAGTGCTGGCCATCACAGTGGAGCCGGAGCGCGGCGAACGCTACCAGGGCATAGTGCCACTGGAAAAAGACAGTCTGGCGGAGTGCCTGGAGGATTACTTCACCCAGTCCGAGCAACTCGATACCCGCTTCTGGATTGCGTCCGGCCCCGAAGCTGTGGGCGGCATCATGCTGCAGGTGCTGCCCGGCAACAACGCCGCCAGCGAAGCGGAAAACCGCGATGCCTGGGAGACGGCCCAGCACTTGGCTTCGACCGTTACCGCGGAGGAGTTGCACAAACTGCCCCACAGCCAGTTGCTGCACCGGTTGTTCCACCAGCTGCACCCGGATCCGCTGGGCACCGCCAATATCCGCTTCAAGTGCAGCTGCTCGCGTCAGCGCAGTGCCCGCGCCCTGGTCGCCCTGGGGCCCGAAGAGGTATATCAGTTGTTGGAGCAGCAGGGAGGCGAGATTCGGGCCGACTGCCAGTTCTGCAACACCCGCTACCGGTTCGACCGGGAGCAGATCGAAGCCCTGTTCAACGCGCCCCCGCACACGCTGTATTGATTTTTCGCGTCCGTGCGCCGGCATTTGTCCGCGGCACCCCGGTCCCCATGGGCTGGGTGCTTTTCCCATAAAAATTCATCAAATCTATGTAGTGAAATTACGCCATTTGCAGGTCAAATAATTTAATGCAAAAATTTAACTGACAACGTTGTCATTGCTTAAAAAGTGGTCATTCTTGCTGTCCCGCCAATTTGAAGTTTGCAATAATGCGCCCCCGAATTTCGCCGGCTGCCCCCTGCAGCGGCTGTCACACTTTTTATTCCACTTAATCTATGGGTATTCGACGCATGGCACACATCGACGACGCGGCTCAGATCCTCAGGAATCTATCGTCGGCGCAACTGGCTGAGGAAGCGCTCAAGCGTGGTGAGGGCAAGCTGTCCGATACCGGCGCCCTGGTGACCGAGACAGGGGCGCGCACCGGCCGCTCCCCGGCGGATCGCTTTGTAGTGGAAGAGCCGTCCACCAGTGACAGCATTGACTGGGGTGGCGTTAACCGTGCCTTCCCGGAGGACAGGTTCGATCAGTTGTGGGATCGGGTGGAGGACTTTATCGCGGCCTCCGACCGCTTCGTGCAGCAGCTGCATGTGGGGCAGGACGAGGACCACTATCTGCCGCTGGTGGTCACCACCCAGACCGCCTGGCACAACCTGTTTGGGCGCAACATGTTCATCCGCGCCGACAAGTACAATCCCAAGGGCAAGGAAGAGTGGCATATCCTGCACGCGCCGCACTTTGTCTGTGACCCGGAGCGCGACGGCACCAACTCCGAGGGCTGCGTGATCATCAACTTTGGCGCCCGCAAGGTGCTGCTGGCGGGCATGCGCTACGCCGGTGAGATGAAAAAAGCCATGTTCTCGGTACAGAATTTCCTGCTGCCGGAAAAAGACGTGATGCCCATGCACTGCGCTGCCAACGTGGGCAGTGGCGGCGATGTCTGTCTGTTCTTCGGGTTGTCCGGCACCGGCAAGACCACCCTTTCGGCGGACCCCGAGCGCTATCTGATCGGCGACGACGAACACGGTTGGGCCAAGGGTGGCGTATTCAACATGGAGGGTGGCTGCTACGCCAAGACCATTAATCTCAGCCGCGACAACGAGCCGGTGATCTGGCACGCCATCCGCTTTGGTGCCATCGTCGAGAATGTGGTCACCGACGAATCGGGTATCCCCGATTACGCCGATACCAGCCTGACCGAAAATGGCCGCTGCTCCTATCCGCTGGAGCATGTGGCCATGCGCCAGATGGAAAACCGCGCCGGTGAACCGAAGAATGTCATCTTCCTCACCTGTGACGTTTCCGGCGTGTTGCCGCCGGTGTCCATCCTGTCCAAGGAAGCCGCCGCCTACCATTTCCTGTCCGGCTACACCGCCCGTGTCGGCTCCACCGAGCTGGGCGCCCAGGCGGGTGTGCACCCCACTTTCTCCACCTGTTTCGGTGCGCCCTTTATGCCCCGAGCCCCGCGGGAATACGCCGATCTGCTGATGAAGCGTATCGACGACTTCGGCTCCAGGGTCTACCTGGTGAACACCGGTTGGACCGGCGGTTCCGGTGACAAGGGCAAGCGCTTTCCGATACCGGTCACCCGCGCCGTGGTTGCCGCCATCCAGAGCGGAGCCCTGAACGGCGTCGCCACCGAGCGCCTGGAACGGCTCAACCTGGATATTCCAATGCAGGTGCCGGGCGTGGACAAGGCTTATCTCAACCCGCGCGAGGCTTGGGCCGACAAGGCGGCCTACGATGCTGAGGCGGAGAAATTGGCCAGACTGTTCGCCGACAATATCGAGAAATTCCAGGTCAGTGACGCCGTCAAGGCGGCGGGCCCCGCAGTCTGAGGCTGGACTCTAGCAGGTTGTTGAAAAAGGCATCCTGCCTGTTTCAAAACACGAAAAGCGAAAAATGTGATTTTCACTTTTCGCCCAAAATCAACGGCTTAGGCGTCGTCGATTTTGCCGGAACATCCATATTCCGGTACCAGGCTGTCGAAATTCTGCGAATTTCAACAGCCTGCTAGGCTATAGTGAATAAAGAGGCGCCGCTGGCAATGGCGGCGCCGGGGGTGTGATCAATAGCGATTGAACGCCGTTATGTTCGCAAGCAGTCCTCCATCGCCCCGCGGCCAGCGGCCTCCGGGGCAGCGGATCAACCGGGTGGTAGTGGCCGTAATTGCCGCGGTCCTGCTGCTGCTAGTCACCGGCCTGTGGCTGTATCTGTATCTCGGTACCCTCGAAAAACCCTACTACGAACTGCAGGGTTACCGCGTTGCCACCCAGCGCAGTTTCGATCAGTTTTTACGCAACAGGGACCACCGCGCCCAGTATCGGGAAATGGAACAGTTCCTGCGCCTCAACGGGGTGGCGGATGTCACCGAAGTGTCCAACCTGCTTCGCCAGGGTTCCGACTGGCTCGAAGTGGGGGAGCCGGCGTTCGCGTTTCCTCCGCGGGAACTGTGGCGCAACATCATCCCCACACTGGTGCTCATGCGGGATGAACTGGTACCGGTAGTGGGTCCTGTGGGTGTACTCTCCGCCTATCGTACCGATAGCTACAACCGCAAGGCCGGCGGCGCGCCGGCCAGTAAGCACCGCAACTTTTGTGGCCTGGACCTCGTACCCCGCTCCAACATCAGCCGCGCGGAACTGGCGGATGAACTGCGCAGCCTCCATGCGCGGCTGGGTCCCGGCAGCGATCTGGGGATAGGGCTCTATAGGGGTGTGCGCTTTCATATCGACACCTGCGGTTATCGGCGCTGGTAAGCGGGCACGCTTTGTGGTTAAGCTGGGCCCCGGCGGCGAGACGTTGGGCTGTGTGTTATTAACCCGGCAACAAAATAAATTGCCAGGTTAACAATGAGTATCGCCGGCTTTGTGTGCGGGTCATCGCTGTGCACCCGGCATTTATATAGTTGTGGCTCTGCTGCGGGGACCAGCTGCAACAGAGAGAAACTGATTTTTTTGCATGCCGAAACGGGCGGCATTTCAAGGGGGCAATGTGAGCGAAAAACTAGAGCGCAATTCCTTTATTCTGTCACTGATTCTGGTGACGGTGGCATTTGCCTTTCTGCTTAGACCTTTTTTTACCCCCATTTTCTGGGCCTGTGCCATAGCGGTGATTTTTTTTCCGGCGCACCGCCGCCTGCTCACGCGCATGCCCAACTGGCCCAATCTGACAGCCCTGCTCACCCTGTTGATGTGCATGATACTGGTGGTGATCCCCGTGCTTTTGGTCGCAACTTCGTTTGTGGACGAGGCGGTGAATTTTATCCAGCGGGTACAGAGTGGAGAAATCGATTTATCCAAGCCCGTGGAACAGGTGCGGTCGGCCTTTCCCGGAATCGGTGCCTTATTCGACCGATTTGGTATGGATCTGGACCAATTTAAACAGCGCCTGCTGGGCGGGCTGGTGGGTGCCGGTAGCTTCGTGGCGAAAAATGCCCTGGCGCTGGGCCAGAATACGGCCAACTTTTTCCTGATGCTGGGCCTGATGTTGTATTTGACCTTTTTCCTGTTGCGGGACGGTGAGCGGCTGGTTGATCTCCTGATTCGCGCCCTGCCGCTGGGCGACGAGCGCGAATACCTGTTGCTGGCAAAATTCGCCGAGGTTACCCGCGCAACCATCAAGGGTAACCTGGTGGTCGCAATTACCCAGGGTACATTGGGTGGGTTGATTTTCTGGGCGCTGGGACTGCCGGCTCCACTGTTGTGGGGTGTGATAATGACATTACTGTCACTACTGCCTGCGATTGGTGCTGCACTTATCTGGTTTCCCGCTGCAGTTTACCTCTATGCCGTTGGTGAAATCGTCAAGGCTTCGGTACTGATGCTGTTCGGTATGCTGGTCATCAGCCTGGTGGACAATCTGCTGCGCCCGATTCTGGTGGGGCGTGACACCAAATTGCCAGACTATATAGTGCTGTTTTCCACAATTGGCGGTTTGCTCATGTTCGGCATTAGTGGCTTTGCGATTGGCCCATTACTGGCAGCTCTCTTTATGGCTTTTTGGCAGATTTTCATGCGTGAGTTTATATCCCCATCCCATGAAACACCTAACCGCTAACACTGTATGAACCCGAATGTCCGCGACTGGAAATTATTAGCTGTTGCGGGCTTTTTGCTTTACTTCAGCAGTGTCTGGGCGACGTATGAAAAGCACTGCCCAGAATAACCACTTCGATATACAGAGCTAGTATAAAATAATTGTTAGGATATATCCTAACAATTATTTTGCCCCATCTATCATCCGAAATAATAATTGCCGTTAGTGGCAGATAAGAGAACCAGTAAAATTGTGTTTGTGCACCGGTTCACAAAAAGTCGCCGAATTAAAATTACAGAAAAGATCGAACAATATATATTGCACTGGCCCTTCGATGCCTATTCCGTTGATATAAGATTTTTCGTTATAACTTGAAGAAAGCAACTAGGGGTTGATTTACGTTTTTTTTGTAATAAGGAGTTTGTAATAAAATAATTAACAACAGAAGGATTTTATAATGAGATTTCCAACAAGAGGTAATTCTTCACTAAAAGGTCGGTTATTGGGGTTGTTGGTTTTACCGCTGGCTGCTTTGTCACTCAATCTTTCAGCCCTTGAGGCATCCGAGGATGGTCAGTTACTGCGTTGTGGCACCGACCACCCAACGGTGCAGGAAGCCGTGTTGCAGGAGAATTATTTTCAAAGCATGCGCAGTACCCTTCAGCAGGCTGTACCTGCGCCGGCACCAATCCTGCCAGTTGCGTCGGTCGTAAACGTCTATTTCCATGTTATCAGAAATAATGCGGGCAGTGGGAATGTAACCGATGCGGATATCGCCAACCAGATCAGTGTATTGAATGCCGCTTTCGTCGGCACGCCTTTCAGCTTCAATCTGGCAGGGATTACCAGAAGCAACAACAACAGCTGGTACACAGTGTCCCCCGGCAGCTCTGCGGAGTCCCAGATGAAATCGGCCCTGCGGGTCGGAGGGGCTGCGGATCTGAATGTCTATTCGGCCAATCCAGGTGGCGGTTTACTGGGCTGGGCCACTTTCCCCAGCAGCTATTCCTCCAACCCCGTCAATGATGGCGTTGTGATTTTGACGGAGTCCCGCCCGGGTGGTTCGGCGGCCCCCTACAACGAGGGCGACACTCTGGTGCATGAAGTTGGTCACTGGGTGGGCCTGTTCCACACCTTCCAGGGCGGTTGTAACGCCACCGGCGGCGATTTTGTCAGTGATACCCCGGCGGAAGCTTCTCCTGCATTCGGCTGCCCGGTAGGCCGTGATTCCTGCCCGGGTCTGGCCGGCTTGGATCCGATCCGCAACTATATGGACTATGTTGACGACTTCTGTATGTTCGAGTTTACCGCAGGTCAGTCAACCCGCGCCCAGCAGCAGAGCAGTTTCTATCGGGGCTTGTAATGCTCCATTTCCGGGGACGAATCTCGGCCAACGGATATTGGCAGACTGGTATCATTCCGGTAACTCAATAAGTTGCCGGCTAAATAGAACCAATATCAACACTGTCCCTTGGTTGGTAGTAATTCGGCAGCCGTACAGGCTGCCGGATTAACGTTGCTGGGGGTGTTTTTGACCCTGTTCGCGAAGCCAGCTGACCGGCAGCGGATGCCCCGGCTCAACAACGGAATATCGAATTCAACCCACGCACAGGATGTAACAGGACTGTCGTACCCATCGCCGCTGGTAAAAAGGGTGAGATTGTATCTAAATAATAGTTGTCACTGCTTGTCACTTGATAGCCCGCTCAAGTCTTGGGCGGGCAACTATGTCGATCCGCGGTAGGGGTTTGGGAAAGAGAGGGAAAGAGCCAGCTGGTCGGAAGGCATTAGGTGGTCTAAATGCGGTTACACCGACGTTGATAATCGAGGGGAAGGGCTGCGGACAATCCGGATAGTTTTGTAAATGGCAACTGTTGGCGGGCTTTACCAAAGCTTCCTGACGCACTCATCTGTTTATAGTGCACGGATTAGGTCCGGGAAATTGCCAGTACCTGGCCGAAAAGCGCTTGGTCGTCGCGGTCGGAAACTGGCAACCTGATAGAGGGGAATGAACACCTATTAAAATAACAGAGGCATTTTCCATGACTATTTCATTGGCAGTCCCTATAAAAGAAAAATATTGGTTTTTATTGTTTCTGGTTGTTGTACTCACCGCTATTTCAACGGCTGTCTTTGCTGCTGACTCAGCTGCAGAACCAACCTCTACTTTACGCTGCGGAACTGAACATCCAACGTTTAGGGTGGCCGGTTTGCAGGAAAGCTACGTAAGGGATATGAGCGCGGCACTAAGTAGCTACAGTCCAGCCAGGGTGGGTACTGCAAATGTGAATGTCTATTTCCATGTGATCACCGACAGCAACGGCAATGGCTCCCTTACATTTGCGGAGATCAGCAATCAAATAAATGTATTGAATGACGCTTATCTTGGAACTTCATTCATCTTCAATCTGGCATCGATCACAACCACTGTAAATGACAGATGGTACAGTGTGACACCCGGCAGTATCGCCGAATTTCAAATGAAATCGACCCTGAGGGTTGGTGGTGCCGCTGACCTGAATATTTATACCGGTGGCTTGGGGGGGGGATTGCTGGGTTGGGCTACTTTTCCCAGCAGCTATGGTTCCAACCCAATCAATGACGGTGTGGTGCTATTGACGGAATCCCTGCCGGGCGGCAGTGCGGTGCCATACAATGAAGGCGATACCCTGGTACATGAGGTCGGCCATTGGTTGGGCCTGTTTCATACTTTTTCGGGAGGCTGTAGTGATCCCGGAGATTATGTCGACGATACTCCGGCACACACAACTCCGGCGTTTGGCTGTCCCGTGGGAATGGATTCGTGTCAGGGCCCAGGATTTGAAGGCTTGGATCCGGTTAACAATTATATGAATGTCGGTGACGATCAGTGTATGTTTCGTTTTACCCTGGGCCAGGCAATTCGAGCGCAGCAGCAGAGCAGTTTTTACCGCGGACTCTAAGGCTTGGTAACCGTATGAGAATGATATGGGGCGAGGGGAAAGAAATCATTGTTAGTGAATTGCCTGCCAAAAAAAATATCAATGGGGATTAATACAGCTCAGTAATATTCGGGCCATTAATCAAGCGCCTACTTACTTGGGCTTAAATGTATTTAAGACCCGCCTGGTTTCGGCTGCAGGAGAGCCATGGAAGGCTTTACAGTTATCTGCCAGATAGACGAGGAGTTATGAACTGGAATGGATATAAAATTAATTTAATTTTTTTGCTCTACTTAGCTGACGTAAATTTATCATTTTGACGGCTGAGCTAACCAGAAATAACACAGTTGTGAACTGATTCACATTTTATTCCTGAAATTACATTGTGGCCGTGGGTGGTCACTATATATTGCCTCCAGCTCTGTAAGTGTTTTTTGGTTAGCCACATTTTTGCTCGTAACGTCTTGCCAATAAACCAGGGCTGTGCAGCATAATCTAAAATTATATGGAAGTGACTAGGGGCTGGTACACACTGGATCCAATAATCGCGTAGTCATCCCTTAAAAAAACCAGGTGTAACTGTAAGTTCCACCGTAAGCGGTCGTGAATAATAGGATGTTACGATTTGTGAATCCGATCCGAAACTATAAGAATATTTTTCCTGATTAATACGCACGATTATTTTATGTGCTAGATCATATGGAAGTGGTTTCTTTCCCGGTAAGGAACCGTACATTTCTGTGCGGCCCACTCAGTGTGGATAGGCCCCGTTAAAAAATAACACATGAGGGACTTTCCAATGCAAATACTCACAAGTAAGATACTATGGTTTAAAAATTGTACCATGGCGCTGTTGCTTTCGCCCATCGTTGTTTTGTCTTCCGGGGCTTTCGCCGTCCCAGCCTTTGACGACCACCTATCCTACTGCGGCACTGAACATCCGACCCAGCAGGAGGCTGCCCTGCAGGAAAGCTATCTTCGTACCATGCTGAGCCCGTTGGATAACTATGTGGAACAGAACCGTGCTCTCGCCACAGTGAATGTGTATTTCCACGTGATAACCGATACTGCCGGCAATGGCTCGCTCACCTTGTTGGAAATTAATAACCAGATGAGCGTATTGAATTCAGCTTTTTCCGGTACGGGTTTCAGTTTCAATTTGGTTTCGGTAACTAATACAGCAAATAACAGCTGGTATACAGTGGCGCCGGGAACCCTAGCAGAATCCCAGATGAAATCCGCGCTTCGGGTAGGGGGTGCCGCCGATCTGAATATTTATACGGCAAATATTCTTACTGCCGGTCTGTTGGGTTGGGCCGCCTTCCCCAGCAGCTATGCCTCCAATCCCATCAACGACGGTGTAGTGCTATACACCGAAACCCTGCCAGGGGGAAACCTAGTACCTTACAACCAGGGGGATATATTGGTTCATGAAGTGGGTCACTGGGTGGGGCTGTTCCACACATTCCAGGGCGGATGTAACGCTACTGGTGGGGACTTTGTCAGTGATACCCCGGCGGAGGCCACGCCGGCGCGGGATTGCCCGGTGGGCCGAGACTCCTGTCCGACTCTCCCTGGATTTGATCCGATTCACAACTATATGGACTATACCGATAACGCCTGTATGTTCGAGTTCACTCCGGGCCAGTCCACGCGTGCCCAGCAGCAGAGCAGCTTCTATCGCGGACTTTGATAAACCATAGTGTAAAGGGGGCACAAGTGCTTATGGAATTGTGCTTATGCCCCCTGTATGGGCTACCCCCATGGATGTGTAATCAGTAGTAGACCTCCCGGGCTTAAATGTTCGGGAGGGCCGAATTTACTCTCCTTGTCTGAGCAACGCACCCTGGGAGCTGGGTGATTATTTACGCACCGCTGCCAGATCCACAGCCAGCTTCGTATCTCTCTAACGTATTTCACAAGTATCCAATATGTTTGAGCCAACCCTTCACTTTGATGTGAGAGAAAGCCTTGTCAAATATCCGCGAGACGTCTAAAGAAATGATAACGGAACTTCTCAAAAATTTGGCATTAAATGAGACTCTGCGCTCCTATAGAGCTTTCGCGATACCATTGGTTAAAAAATAGGCTAACATTTTCAGGCTAATTAAATTCCGATAACCGCTTGATCAACGACAATAGGCTCTCCATTACAAGATAAAACTCTTATGTTTACCTGCAATCAGTGGGAGGAGGATGTCCCATTATACTCTGTGACAACCAGAAAACACTCATAGATATATCAGCTGCTAAGTGAAGACTTTCTTTGTCTTGGTAAAATTGTACTAATTACAAAATATATATTTGGCGAAAAGATAATCATAGAAACCAATGTCACGTAAAGATTATGTAGACTTAAGTGCCATGTAGGCATAACATTGCCTTCCGAAATTAAGGATTTCTAGTAGTTTAAAAGACCACCAGCTGCATTGGCGTGGTGGTAGATGAATAATTTCAGAAGAGTGGTGGGTTATCTTGCCCGTCTCGTATTGTTGGGGCGATGACTTTGGCTACAAGTAGGGTTTGGCTATTTTGATTGTCACTCCAATCAGTGCTGTGGCAGATTATTTTCGATTGCTTTTACGTTAGTGCCATTAGCGGAGCTTGCCCACATAGGAGTCGAAAGGAGGTGAATTTGGATAGAATTAATAGTGGTGTCATTACTCTCAAAAGTAATATGGTAAGAAATTGCAATTGTTAGTATTAAGTAAGTATGAGATGAATAATCAAAAAAACCGTGAAAGTTATTGGGTTAAAAAATGCATTCTCGTCGGGTTAGGTTTCGTATTTCTGTTATCTGCTTGTACCAGTACAGAAAAACTAGTCAGCTCCGATTGGTATGAAATAAAATCGCAACATTTTCGTATAGTGACAAATGGTAATCCAAAAAAAGTACAGAAACTGGCAGAAGATCTCGAGCAGTTTCGGATTTTTTCTCAGAAATATATAGCATTTCAATCGGACCAGCAGTCATTAACAATATACGCCCTCGCAGATCAATTAAGTTTTGCGAGAGTTAATGGTAGCAAAAACGAGCGGAATGTTATAGGTAGCTTTAGAAATACTTCATATGGAAGTTTCGCTTTAGTGAATATTCGTGGGAATAGATATTTTCCTGATAATCCCGCTCGCAAGATTCTTTTTCACGAATATACTCACTTTCTTACTTATTCCCGCAGCTCTTATAATTATCCTTACTGGTATAGTGAAGGACTTGCCGAGAGTTTTTCCACAGTCCGATTTAACGGAAAAAATGTATTTGAGGTTGGAAGAATGCCGGTGGATCGCGCGATTAGTCTCAGCCAACTCAAACAACTCCCCCTCAAACGGCTTCTTGAGGCAACGCGAGGCTCCTTGGATGAGCAAGAGGCTGAAGCTCTCTATGCCTCTGGTTGGATGCTTACTCATTGGTTGCTATTTGATCCAGAACGAAAACTTGCCTTGGAACGATATCTCAAAGCGTATCAGACAGGTGCTGACTCGGTTACGGCACTCCCAAATGCCCTCGATATGACATTTGATGAATTGGAAGCACAATACCAACTTCTTTCCAAATCGGACTTCGTATATTTTAGTGGGCAAATAAGTGAAAGTAGGAATATTAGCTCCGCTTTGATAAAGCCGATGATGCGTGAAACTGCTATTGCTGAGATCGCTCACTTCATGGCTATTACAAGGCAGAAGCCGTCAGTTCTTCAAGATTTTTTTAAAAGTGCAAAACAGAAAGGGGTCGTCAGTCCACCTCTGCAGGCAGCGTTGGCGATCTCAGAATCGCAGGCAGGTAATTTTTTCCTGGCAAAGGAGATCCTCAAGGAAGTAGAGAAGAAATACCGGCGGGAAAGTTGGTACCTTGAGGCGGATGCGAAAATTTCTCTAACTGAAGCACTCGCGAAAAATGGAGAGCTAGATGTTAACGAAATCGCTTCTCTTCGTGACCAATATGTTCATCTTGTTAATACTCAAGAACATATACCCGCTTACTGGCATGAATTGGCGATTACCATGCAACTACTAGGATACCCGCGAGAACAGTATCTGGAAATGCTTGAACAAGCCTATTGGCGTGCACCACGGGATATAAATATAGCCTGGTGGTTTGTCCGCGAGCTTTATGTCAGCCGTGATAAGAAATTATTTCCTTATGTTGCTCATCCACTACTGATGCAGATCTACAATAAGAAGTCGCGGGCCTATCTGAAATCCATGATCAGGGAGATAGAACAAGAGCAAGAGTTGAATGTAACCTCTGAGTTGACCGCAGGAGGCTTGGGTGAGATGCTTGCAGAGTATCATCAATTATCTGGAAACAAGGCGTTAGCCCTGGCTATAGACTATAGCGGGGCCTATGCAGTAGGGTATGTTGGGGAAAGTCACAGTCAAGCTGAGGCAAAAAACTTTGCTCTCAAGGCTTGTGAAGAGCGGCGGGCAAACTATTCGGTGAGAGATGCCTGCACAATTTATGCAGAAGGTAATGATATATTAGACTCCGCTGCAGCTATCATCACTCCCGTGATCAATTAACAACTGCTAAAAATAACGATTTGGGTTGAAGTTTTTCTCGGAGTAAAAACATATCTCCGGAATGATTGATCTTATCCACGACTAAACTAGAACTTCTTGCAGCAAATGGCTGAATTCGGTAAAGTGAATTCAGCGTTTGTACTGGGCCTGGTGTATGCTTCGATGACATTTGTCTCTCAATATCCGTAGTATTGCCTTTATGATCCAATCTTGTTCATCGACTTATACTAAGGATAACAATCAGATATGCCTCTGGTCACTACCTTACCCCGCCATTAAGCGATGCTGTATGCTTTCCAATGAAAAATTCTAAGTCGCAGAAAATAGAATAGGTAATGTAAAGACCAAATACATCTATAGGAGTGGCAAATTACAGATTTCTACTGAAATCGAATCTCGAAGTTGATTGACTGTAATAAAAAACCCTGGCATGGAAAATATAGAGGGAGCTGGCGTCTACTTATACATTAATTTCAGCGTATGGCATTTGTTTCGTTTACAGTTCAGTATCTCCCATTGTTTTTTCAAAATATATCGAATAGGGTTTCTGGGCTGTGAGGAGGCTGTGTAGTGTCTACGGAAATGTCGTGGAATTCTGTTGACTTCTTATAAGCTTCCGCCACAGCAGCTGTTTGTGTTTCACTTTATAAATATCTTACAGTTTTTACCAAGGGAGAATAGGATGCTCACCAAAAATCTACATAAGGGTGTAACTAGTCTGGTTTTCATATTTTTTGCAACTCAAGCATTCAGTCATGGCTATGTAGAAAGCCCGCCTTCACGGCAACAGCATTGCGGCGTGGAAATAAAGCCTGACAATCCATCCGGTACAAAATGTAACGAGCCTTTTGCCAACTATTTAACCATCGGAGGACAAAACTCACACTGGTATAACTTTATGAGTGTTCTTGTCCATAATCAGGGGCGCAAAGTTGTAAAAACTACGAAACATGTCTGTGGCTTCGATAGTGAGACTTGGAACCCCATGCCCACGCCTGATCCTTTGCCTACGCCTTGGGATACGCCGGCTGATTGGCCGACCACATCTATAACCTCAGGACCGGAAACCTTTGTATGGGATATAACTTACGGACCCCACTTCTCTGATACAGAAGAATTCGTATTTTATATTACCAGGCCTGAGTTTACCTTCGACGCGAATCGGGATCTTGATTGGAATGACTTCGAAGCAGCGCCTTTTTGTGATGAACAGATGATTCCAGGAGACTTTAGTAGCAATCCTAATATCAGTGCGGATTTAATTGCTAACCACATCAGTGTGAATTGTAATATTCCCGTTCGTTCCGGCCGCCACGTTATATTCGCGGAGTGGGGTAGGAATGAATGGACTTTTGAGCGATTTTTTAGCTGTATAGATGTGACATTTGAGTGAGATGTATTCTATAACAATAAACTGATTTGGAATGGTATGAAAATTTTAACTCCTTCCCCCGCAAGGATTAAGATGTTTCTCCTTGTGAAACGAGTAGCTGATTCCCATAGCTGGAGTCGGCTACTCAATAATTATCGTGACGCATTTAGTGGAGCCCCAAACCCCTTCATCTAAAATGGGGCAGGTCACGGAAAAGTGTGACCACCCGTTTCCCTATCGGGTAGCCTTTGGGTCAGCTCAGTACCGCCTCAGTGGTACACTGTTAAGGACGAGGTTGATTGCGCCGAGTAAACGAACGCAGAGTTCATTTAGTGGCACAGGTCAATTCTCGGATGTCGGCATCGAGACCAACTGTTCCGTCCATATATCTCAAATACAGAAAAACTCTTAAGTGAAAAAACCAGTTCACCCATAAATATTTTCCCTTTTTAATCTGCTCCTAGGAATTTTCTACTTCCAGGCCGTCAGAGAAGTTGTCCGGTAATTCAGTTGTGTGCTGAACAGTGCATTAGTAGGAAAATTGTGGATTGATATATTTTGTAAAATATGACCGGCCAGTTTTATTGGCAGGCTGTTGAAATTCGAAGAATTTCGATGCCTGCTACCGGAATATGGATGTTCCGGCAAAATCGGCGACGCCTAAGTCGTTGATTTTGGGAGAAAAGTGAAAATCACATTTTTCGCTTTTCGTGTGTTGAAAAAGGCAGGATGCCTTTTTCAACAACCTGTTAGAGTGGAAAAAGGATTTCAATATGTTTCATTATAGGTACATGTGCTAATTCAAATAAATATTTAGAAATTATTGCTAGCTTTATTGAAGTATAAATTATCACCGTAAAAGTTGAGCATTCAGTTTGCTGCCTTATTCATATAAGCGAATCAAAGTAAATTTGATAACGAGAAATATTATGAAGAGTGGAGGTTGGGAGGCGCTTCCCAACTGAATAGAATTATGGCCAAGTTAGTGGAAGAGGAAGATATCATGCGTTATCTATTTTCTTTTGTACTGTTACTTTCTGTTGCAGGTTTTACCTATGCGCAGGAGCGACTTACACAGCTTCCGTCTGATGCTACCACTGTTCAGATTCTTGGTAAGACCTACTATCAGACTGGTAGCAATTTCTATCGTTTCAATGAAGAAGGCCGGTATTTCTACCAAGTTCAGCCACCTACCGCAATTCGTAGATACGAGCAGCCGAGGGACATGTCTGTCCGCGGTATGTCACACAGTGAAATGGGATTGACGCGGAGCCAGGTAGAAGGTTGTCAGAACGCTGCTGCGGATAAGGCTAATGCCAACCCATCTATGGGTGGTAAAATATATATGCATGAATACAGGAAATGTATTGGTAACCTGCGTCAATAGGAATACCTACAATATTGGATCTGCTAAATTGAGCGATCCAGTCCATAGTGCCAATTAGTTGGCCAAACTAATTGGCATTTTTTTGGCAGGCTATTGATTTTATCGCAGATTCAGGCGACCAATGTGTTCGAGACTGGAAGAGAATCAACAGCCTGCTAGTAGCCCGTCATAATAAGCACTCCTGCTCCAGGCAGGGCTTTAGAGGAATCGACATTGGTGGGCTGAATCAACGCATTGATAGCTGTCCCACACTGGTCCCCGGCCAAGCCGTTGTTCAGTAAGACCTGTATAGGCCGTGAGGTTCTGTATTTTTCACCTGCTCCTGCATCAGAAAATAGTTGCAGCTCAATCAGGTAAGCACCTGTTGACGGGTTGCCGGTATGACCAATCCCGCTGAGTGAACAATCGCCATCGGCGGCTTCGACACAGAAATCCAGATGCGTATGAATGCTGCCATCCGGCGCAGCCTGGTCGATTGGTGATTCGATGGGGCCTTCGATACCGGCGTTGGACCAGATAGTTCCCTGTTCATAGAATGCCAATTCATCCGGGTCATTGCCCAAAAGCACTTCAATAGGAATGGCACCGAAATACCTTACGCGCTCTCCGTTGACGGGACTGCCCCATGCTTCGAGGTTTGGATCCCAGTATCGAAGCGCACCCAAAGCGCGAAACCAAAGATTCTCACCAGGTGCAAGGTCGCCGGCATTCACCACCCATCCAGGGTCATCCGTTTTGTGTGGTCCACCGGCAAAGTCACCAAAATCTGCCGGAACCACGATGTTGCCGGTATCCACACTGAGAGGAAAAGTGCCTGCGGAGTCGACCAGGATTTTAGCCCCCACAGCAGCCGGCGGTAGGATATCAATGAAAAGATCGAAGTGACCAAAGTTATTGCAGCTGCTGTACTGGGCTCTCGCTTCCAGACTTGTGGTAATCAGCAATACCGCCACTGTTAAGTTTCGCAAATACCTTAAGCACCAAACCATGTGTTTCATTGAGGTTCCCACCTTACCATTCCCACCGTATCCCCAGCTCCAGAGAGCGACCTGGCTCAGGGGCGAAATTTCGAATAAATGATGTGGCATTTTGGATGTCCTGGTCACCCAAATTCCGGCCTTTGAGAAATACGCTGGCGTTGTCCAGCCATCCGGAAAGCCTGTAGTGCAGACTTGCGTTCACTTCGAGATAACTGTCGGTTTTTGTCTCGAAGGCGCCGGGGTTGTTTTGCTCCGCCACATAAGTAGCTGTGACATCTAGCAGCCATGACGCCGAGGACCATTCAGCGCCTGCGCCAAGTCGCCAGGGTGGCATTCTGGGAATGTCCCTATTGCCCGTGCTGTTGTCAACCACATCTTGCAGACGTCCTTCCACGTAGTCTGCAAACCAGTTGATTTGCAGGGCCCCGGCGGCGATTGAAATCCCGGGCCAAAGCCATTCAAATTCACCACCTTGTATCACGGTATCGCTCTGCCGGTATTCATAAACAGGCAGGCATTCGGCGAGTCTGACGCAGTTGACGCGAAAAAGTTGTTCAGCGAGATCGAAAAAAATGCCGGTATTATCCTGATAGATAAATCCATCCACTTCACTGCGGAACATCCTGAGGTTGGTATTGCCCAGCCCGTGTGACCAATTCCAGCCCAGTTCCAAACTGTTAAACAGCTCTGCGTCTGGAATGACACCATCAGACCGCAGCAGTAGTCCGAGGTCGAAGCTGCGGGTCGCCAGGTGTGGCCCCAGTGACAGGAATTCGTGGGCATCCGGGACACGCTGGTGCCTGCCCAGTGCTGCGGACCATTGATGATGCCCCGGTGCATAGGCAACTCCCAGTTGGAAATTACTGGTTTTATATTCAGTGGGCTGGTGCATGAGTTGGTGATTATTTGGGCGAAGGGGAGCTGTCGGTTCCAGCTGGCGAATCTCCTTGGCATCGAGACGTCCACCCGCCTGGAAGCTCCAGGCCCCGGGCTGCCATTTTTCCACCAGGTAAATACCAAAACTGGTCACATCCGAAGGTGGCACAAAGCTTTCACTGCCTGTGGCGGCAAAGTAGCGGTCAATGGCCTGTAGGCCGATGACACCCTCCAGGTTTGCCGCAAGGCTGTGCACGAGACCCAGTTTTGCCTCGGTAACATCATTGACAAAATGGGTACCCGGAACCCCTCTCTCGGCTTCGAGATGCTGATAGTCTACAGTTGCTATCTGCAGCTCCAGGTGCTGCAAAGCGCTTTGCCGAAACCGGTATTCCGCCCTAAAGTCGTAACGCTGTTGCGCGAGGTCAATACGGATCAGCGGATCACCGTCTTCGTCACCGCCGTGGTTGTGGCCACTATCCCGGGGTTCTGTGTGACTGCCCGGTGGTATCCCGTAGTTGTAGTCCATATTGCGGGCGGAGACGCCGATATACCACTGCTCCTCAGTCAAAGCCGCACCGATCGAATAGCCCTGCGCCTCAGCATCGCTGTTGGCAATATAGCCACAGGTATTGGACTGACTCGCGTCAAAACCAAACTGACGGTTGACCCCTGCCACATCAATGGCACAGCCGGGGATTTCCACATGGCCGTGGCTTCTGTCGTAGGCATCAATATGAAATCCGAAGCGCTGATTTTCGGCATTGAGCTTTGTTACGGTTGTCATTTGGGCATGATCGTTTATTAATTCGTTTCTCCACTCGATAATCCCGGAATGTGTTTGTTCTTTTTTTGTAGAGGGGATTCGCTGTGTATCGACGTGCACAACGCCCCCCACTGCGGCATTGCCAAACTCTATGGTGGAGGCACCTTGAAGCACCTCTATGCGTTCCGCCAATACTGGCTCTATGGCCACAGCGTGATCTGGACTGAGTGACGAGGCGTCCCAGCTTCCAATGCTATCTTCTATGATCCTGACACGTACTCCGGACAAACCACGCAATACTGGTAAACCAACGCTGGGCCCAAAAGTAGCGTTGTGAACCCCCGCCTGGCCCGCGAGCGTCTCCCCAAGGGTATTGCCGATTTCGAGGCGAAGCTTATCGCCAGTCAAGCTGGCGCCAGACTGGCCAGTGCGAAACTGGTCATGCTTCTCCTCCTCCTTCTCGCCAGAAACAACGATCTCCTCGATCCCCCCGTGTCCTTTGTCCCTGGAATCCTCTGCCAGCCCGGACTGGGGGATAGCTAGGACGAAGAACCAACCTGCTAGCTGCATAAGTCGCGTTGGCATCCCTACCTCATATTTTTAGTTGTGTGAATTGTTAAAAGGGCCCGCAGAGCGGGCCAAGCGCGTGTCAAACACGGAGGGAAACAGAGGGATGGTTATTTAGAGCCGCGTCCAGGCCCACCAAGTCCCCGGATATCATTATCAAAACGCTAGGGCAAAGCGGTGATACTCGCTTCAAAGGCCGCCTCGCTCAAACCAAAATTGATGGCAATGTAGTAGCTCTCAGATGCAACGTAGATTTGGCTGCTGCCCGTGCTGTCAAAGCCCAGTAGTTGCATTTCGATCAGGTAAGCACCAACCGCCGCATCTGGATTGATCTCATAATCGATATGCGAATGGAAACCACCCATGGAATCCGCAGCACCAATAAAACTGGAGCTGCCAGCAAATGTGCCTGCGGAACTGAAGGTGGACTGCGCGCCAAGGGCGTCTGTCAAAGTCACCTGATCAAGTGTCATCGCCGTCCAGGCAGTGCCGTCCCAGAACTTCAAGGTGCCGACGCCGGAGAAGCCGATGATGTCACCAGGGGTCAATACGCCACTAACTTCGTGGGAAACGTAGCCCGGATCGTCTGTGGCATAGGGCCCCTGGTTGAAATCGCCGAAATCCGCTTCAAACACCAATTTCTGTGTATTTCCGCTAAGGGCACCCGCTCGGTGCATATGGCCGTCAGCCTCGATAACAATCTGGCCTGCGACAATGTCAAACGTCACATCGCTGTGTTGCGCGTGGGACTGAACTGCGAGGGCGCCGAGCGCAACCGCGACAATCCATTTCAAAATGGTCTGCATGAAAGATCTCCTTATCTGTTATTGATGAGTTATTCGATAATTTATGAATTATTTCAGCAAAAAAAGCGTATTTCCGTAAACGATTACCCGGACAACACTGGCCAGATACAATCTGGGGCTAGGCTGGCAGGTTTGTCCAAGTGCCAAAGCTGTTATACTATATCATAGCATTTGGCGGATGCCATCCTTGTTGGGTTACATTTAATTGAAAATGTAAACACCGGCATCTAATTGACTTGCGAAGAATTTCGGCAGGGATCACAGCCAGGTAGAGTTTTAGGGTCTGTTGACGCTGACTGAGTTGGCACTGCTGTGACAGAAAAGGTGCCAATCGAGGCACGAGTAACAAAGAGTGACGCATTTCCCATTACCCAGAGGCAGGAGGTGGCTCTCTTATATTGCCCGGGTTCGCCACTCGAGTATCTACAGGAGTGCTGACTGATAGATGAAGCAGAAGCCAGTGTAGGTGATGCAATTACGGATGCAGCAATACAGGTTGTCCGGCCGCGCCGAAATGGATGGGCCTGTTTTGGCGGCTAAGCTAACGGACCTAACAGGTTGTTGAAAAAGGCATCCTGCCTGTTTCAAAACACGAAAAGCGAAAAATGTGATTTTCACTTTTCCCCCAAAATCAACGACTTAGGCGTCGTCGATTTTTCCGGAACATCCATATTCCGGTACCAGGCGTCGAAATTCTGCGAATTTCAACAGCCTGCTAAGTCATGCCATAGGGCTGTGACCAGAAAAACCTCTGTAATTGCTGTTTTGCCTTGAATGATGACCAGTTACATTTTACAACTTTTAATTTGAGCACTGACAAAATGCCTCTTGCCACTGAAAAATTCAAAAAATTCTCGTTCGACCTGCCGGTTGCAGCATTTACAGCTATATGGATTGCTGCCTGCAGCGGATCCGGGTCTGGTGGGGAAGTCTCCGTTGTGACCTCAGATGACCCGCCAGCGCCACCACCGCCCCCAAGCACAAAAACCTACGAAGTGGAAAGCAGCCAGGAGCTACAGGATGCGCTGGATGCGGTGCAGGCGGGCGATACAATCCTTATCAAAGGCGGTCGCCAATATACAAGCAACTACCGCTTCCCCGGTGAAACCATACGGGGATTCACACTGGCCAACAGTGGAACAGCAGAGGCCCCTATCCGTATCACTGGTGATACAAGTAACGACGCCCCAAAGCCGGTCATTGACCAGGGTATAGAGACCAAGGATGAAGACACCATCGTTGGCATCTACCTTTTGTGTGCCAGTCATATTGTGATTGAAAATATTGAAGTCAGGAATACACATTCGGCCGGTATATCTTCCTCGCTGGGGGACTGTGAATCCCGGGGCATCAAGGTCAGCGATACCTATATCCATCATGTATATGGCTATAGAAATGTCGGCGGCATAAGACTGTCGCGCACCAGCCAGGTGGATATCAGCAACAATACTATTCACGATATTTATCAGAGCGATAGGGAAGGCAGCTATCCCATCATCACGGCAGACAGCGGTGAAATCACGGAGATCGCCATCAGCCAGAACCGCTTTTACAATTCCGATACTGGTGTTCGACTCCAGGTACAAAATGACAAACATTTATCGGACGTCAGTATTCTGGGCAATCAATTTGAGCTGCTCGACAAGGCTATTGTAACAACAAGCAATTCACTGGATGGCAGCGCCCCCGCAGACAGCAAGCTGAGTGAATTGCAAATCCAGGATAATCTGTTTCTTGAGGCAGCCAGCGCCATTGACTTGGATATGGGAAATGTCAACGAGCAGTCAGAAGATCTCGATATCGTCAACAATACTTTTTATGATATCGAACGTGTTGCAATAAACCTCTCCGGTATTGTCGGGATCGACATCTACAATAATATTTTTAGCCAAATCGAAAGAGACCTGCTGATTACCCGTCCTTCCAGACAGCTTGACGTTTCAACCGCCATAAGTGAGATGGATTACAACCTCTTCTGGCACACAGACTACAGTGCAGCAACAGGCCCCGAGTGGCTGCTGGACCTTGGGGGCACCAACCCCCAAAGTTTCAGCAGCTTTGGCGACTGGAAGAGTGCCTTCACTGACACGCTTCACGCACACTTGCGAGCTGACCCGGACCAGTTTTCTGAGTTTGATGATCCGCGCTTTTTCGATCCGGAAAATCGGGATTTCACGCCGCAGAGCATGTTTGCCAAAGCCGGCGGGCGCCATGGAGAGGCATTGGGGGCATTCACAGGCGAAAGTAAACCGGGGCCGCCTAACGAAAACCAATAACCACTGAGTTGTGCTCCTGGGAATAGCTTTTATCACTGGCAGGCTGTTGAAATTTGAAGAATTTCGACGCCTCCCCCAGCCTGCCAGTGCTATTCCCAATCATGGTTTGCCAGAAGTGCACTAAATCCCATAAAAGCCACGCTCGCAGCGGCTGGTATGCCGAGCGATGTTGGTCGATACCATTAGACCGCATTCTGCGGCAGGGGTGCCGGCGCGCGACTGCGATAGCGGAATTCTGTTGGTGTCATTCCCACCCGGTTTTTGAACAGAGTGTTGAATGTCCCTTTGGTGTTAAACCCAACAGCGAGCATTATTTCCAGAATTGTCTGCTCTTCACGGGCGGGGTCTGCCAGGCGGGCTTTGGCTTCTTCTATGCGGTACTGATTGACGAACTCGAAAAAATTGCAGCCAAAGTGGCGGTTGATGATGGTGGATACCGTGCGTTTGGCCGTGCCCAGATGTTGGGCGAGGTCGGCCAGCGTCAGGGTTGGGGTCAGGAACAGATGCTCCCGGGTCATACTCCGTTCCACTTTTTCCACTAGCTCCGGATCTATCTGTGGTTTGCCCGGATTGGCACTTTTCTGTACGCCGCCACGACTTTTTTCCAGTGGCCCTGGACCGGATTCCTCTTCGGCTTCCAGTCCGTCAAATACTGACGCGCCATGCAGGCTCATGAAAATCAGTGCGCTAACCAGTATCAACACGGTGTAATTGCTGGCGAGTCCCATGACCCGGTAATCGAAAAACGTATCCAAATGGGCGGAAGATATGATTGCGATATTAACCAGCACCGCCCAGCTGCGAATTACCAGGAAACCGGCCACCAGAATCCACAGCCAGCGGAGATCCATCTTCTCGATAGTGGAGTAGGAATCGCGGATTCTCGCATGATAACGCCTGAGCTCCACCAGGCAGGCGATACCAAATACCCAGCGCAATAGCTCCCGCAGGGTACCAATGCCATGGGTCAGCAGCGATTCGGCAAACAGGTCGTAGTCCTGCAACATTTCCCCCTTTGCCAGGGAATCAAAGCGGAAGTAAACGAAGTATTGGTAAATGACATAGCCAAGCAGTGGCAACAGGTATACCAGTTCGCGGTGTTTCGGCAGGTAGTCTTTATAGACCAGCGAGCGGGTGTACCAGAGCAGCAGTGGCCCTTCCAGCCAGTAGGCGAAACCGAATATATAGAAGAGATTGGGCGAGACCTGGATAGCCCACTCGCGAAAGCCCGCACCAAAACTGATAAGGATATCCAGGGGAATGGCGGCCTGGCTCAACAGAAACAGTGCGAGCAGGGCATTGCTGATACGCCGCTCACCCCTGACCACCAGCAGGAAGAATGCAAACAGTGCGCACTGAAAGGCTGTCATGATGAGAACGACATCATGCAAGTTAAATAGCAAAAGGTCCATCGCCCAGTCCCCTGAAGGTTATTTTTATTTTCTGTTGAGGTTGGATTGGCCACTCCACTGAGGCAGGATTTTATCCTGCCGGGCGAAAAAATTGGAACAAAAGGCCTACTTGAAAATTTTGGCATTTTTTTCATTGTCTGGTGCCATCGAGAGAAGTATTCGGCGAAGCCGAAGCAAGGTGCGTCCTCGAAAAACCGGAAAATGCTTCGGTAAACTGCTTTAAGCAGCGGATATATCAATCGCGCGATTACACAGTCTCTTGCTGCCAATTCAGTTGGTGTCCGGTTGAATTGGCGGAGAGGCGGGTATGGGCTGGCCCGTTCACGGACACAAACCTATGAATGGGTACACAATTTCCGGAAGTCCAGGATGCAACCGGCGACGCTACCGGAAATCTAACGATAAAATAAATTATGGAATAGGCGGGATAACCGGCAGGGAGATCTGCGGGAAAAGCCGGGAAAAATCAGACAAAGAGGCGGGCCCAGAGGGCCCGCTGTTTCGTTCAAACTCAGTTAGCGGTACAGCCAGGTGGCACGAAGCTGCCGTCGTGACCGCCCTGGAATCCAAAGCTGGCGCTCTGCCCGGTTTGCAGGTTGCCGTTCCACTCCAGGTTGGAGACAGTCACGGTCTGACCGCTGGCAGCTACGGAAAACACGCCGTTCCAGCCATTGGTAAAGGTCACAGGTCCGCTGAACTGCAGCGTTACCGTCCACCCGCTCACGGCGCTGCCCTGGTTGGTTACGTTGACATTGTTCAGTACAAAACCGTCACTCCACACATCTACCACATCGAGCGCACAGACAATGCCGCTGGGCGCGGGTGTCTCCACTGCGATGGTGACGCTGTCGCTGGCGGCCAGTGGCTGACCGTTGCTGTCCCGGGCCTCTACGTCCACGGTGTAGCTGCCGTCGACGACAGGCGCGGTGAGCGCCACGCTGTCGCCACCGGTGGCGGTTACCGAATTGCCATCCAGCGTTACCTCTACGCCGTGGGCATTTTCAAGGGTGTATTCGAGCGTGAAGCTGGCACCCGGCGCGAAACTACTGCCCTCGGCGGGTGCGGTGATTGCCACACTCGGCGTTGCGACCGGCTCTTCCACCACCTCGATAGTGACAGTGTCACTGGCGGGAAGCTCCTGGTCGGCATCGTCCAGCGCGATCAGGCTGATCTCGTGTGCACCCAGCTGGTCCGGCGCGGTGACTGTCACACTGCCATCCCTGTGGCCGAGCTGGAAGACTCCATCCAGATAGGCGTTAACGCCGCTGGCATTGCGCAGGGAATAACTCACGGATATCGGGTCACCGGCCACAAACTCGGCACCGTCAACCGGGCTGCTGATCTGCACGGCGGGCTCAGTGGAACCATAGTATTCGCCCAGGTGTGTTCCCACATTGCTGTTACCCAGGTGCACCCGGTGGTCGAGCCCGACAAATTTACCGCTGCCGTCGCTCCACAGCGCGGGTTTTAACAGTGCGTATTTGGCGGCGTCCCAGGTGGTCCAGTCGTTGAGCCAGAGTCCGCCGGTATCACCGGAGTTGGGGTTGAGGCACCAGAAGGTGTGGTGCAGCTGGTGCTCGACAATCAGGTCGCGGGCATAGCCCATCCACTTTTCGTTTTCCGCGCCGTCGAGCAGGCCGCCCCACTCGCCCAGCAACAGCGGCGAGATTCCCTGTTCGTGCAAGTAAAACCAGTTATCGCGCCAGGCGTCTTCCATCAGCGATTGATAGGTAAAGTCCGGCTCGAACCAGGGCTGCCGGAAAACCGACGGGCCGTAGATATGCGGGGAGTACACCAGCTGGTCCTGGTTGGCTCCCAGGTCAATAGGATGGTCGACCACACCGCGCAGATTTCCGCCCCACCAGTAGTTGTGATAACTGTTTCCGTCGCCCCCGCCCCAGCTGACACCGTCGATGGGGTAGGACTCGATGCCCTCACACAACACCAGCAAATTGGGATTGATGGCCAGCACCCGTTTGGACGCGGTTTCGCAGGCGTGCTTCCAGTTGTTGACGTCGGTGGAACTGTCCCACTTGGCGTAGGGGTTGTCGGCCCAGGGCTTGCCGTGGGGCTCGTTCTCGATATCAAACGCAATCACAGTGTCGTCGTCCTTGTAACGCTCCGCCAGCCACTCCCAGGTGCGGTAAAAAATCTCGCTGTCGAGGCTGCCTTTGTACCACATAGGGTAAATGTGGCCGGAGTTGTCCGCTTCGGCGCTGTGCGCGTCGATCATCAGCTTGACGCCGTAGTGCTTTGCCAGGCGAATAGTCTCGTCGAAAATCTGCAGCCCGTTCATGCCTGCCAGTTCGGGGTTGGCGTGGGTATTGATCGCCGGTATTGCAGCCATGCCGTTTTGCCACTCCCAGATCAACTCGGTGGAAATGGGCACGCGCAGGATATTGATACCGTGTTCGGCCAAATCGCGCATACGGTCGGCCAGGTTGGCGGACCACAGCCCGTGAAAAACCCGCTCGGTGGTATTAAACCCGAACCAGTTGGCGCCGGTGAGCCACACTGGATTGCCCAGCCTATCGACAATCCGGTTGCCCTCCACATGCAGCCAGTCGTCGTCCGGCAGTGCGTCATTGGCCTGCACTGCTGTTAAACAGGTGGCCGCGACCATCAGCCCCGCCGCAAAGTAGGGTAAAAGCTTGAAATTCAGTTTCATGCTATTCACTCCTGAGAAGTGCGGGCGGCAACCGCCGCCCGCGGGTGAATGGAAAAGTAGGATCAGACAGATTTAAAACGCCCGCGCGCTTCAGTTGACCGTGCAGGTGGGCGGCGCAAAGTTGCCGTTGTGACCACCCTGGAAACCGAAGCTGGCGCTGGCGCCGGGCTGCAGGTTGCCGTTGTAGTCGACATTGGATACCGACATGCTGAGGCCATCCGAGGACAGGTTGAACACGCCACTCCAGCCGTTGACCAGGCTGATCGGCTGGTTGAAGCCAAGTGTTACCTGCCAGCTTTCCAGCGGGGTGTCCCCCTTGTTGGTCACCGAGATATTGTTGAGTACGAAGCCGGTGTCCCATACATCCGTAGTGCCCAGTGCGCAGTCCGCACCGCCGGGTAGCTGCTCCAACACCTCCACGGTGACGCTGTCACTCGCCGCCAGCTCTTCGCCATCCTGGGTGGCGATCACTTCAATCCGGTAGATACCTTCCGCTGCCGGAGCCGGGACCACGACGCTATCGCTGTCGCTGCCCACCAGCGCGCCGTCCAGGTAGACGTTGGCACCGTTGGCAAACTGCGTTGTGTAGGACACCACAATGTCCTGCCCCAGCAATAGCTGCTCACCGTCACCGGGGTGATTGATCTGCACGGCCGGCACCAGCGGTGCTTCGACGGTAATGGAAACTGTGGCCGGTGAAGAGACCGCAGCCTGGTCATCGGTGGTAGTGAAGGTAAAGCTGTCGTTACCGGAGAAGCCGTTGTCAGGGGTATAGTTTCTCGCCGCGCCACTGCCATTCAGGGAGCCATGGGACGGACCGCTGACCACAGTAAAGTCAACCAGGCTGCCGTCACTGTCGCTGCCGCTCAGAGTGATATTGAGCATGGTCTCAAAGGGCGTGGAAAGGGACTGGGGATTGGCCACCGGTGCGCAGTTGATACCCGTATCGCCACCGCAACCGCCGCCGGGTTCCTGCCCCCAAACCAGTTCGCCATCGTCGTACAGGGCGATCAGCTCTGCGGGCTCGCGGCTGTGGCCGTAATTATCCCAGGAGGGGTCGTTGGCCGGGTCCCAGGGCACGCCCTCGGAAACCGCCACGCGGAACTGGGATTCCTTTTTCGACACAGACTGGCCGCCGGGATAAATGTCCACGCCCGCAAACGACACTTCCACATAGTAAATATTGTCGGCGGGGTCGCCCCAGGGATGCGGACCTGTGTAACCGGAGCCCTGGTTGTAGGCAGAGGACAACTGTAAATCCTGCGGGCCGTAACCGGCGTCGATAAGTTCACTCAGGTCCACCCAATAGCGCAGGCTCAGGTTGTCGGTACTGCGCGCTGGCCAGGCGGTGCGGTTGTGCACCAGGGCACTGATCTCGGTGTGACGGTTGCCGCTGGAATTGAGTTTTGCCTCCACAAACAATTCCAGGTCGCGCTGTTCCGGCGCGGGAAACTGCGTTTCCGGAATTGGCGAGCCGCCAAAGTCGAGCCACAGCCGCGCCAGGGTTGAGGTGAACCCGGCGTTATAGTCGGTGGCCACTTCGTTGAGGATGAAATCACCGCGGTCGTTCTGGAAACCGTCGCTGCTATCCGGCCCGCCCACCAATGCGCCGATCAAGGTGTGGCGGTTGGCGACCGGGTCACTGAGGCTGTTATTCCAGGAGCCATGCGCGGTACGGTGGTGGGGAGAGGTGGGGAAGACGCTGCCGTAACCAATCTGGTAGCTCATATTCATCGGGTTGTCGCCGAGAATGTATTCCATTTGGCTCACGGCAAAATCGTAATAGATCTGCGCCCTGCTGTTTTCCGGGTCCACCCGCTTGAGGTAGTCGGAATAGACCAGCGCCAGGAATGCGGTGTTGGACGTGTAGCGGGCCGCGCCCCACTGGTCCAGGTGCGCCAGGCCGCCGGGGGTGTAGCGCACACGCCTGCCCTGGTAGCCGGTGGTCCAGTAATCCAGCCAGCGTTCCGCATCGGCGCGGTATTCGGCATTGTCGGTGAGCAGCGACATCAACACATAACTCCCGTAGCCCTTGTCGTCCCAAGCGTGGGTCCAGCCATAGGCCTTGACGGTTTCGCCCTGCTCCGTGCCCAGGTTGTCGTAGTAGGCTGTGGCCTTGTCGAGATAGGCCTGGTCGCCGGTGGCGCGGTAGAGCCAGGCGGCACCCCATACCAGCTCATCGTTGTAGCCGCTCCACGAGCGGTAAAAAGCAGCCGCGTCGGTAATGCAGTCACTGTAGACACCGCGGTAATTATCGGCGAAGTTGTACAGCTGCACGGCGTGGTCCAGCATGCTGGATGCGTAACCTGGGTCGCTGGACTCGAATACCATCGACACCGCCGCCAGTGCTGCGGCCGCCTCGCCGGCCAGCTCGGAACCGGGGCAGCTGGCATCGATCTTGTACGACGGCCGCGCCATCGGCATAACTTCGGCGGAACCCCACCAGGCGTGGTCCACAGATCCGCTGCCCACCTGCCCCCAGAATTCATTGGGGGCGGTGTGCGCCTTGACCATGTAATCCGCCACAAAGCGCAAATTGTTTTGCAAGTGCTGCAGCTGTCCGGTTTGCACATAGGCGTCGCGGTTTTCTATCGCGCCCCAGGCCAGCAGCGTGGTTGACGCGGCCATAGGGAAACCGAATTTCACATGGTCGCCGGCATCGTACCAGCCGCCGAGCAGATCGACATTGTTGTCGGCTCCGTCGGTCATGCCGGAATCGCCGCGCCACTCGTTGCGGTTCCAGGCTGGGATAGGCCCGGACTGTTGTGCCTCGTAAAAGTAAATCGACTTTTGCAGCGCTTCGCCATAATTGACTGCCAGTGCATCGCCCGCCAGCATTACCCCGCTGACACACACCGCACACACCGCACACAGCGCGCTCGCTCTCTTTATCGGCGTCATAATGTCCTCTCAGGTGTTATTGCAATGGGAACTATCGTGTTACATCAGGAGCCACCCTAGCCAGGGGGATGGGCAACCGGCGTCAAGCTTTGGTGCTTTTGCGATAAAAATGCGACGAGACGGAAGTCAGACCAGGTATAACTTTGCGCAGTGCGAAAGGTTGAACCTGACTGCGCGCTTTTGCCGTAGAACTACGAACAACTGTGCAGAAACGCCAGGGCACCGCTGCTATCGAAAATACTACCCGCGATAAAGCAGATGGAGGGATTGATTGGGCGAATAAGCCCTTGGGTGGCAGGAGAAAAGCATCGCGTTAAAAGAAGAAAAAAGCGAAGGGAGAAAAGACAATAGACCACGGCTTCTGCCCCATAGGGCAATTGCGAAACACGGCAAACCCTCCCTGGTGAAAAAATCCATTTTTCAAGTTTCTTCAATGCCCGACGCTTTTTCTTTTTGGATGCGCAGATAGACTTCTTCGCGGTGGACGGGCAGGGACTTGGGGGCATTCACACCCATCTTTACCTGATTGCGCGTAATACCCAATACCGTCACTGAAACATTTGTCCCGATTCTGAGATTCTCGCCAATCCGGCGGGTTAAAATCAACATAGGCCTTTCCTTCTGGGCTGCAAACCATGGGGTGAGCTTCCGCAGTGGGAGAGCTGGGAAAGTAACTTTGAGGGGAGCTGCGGGGAACTGTGGGGCGGTGCGCGGGAACGGTAGGCTGTAAAGCAGAAAAGGCGGACGCAACGCTCCCAGAGCCTGGGAAATCGCTCCAAACCACTACGTTTGTACCGGTTTATTGAAGACGAGCGGACATCTAGCGTATTATCCATATAGCCATTTTGATAGTCACTTTATCAATTTGGTTAGCTGGCCCCTGGTGTTGCTGCACCTTGGGTCAGCGCCTTTTACTTACGCTTAGGGCACCTTATCGTTCTCCCGTTGAAGGAATGGCTCTTTGAGAAAATGCCCGGGCTGGAAGACACCTGGGCTTTTTGGACCTCTTGGGCGGTTGGCTCGAAAAAACCGGCACAATCACGGCCCAAGTACCGATAAATACTGGCCAATCTTACGCCGCTTGGTCACTAAAGAAAACGGAATGCAACTCGATAAGAGCATTTTGGCGCCAATATTTCTATGTAGGTATGCATAGAAAAAGTGCGAGTACCCATTTAAACGGGCAGGTTCCCTTGGCCCGCTTCGCCACCATTCCTGATGGAATCCAACCGCCAACAATTAGGAAGGCCCGGAGCTTGATGACGAGGATTTCGCAAGAGTGCATTCGGCTTGGCCGCCGACTGCTCCTAAACAGCAGCGGATTGTTAGCCGGCATTGGGGGTTGTGCCAAACCCCTTGTAGATCTTGTTGATAAACAGGTCTTTTTGCTTTAACCCCACCAAAAATCTTGCGGTAGTGACAGCAAAGGGGAGCTGTACCACCCCCTGCCTTTGGCCCACGGGAATCAGCGCCATCAGCGGATTGCGCTTGTAGGCTTTTACGGCCTTGCCTTGGAGCTTGCTGGCGATCATCCCTGCCAGGTATTTACCCTGCTCTACGGCAAGATAGCCCAGCCTGGCCTCGCCGACCTCGGCAATATCACCCAGTGCATATAGATTACTGGTGCCTTCAACCTGTAGCTGTTTGTCTATTTTTACAAAGCCTTTTGCAGTCAGGATATGGGCAAGTTCCCCTTTAAGGAAATCGTTATTGGGTAATACGCCGGTTGCTTCATACACCAGGTCGGCATCACTGATGTCACCGGTATTCTGGTCAAGGTACCGGTCATTCTGCTTCTGGTAACGGCGATTGAATTCTATCTCTACCCCCAGGCTTTCCAGTTGCTGTTGTGCCCTGGCTTGTGCCTTTTGTTTGAAGCCATTCAACAACACATCGCTGTTGTGCGCCAGGACGAGTTGGATATGAGGGTGCGCATGGGCAATTTCCCCGGCCAGTTCGACACCCACAACGCCACCGCCAATGACCATCACTTTTCGCGCTTTTTTAAGCTGGGTATGGGCCGCCATCAGTTCATTATTGCGCGCCTCAAAACCCATGGATTTGTCTGTTTTGGCAATGGGCAAACCGGGGTAACGGGTGCCCGAGGCGATGACGCCATGCTTAAACTGGATTTCTGCGCCATCGGACAAGACCGCACGCTGGGGACCGAGGGTTTGAACGCGGCTCTGAATAAAACGCCCCTTTAGGAAGTCCTGGTAATGCTTGCGGGCCCGATTACCGGTTGCACCGGGATCAGCCAGATTCCTGAGGGTGGCGAAGGTCACCTCAAAGTACTCTTTTTGGTCCACCAGGGTGGTGCGAATGCCCTGTTTCTCCAATGCCTGGGCCACAGAGACCCCGGCAAAGCCACCACCCACAATCAATACATCGGTTTGAATCGTCATTGTTTACGCTTGCCCCTGCAATCTTTCTCTGGAGGCCCTAGAATAGGTTGTTGCATTAATGTGGTAAATGAGCAAATATAAGACAGTTGTGTGCATATATGCACAGTTAGTGCCAGGCGGCACGGGTGTTAAAGGAATGGCGAGCCAGGTGGAATATGGAGAAGTGGACTGAATTGCGCACGGCCTACAAACTGGCCAAACTCGGTACCTTGAGTGCTACCGCCCAGGCAATCGGTGTGCACAGGTCAACGGTGATGCGCCATATTGACGCCCTGGAAGAGAGCCTTGGTATCGTCCTTTTTCAACGCAACGACAAGGGTTACATTCCAACTGAAGCGGGCCTGGAGATTATGCGCCTGGGGGAGGTGACCGATAACCAATTCAACAATCTATCTGACCGGCTGCAAAGCAAAGACAAACCCCTGCAGGGCACATTGACCATTACCATGGTCAACGAAATGGCCAGTTTATTGATGCCCACCATCAATCAATACCAGGCGCAACATCCGGGTATGCGTATTGACATTATTGGGGATTTGCGCAACTTCAAGCTTGAATATGGTGAGGCAGACATTGCGATTCGGGGAGGCCCCAAGCCGGAAACCCCGGACAATGTTGTTTTGCCATTAGTCACTTCAGAGATAGTGTTATGCGCCCACAAAAGCTATATAAAAAAGTACGGCCAACCTACAAAAAGTAATCTGCAGAAGCATAGGTTTGTCGCTTTGAATGAGAAGCAAGTTCACTTGCAATGGAATGACTGGATTTACAAAAACATAGAGGAAGAACGCATCATTTTAACAGCTTCTACTATACAGATATTGCGCCATGCGCTTTTTTCTGGCATTGGTATTGGCGGTATGCCAAAGACTATCGTAGCGGTGGACAAAGACCTGGTTGAAATTCCTGTGGGGGAAAGCTGGCAACTGTCAGTCTGGGCATTGGTCCATCGGGATATGATCAATATGCCCAAGATCAGGAAATTTATTGATATGCTGAAGCAGCAAGATGATTGGCGGATTGGTTCACTATAGAAGGCGAGCCTGTTAGCGGTTGCTGATGACAGTTGGGGGGTATGGACCGGCTATTTATTACCTGGGGAACCTCTGGATAATTCAGTAATGCCTCAGCAGAGTCTGTGGCGCCATAGCCGGCCCTCCGGGGTTTTGCGCCGAGTGCGCTCGCCGCCAAAAGGCAGCCAGCATCCCTGCGCGACAACGTCGTACTGGCGAACTGGCTGCAAAATCTGAGGTTGCACCGATTTAATTAGAGGGTTTCCGGGCTTGTTCGTGTGCAAGAAGGAATAATATTTGACGCTATTTTCAGCATGGATTAACGTATGACTTGAGTCTGCCACAACGCCGATTGCAGTGGACGGAGGGGCACTGGCAGGTTGTTGAAAAAGCCCTCCCTGGCTTTACTCAACCCGGGTTTGCGGCGCATGTCCGCAAATCCTCCACGACAAATCAAGCAGTTACATGCTTGATTTGCTGGCCGTCCATTTTGATAATCGATTGCAGACTCGCCATTTGGTACATTGACGTCAGGGAATTAAATAACATTTTTTATGAATAACACTATCCAGCTTGCGGTGCGCACACTTATCCCGCTTATGCTCGCCATTCCAATGGCATCCAGTGCCAGCGAGGGTCAAGAATTCGTCCCGCAATGGGCTAAAAAAGTCGTCTGGTATCAGGTTTTCCCGGAACGCTTCCGCAATGGCGACAGCAATAACGATCCCGAAATGAAGGACATACTCGGCGCAGATCCCCAGGAAGCGCCTAAAAAATGGCAGGTCCACCCCTGGGGTAGTGACTGGTATAAGTTGCAGGCCTACGAAAAAGCCAATGGTGAGCCGGAATTGTGGAAACACCTGTTGCGGCGTCGCTATGGCGGCGACCTGCAGGGCGTTATCGATAAACTTGATTATCTGGAAGGGCTCGGTATAAGCGCCATCTACCTCAACCCTGTATTCGACGCCCCGTCCCTGCACAAATACGATGGGGCCAGCTACCACCATATCGACCCCACTTTCGGCCCTGACCCCGAGGGCGATCGCAAATTGATGGCCACGGAAGACCCTCTTGACCCATCGACCTGGGTCTGGACCAGCGCCGATGAGCTGGCATTGAACCTGATTGATGAGGCGCACAAACGGGACATCCGAATTATATTCGATGGCGTTTTCAACCACATGGGTGTCAACAGTTTCGCATTTCAACACCTGCGGCAACACCAGCAGGCGTCCCCCTACAGGGACTGGTTTATCGTCGAATCTTACCGGGATGATAAAAAGGGGAGCGAATTCAGGTATTCCGGCTGGTTCGGCGTGGAGTCGCTCCCGGAATTCCGGGAGGATGAACAGGGGCTGGTCAAAGGCCCGAGAGACTATGTATTCGCCGCTACCGAGCGCTGGATGAACCCGAAAGGCAAAGGCATAGAACACGGCATCGATGGCTGGCGGCTGGACGTGGCATTCGAGGTCCATCACAATTTCTGGAAGGCGTGGCGCGGCCATGTCAAATCGATCAATCCCGAGGCCTACCTGACGGCCGAAATTGTCGATGTGCCGGAAAAGGTAAAGCCCTATTTTCAGGGCGATGAATTCGATGGTGAGATGAACTACAACTTTGCCTTCACCGCGGCAGAGTTCTTTTTCAACCCCCCGGGCATGAATATCAGTGTCAGTGCATTTGACCGCAAACTGGCGGACCTGAGGGACCTCTACCCTGAGGGCGTCGCCTATGTGGTGCAAAACCTGTTTGGCAGTCACGATTCCAACCGCATAGGTTCACATATAGTGAACCGGGGGGTTGGTAACTTTCGGGACTGGGGTAACTACTTCAATAGATCGCAGGTTGCCAGTAACCCCGACTATGTTGTCAGGAAGCCCAACGAGCACGAAATTCAGCTGCAAAAACTTTTCGCCCTCTTCCAGATGACCTATGTGGGCGCGCCGATGATCTACTATGGGGATGAAGTGGGCATGTGGGGCGCAAACGATCCGGATACACGCAAGCCGATGATCTGGCCGGACATTGAATATGAAGATGAAGTCTACCTGCCCGATGGCGGCAAGCGTTCCCCCGACAAGGTTGGTGTCAATACGGAACTGCTAAGACACTATCGCAACCTGATTCATATCCGCAACCAAAACCCGGCACTGCAACTGGGCGATTTCCAACCTGTATTGATTGACAATGAGCGCCGGCTTTACGGCTATCACCGGGTGTATGGGGACAACAAGGTGTTGGTCATATTGAACAACGCCTCTCAGGCGAGCACTATTTCGGCCGAGGTACTTGGTGACTCAACCTGGATCGATGTACTGAATGGTCAAAAAGACACTCTCGACCAGCGGCGTGGCAAGATAGAGATACCCCCGCTCAGTGGTCTGATTCTGGTACGATTGTAACAATGGGGTCGGAGAAAAAGTTTGGACGTTATGTCCCTTTCGGCCTCAGGTATTGCTTCCAGTAGAAGCGGGCGGACTGATTTGAATAAAGCAGGGCGTAGCCTCTGTGCCAGCCCCGCCTGTTGTCTCCATGATATTCGTACCCCCAAAGGGGCGCTGCCTTGCGCCCACGTTTTACACTTGTTCACTCGGGTGCCCCCACATACGTGGATCGGCGTAGGGTCCGGTCAAGCTGGAGGTGGATTCACCCACGCCGTCCAGTGCCCCCGGGGTCAGCTCGCGGGCGAACCAACACTCTAGCGGGGCTTTGGTTCTCACGGGAGGCAGGACCTTGTGGGGGGTACAGTAGCGTTTGCCGTAGTGAAACGGCTCACCCATAACAAAGATTGCGTCGGCGTCCAGCTGCTTTTCCGCCTCCTCCATCAGCCTGGTGGCGTACCCTTTTCGTTGGTACTCAGGCAGCACTGCCAGAGGGGCCAACACGTAACACTTGAGGTGTGGTGCCGCGTCCACGGTAATAGGGGTGTAGCATGCGTGTGCCACGCCCTCATACACGATGGAGAAGCTACCGTCCTCAATCAAAGCGTCTGCGAAGTCCGCATAGAGCTTCGCGTGCCGCTCATCGTAGAGACCGCCGGCGGCAGCGAAGGCTTCGTATTGTATTTGGTAAGGTGTTTTCATAGGAAAATATCCTCCTTTCAAGTTGTAAAAAAAGTTATCGCTGGTTCATTTGTGATCGAACGGAGCTGGCCCCCAATTGCGTGATGCGATAGGGCTGGCCCTTTTTCGAGCTGACAAACTTCTTACTTTTCAGGCGTTTGAAAACGTCAAGCGTGCAACTGGGAAGGACGTATCCATCCCGTGTGTAGCAGATGACTTCATGGACTTTGCCACTTTCGTGACGAAGGTAGTGAATCTCGCCGCCAAGTGCGAGAACGTGCAGCACGCGCTGCTCGTGCTTTGAAATGTTCAATGGAATGCCTCAATCTTCAGGAATCGCGGACATAAGTCTCCCCAGCATCTCGCGTGAGGGGCCTTAAGTGTTAAGAGCGCTCCTTAATCCCGAGCAGGATTAGGAACGTGCGAATACCTGATGATCTAGCAAAAAATTTCCATTGATGGATAAGGACAGGCGCGAATCATAGTTGGCGGGCTGCCAAATGTAAAGGGCGGCCCCAGTGAGAACCAGGAAGGCTAAAAAGGACAGGAGCAGGGATGGGCAATGGGGTGGGTTAAAGTACCCTGTTCATTTCTTTGCGAATCTTGCTGTCGGGTGAGCCGGGGCGGCTGGCCTGTGTTCAGGGGTTTAGGGTCGCTTCTGGGGGGGTATGGTTAAGGGAAGTGGGCTTGGCTTTCGATGGTGCCTGGGTTTAGTAAGCCACTACAATGACCTTGCGCTCGAGTTCGTCGGTAAGCTGGGTCTGATGCTTCTTGACGATCTGTGGCTCAAAGGTGCCGGCGCGGTCTCGCGGCGCCTGCAGCTCGAGGCTGCCAGCGGGACTTTTCACGGTTTTGGGCGTGGTGCCATTCTTGCGATTGGGCTTGTCCTCGCTCGTGAGGTGCTCCTCCAGCTCCGCCTTCATGGCAGTTTCGGTGAGCTGTTTGATCAGTGGGGTGAGGATGCCGTCTTTGCCGCTGAGGTCTTTGCCCTCACGCAGTACCGTGACAGCGACATCCATATCGAAAGTAGGTTTGGTCATGGGTCATCTCCTTTTTGCTAATGATAAAGAAATGACACAGAATTCTGAACACCACCGGTTTACGAGGCGCAAAATACCCCGGGGCCTTCTATTAGGTGTGCTGCATAATGGATCTGTAGTTATTAATTGAAACTGCAATACGTTTTACATATAAGGCAAATGATTTTCTTGTCCTCACCCTATTGGGTGAGGACAAGGCCGCCACACCACTAGAAATTAGTGCCTACCTCAGTTCTGCTTAATGGTAAAACTCTTTGCATGCTGCGAGGGTCGATAGGTATTTCAAAACCAACTGCAGTGGTATTTTTAATACGACTGATTAAATTGTTGTTTTCTACCCAGCGAGTATCAAGCGGAATATTATCAATCCAAGTACTTAACTCAGTTGATGATGCAGTGGTAGGCACAGAGGGCATTAGGATATTAGCAGTAGCATCGTTGTAAAGTGGCAGCGTAGTCCGCATTAATCCCCCGTCAGTAATGCCAGCATTGGCAGTATCAAAATAATTATTCGACCATAAAATATCAATAGCACTAGAGTGTTGATTCACCGCTACTGCACTGGCGTCTACCTGTCTTGAATTGTTAATAATTAAATTATTGGCAAAGCGCAATGATTCTGGTAGCGTAGTGCGATTTTTCGGGTCGGTCAAATCCCACTGACAACCAATAGAAATGTTGGAGTAGTAGCCATTGATCAAAGTATTATTGGCAAATAGTACATTTTTGGTTAAGGGGTAATGGTATGGATTTAAGCCTATGGCTGCCCGCGCTGGGTCTGGAGTTGTACTTGAGGCGCCAAAGCAAACGCTACCGTAATCAGTTTCTGATGCAGTGGGGCGCAAATCGGAAAAGTAGTTATTAAAGATCACATGATCTTCTCCGCGAATAAAAATGCCGCGCTCTTTTGCCACGCTATTGCCTAAAAAATAATTGTCATATACTAAACTGCGTTGACCTTGACGTAAACTTAAATGACCCCGTGAATTTTTAAAAGTATTATAGCGAAAAATATTTTCACTACTTTTTACGGAGACAATTTCTGATTCACCATCTTCATTTTCGAATAAATTATATTCAAATATAATGCGTGCACGATAGTTGTGCATGGAGCCATGCCCAACACGGGAAGCTGATCCTCCATTGCTCCCTAACAGTGGTCTGGAAAAGTAGTTGTGGTCTACGAGATGATATGAAATAACTGCGGGATCAATATCCATATTGATATAGCTATGAACACTGCTTTTGTTGGCAAAATAGCTGTGGTCCACCCGATTGTTTTTACCATTTAGCAGGACCCAAACCCCTTCTACATCATCTATATCATCGAATTTTGTATTGGTAATACGATTGAATCGGCCAGTGACGGTAATTAAATGTGCTTTAGACGCAGTGCGAGTAATACCGCCTGGATTTCGAATGAAAGATAAGCCTGATAATGTGTAGTACTTTCCAGGAATTGCAATAGCCATATCACCTGAGAAAAAAGCCATGCCAGGGTTTTCTGCTTTAATTACTATAGGTAAGCTAGCGCTACAGTTCATTTCTAAACTAAGTTTGGTGTTAATATAATTCCCATTCTGCAAAATTACATTATCACCGCAAGCTAAGCTGGTAATTGAATTCTGCAGTGTTAAAGAATCAGAAACGTAGTAATCTTTTGCAAGTCCAACTGTGGATAGAGAAAAGAGCAATATTAAACTTACAATTTTAAATCTCATATATACCTCGAAGTACATCAATTAGAAAGCATAGATAAAAAATTTTAGTGATATCTATTGAATTTTCTAAGAAAATATAATCTTTAATACTAAAAACGTCGCATAATTACGAGGAGTAACAGTATCTTAGTTGCAAGGGTAGGGAAATACGCACTTGTAGGCTTTGCGACTTTTGCACATTTTATGACTAAAGTTTAAAACTGATTTGCATGTATTTTATCAAGTGCGCTCTAGCAGATTCTGCTAGTGGCCCATGACACAAGCTTAAATCTGGCAGGAATGCGTCCAGGAGAATGAAACCGGAGCCGACCAGTGAACCAAGCCAGCCAGCGCCTGAGTGAATTACGCAAGCGACGCGAGCGTATTTTAGTCGAAGATATTCCACGTAAGGCCAAGCAGCTAAAACTGGATGCGATTCAAATGCGGATCAATGCGGTATCAGCAAAGGCATCTCAGAGTACTGAAGCCGCTTTTTAGAGGTTGATCATTCCGATTTTCGGATGCTGTCCATCATTATTGGTGCCGTTCATGGTACCAAGTGTGAATTAGATCAGGCTTTAAGTGTGATGGATTTCTCAATATTTCTGGGTGTAATGGCGTGTAATTGACCATTAGTTTTGTCTGTGGAGAATTTCCCGCCATAAAATAAAAGCTTCTTGGGGTCTTCGATGGGTCTGCGCAATTATCAGGCACTAGCGGGTATTATCTGTTCATCCGTTAGGTTCAACCTTCCTAAATACCTTCTTTTCTTTGTTTCAACTTGGTGCCTTTTGCCCGTTGCTGTTGCGCAGGTCGATGTGAATGTATCGGTATCGGAATCCAACAGCCCGGACGGTTCCTATACCGTATCGTACAGGGGGCCGGGTACTTTTTCTGAACGGAAAAATGGTACCCTTATCAATTCGTTTGTAATTTCTGACTCCACGAACCGTACCAAAACCTATTCCAACAGATCAACCGGGGTGTACAAGTATAGTATCTATTGGGAAAACACCTTTTGCTTTACGCCCCCGGGTGAACCCCTCGATTGCCAAACTTACACCGATAGCGATTCAGCCACAGTAAACGTAGCCCGCAAGCCCGGCATTGCCGGTAATTTCGAGAACTTCCCCAGCCAGGATGACGACGGCGTATTTACCGTCAAGTGGGGCGCAGCCACTGGGACCATATCCCGCTACGAGCTCCATCAAAAAAAGAACAGTGGTAGTTACAGCGGTGATATTCAC